>JAZSOV010000104.1:0-1627 GCA_045537095.1 Alistipes sp.
TTGCGAGCAGTCAGCACCTTGCGAAGTCCCTCTGCCTCACTCGGTGTATAGCCTACAAGTTCGGCAAGGGCATAGACCTGTTCGTTGTAGAGTATTTCTCCGCACGTTTCACTCAATATCGCCTCAACCTCTGGTGCGAACCGTGGCTCCCACGCGATGCCATATTTGCGAGAAGTATAGATGCGGTTGGTTGGAAAATTCAGGGTGGTCGGAAAATTCATTATACTTTCTGTACAGAGCGGTATCAAATCCTCAAATTGCGGCTTGGCCTGCTGCAGATACTCCTGCAAAACGGTATTCGGATTACATCCATATACGCCCGTCAAGTCTTCCGAACGGAGCAGAGTGCGGAATGTTGCAGGGTCGTCCATCGGGATATAGAGAAAATCTACCACCTCATTCAAGTAGCCGAATAGTTGTGCTGTGCGTTGGCTCGGATAAATTATCAACGCAGGGGCGTCATCATTGAGTTCTCGTTCACCTAAACGCTCCCTATCCTCATCAAAATAGAGGTTCATAATCTCGGTTTGAATCTGCGATTTTGTAGCATTGGTGGCCAAACCTATCTCAACGAAGCGGGGCTTGTCGGTCTGCATAAAGCGGTTGAAGTCAAGCCCCAAACGAATGGGGTCAACCTCCGTAATTCCCAGCGCATAACACACTGCCGATGCGTGGGCAAGAGTGCGATAAGGCATCACAAAGAAATTGCTCTCAATGACCACACGCCACACGAAATAGAGGTATTCCATATACCCATCCACCTGCTCGAAGGTGTCCAGTTCCATTTGTATTCGAGCCTCTATATCGGGTGTGAAATCTGCCCCCCAGCGGTCGGTTACATCATCCCAAATTATAGTAACAAACTCCTCTTTTATCGCCTCATTAAAGGACAAAACCGAACGAAATCTAATACACTCAATCATAACTAATCCCACCAATTATGCATATGAAACTCCAAGTATTTGAACAAAATGCAATACGCTTTGTTGTAACGTACTCTTTGCTTGTCGCCTTTGTAAATAAGACCTTTATGGTCGTGAAATATTTTGAACCTATCGGCATTGCGCAGGTTTACCCGATAAGGGAAATGCTCGCAATTACCACACTCGTTCCCATCTTTGAGGACTATTTCTATAAGGCGGCAGGCTGTACGCATTGTACTTACCACATAACGTCCATTTCGACAATGTCCGAACTGCTCCCAATATTCAATCATTCGCTCGATTTTGAATTTCAGGATAAAGAAGATATCCGACCAATCATAATCACCACCCCACGGCAATTCGCACATAATCATATCGTGTTTTTGCCTATCGTGCGCACCTACATAGGCATTCCAATCCTCACGCTTCATTCCGTGGACTGGCTCGTTGCCCCAATTTTTATCCTCCTCTTCCCACTCTTTATCGAGGCGTTCTATTTCGGCTTGTCGCTCCTCCTCGGTCATTGCCTCAAAGCGGGCACGAGCCTCCTCTTGCTCGCGTAACTCCTTGGCAAGCGGAAGGTGATTTGCTATTTTGAAATAGTAATCCTCGCCCTCCTCTTCGCGTTCTTTTGCCTCATATGCTGCACATTTTGCTTGCCACTTATCTTCCAACGGTTGCAGACGGGCAATGGTAGCAAGGTC
>JAZSOV010000020.1:0-7029 GCA_045537095.1 Alistipes sp.
CCTCGACTTGCATGTGTTAAGCCTGCCGCTAGCGTTCATCCTGAGCCAGGATCAAACTCTCCATTGTAAAAAAAAGAATTAATTAAATCTTAGCTCTTATCTCAAAGGTATTGTTTTGAAATATCACTTCTTGCGAAGTGAAGGAAAACTTATTTAGCTGCTCAAATACCTCAAAGAACGCATTCTATTTGATTGGTCGCAATCTCTTTTCGAGACGCCCCGCTCTTTCTGTTTTTGCCCTCTCGCTGTTTTATTAGCGCGAAAGTGGTGCAAAGGTAAGGTGTTTTTTTGTAACCTCCAAATTTTTCGGAAACTTTTTTCAAAAAATTTTTCAGAACCCCTCTCTTACCACTCTCAAACACCATTTTCAGGTGCGAAAGCGGGTGCAAAGTAACGGCAAAAAAATGACACTTCCAAATGTTTTTAGCACTTTTTTCTACAATTTTTGAGCCTTTTCTTGCACCTTCTTCGTTATCAATAACTTACAAGTAAAGATTTTTTCAAAAAATTTAATAATTAAGAGGAGAAGGGGGCTAATAGGGGTGTTAGGGGCGTTAGGGGCGTTAGGGGTAATAGGGAGAAAAATAGACATCACCGAATTTGGGTGATGCCTATTATTATATAATATATATAGTATATACAACTATTCAGCCTCTACAATTTCGTCAAACTCTTCCCACCGCCACGCAGGAGCAACTTCGCCCTCATAGAAAAACTCGAAGACATCTTCACCAAACTTAACAGCAGATAGGCTACCATCGTCATTAAAAGTATAGGAAAATTCGCCTACCCTTCCATCTACTGTAATTGTGCTTGGGAGATTTTTCGATAGCAAACCGTGATTGGTATTCATTGTGTAGATAGGCAATCGCTCCACCTCTCCACCATTTGCCATCATAAAGAACCAATCAAAGCCACCCCAAGTTGCAGGTGTATCAGTGTATGATAAAGTAGCCTCGTTATCAAAACTCGTAATATTTCCATTCTCCCAAGTAAACGGCATAGTATAACCACTTCCTCCGGTATAGGCGGATATTCTGTGAGTTGTAGCATCGTACGAAAGAGAGCAACTATAATACTCGCCATAAGAGAGTGAAGATAGGAAGCCCAAACTATTCAAGTACGCTACACCACTTGCACCTTTGCTCTTGTATAAAATGGTTCTATTGGGATCGGTATCTTTCACAATCTCCTGCACCTCACTTGTGATTGTTATAGGCGTGCTGTAAGTAATCGTCTGCAAGGTTGATTTTGTTGGATAGTTATCCTCAATATCGGTGTACTGAATGCTCTTTATTTGCCCATTCTCATCGTACGAAAGGTAGATGACAGAACTTGCATCTTGCACACCACCATCTAATGGGTAGTTTACAATTGCGGTAATGAGTTTCCCATTAGCAGAGCCTCCGCCTTCATTGCCACCACCGACATTGTCATCGTTAGCACCATTGTCAAAGACACCCTCACACGAGGTAAACAACATCGCAACAAGCGATAAAATCAAATAAAATCTTTTCATAATAGTTTGGATTTAATGGTTTATAATTGTTCTTATTTTATAACTCACTGTATATCAACAAAATACCCCCCCCCCGAAAAACGGGAAGGGGTATTTATTTACCCTTATTGTGCAAAATCGTACATTCTTTCGCTGATATGTTATTGCAAATATAGCGATTTATTTTCAATTTAGCAAGTGTTTACTGCCCGACTATTTCGTTGAGCAACTCTTCGCAAGCCTCTTCGAGCATATCGATAACGAGGTAGAAGCCCTCACGACCTTCGTAGTAGGGGTCGGGAACATAGTCGTAGGCAGTGCGGTAGGTTGTAAAGTAGTCGCGCATACGATACACCTTATTTATATGCGCGCGCACGGGCGCGAGGCGACAGACACGCTCGTAGTTGCTGTCGTCCATAACCACTATGCGGTCGAAATCTTCAAAGTCGCTGACGCGAAATGGGCGTGAGCGATGCGTAAGGCAGTAACCCCTGTAATGTGCCGCCTCGCGCATACGGGGGTCAGCAAGTTCGCCGGCGTGACCAGAATAGGTGCCTGCGGAATCTATTTCAAACTGCTCTGCCAAGCCCCTTGCAAAGACTTTTTGGCGGAAAATCTCCTCCGCCATCGGCGAACGGCAGATATTTCCGAGACAGACAAATAACACTTTATGTTTGTTGCCTATATTCATATCCTTACACACACCACGCTGTTTCGGTTTACACTCTATCGAGTAGCCTGCTGCTTGAAATGAATAGTCTCGGCCGAAGAACCCACATATATAGTTACATCCTGCGAAGCATCGACCATATTGCGCGACATAATATCGTAGTAGGTCAAGTTCTTGTAAGGCAAATTGATTGCAAAGTGGTGGGTGGCACCACTCTTGATAGTAACCTTATCAAAGCCCTTCAACTCCTTGATAGGATGTGGTACAGTCTTGTCGTTGTAGCCGACATAGACCTGAGCAACCTCGGCAGCATCCATCTTGCCAACATTTTTAACATCGAACTCCACGAGGTAGCCATCAGCAGCGGCCGACACCTTGAAGTTGTCATACTTGAACTCGCCATAACTCAAACCGAAGCCGAATGGGAAGAGAGGTTTCACCTCCTTGCGGTCGTAGCCACGATAGCCGAGGAACACGCCCTCCTTATATGTTACACGCTTATATGGATTCTTGCGAATCTTTGTTTCGAGGTTGTGGTAGTAGTTTCCATAGGTTGGGTTATCCTCCAATTTGCGCTCAATAGATATTGGCAGGTGTCCGCTTGGCGAGAGCTTACCTGAGATAATCTCAGCTACAGCCTGACCTCCCATCTGACCGGGGTACCAAGCCATAAGTATCGCCTTCGCGCTATTCATCCAACTCTCCATCTCGACACCACCGCCAGCATTCACCACGACGATAACATTCGGATTGATTGCTGCGATATCGTTTATCATCTTGCTCTGCTCATACGGCATCTCGAAAGCTCGATCTTTGCCCTCGCGTTCATTACGCGAGTCGAAACCTGCGCATACGACTACGGCATCGGCCGATTTAAACGCCTTAGCATTGTTCGCTACATAAGCGTGATCGAACATGCGCAACGAAACAACAGCATCTCTGGTATCATCGAAGTACTCGATGCGGATATCGTACTTACGCTTAGCCTTCGCCTCGAAGATATACTTCTTTCGTGTGAGCGAATGCTCTCCCCAATCGCTTATCACCTCCTGTCCATCGATAAACATACGATAGCCATCATCGCCAGCGAGTGTAAATTCAATCTTCTCGTCGTTCTTGCTGTAAAATACTCCACTCCAACGAATCGAGAATTTATCACTATTTACTACATCCTGCTTTGGCGAGCGCTTCCATCTATGGTTAATCTTCTCGGCAACGCGGCTATATACAGGTTCGCCCGACAACTCCTTGTTGTTGAAGAAATCCATCTTCAAGCCCGGAGTCGAGAGGTTGCGCGAAGTGAAGAACTTATCTTTCAACGAGTTGAAGATAATATCGTTGGTGGTTATTGTTTCGAACTCCTTAACACCAGCCAAGCCCTCCTCTACGGATAGATTTTTGAATGTGTGCACAAAGCCGCTGCCACCACCCGTAGGGATACGCTTGGTATGAAATCCTGCGACAGCCACCTTGCCACTCTTCAATGGCAGGATATTATCATTTTTGAGCATTACAATACTATTGCGAGCCAAATCCAACGAAGCCTGCTCCGAGAATGGGTTATGCTCACTAATACTCTCATCCTTCTGTTGGCGATCGAAGAAGCCAAACGAGATAAGCGTTTGGAGAATATGCTGCACTTTGAGATCGATTGTGCGAACATCCACCACGCCATCAGCAATAGGCTGCATCAGGTTCTTTCTGTTCATCAATCGGCCACTTGGCATTTCGAGGTCAAGGCCTCCGTTTGCGGCATTTACAGCCGAATAAGTCGAGCGCCAATCCGACATCACAATACCCTCGAATCCCCACATATTACGCAGCACATCGATATTCAAATACTTATGCTCGGAGCCATGCACATTGTTAATCATATTGTAGGAGGTCATCACAGCACCTACGCCTGCCTCCTCTACCGCTGCACGGAATGCAGGGAGATATATCTCGTGCAAAGTACGCTCATCCACATCCGAAGAGGCGTGATGACGATCCCACTCCTGATTGTTGGCTGCAAAGTGCTTTATGCAGGCCATAACGCCCTGACTCTGCACACCCTTAACATACTGCACTGCAGTCTGCGAAGCCAAGTATGGGTCCTCGCCGAAGTACTCGAAGTTACGACCACAGAGAGGCGAGCGATAGATATTCACACCGGGACCAAGCAGGATATGCACACCTCGTGCGCGACAATCCTGACCAAGACCAACACCCATATTGTAGACTGCATCGCGACTCCATGTAGCAGCTGCGGCAATACCCGAAGCATACATTGTACTCTTAGATTTGGTACGCACGCCCTGTGGGCCATCAGCCATACGAATCTTAGGAATACCTAAACGCTCAATGCGGCGAATAATGAATCCCGAACCACCACTAATGTAATCAACTTTCTCTTCAAGTGTCATCTTCGACACCAGCTCCGCAGCGCGGCGTTTTGCATCCTCTGTGATATTCTGTGCGGAGAGCCCAACCACAGCAAAGGTTGCTAATAGTAGAATAACGATTTTTTTCATAGTATTTTTTAGTTGAATTAAGTTCGTTTAAACCAACTACAAAGTTATGAAAAGTTTTGTAGACATCAAAATATTTCCCGATTGACAGGAGTACTATCTCCACTTCGGGCGTATGCCGACAAAAATCTCAAAATTGATACCCGGCATCGGATGCGACAGCACAGATATATACTCCTCGTTGAAGAGGTTATTTATGGTGCCTTTGAGCGAGAGGTCTGCCCAACGGAAGGCAAATTGCTTCTCCAACTCTATATTATTCATAAAGTATGGCGGAAGTTTGCCCGTCAAGGCTACATCGTTACTCGACATTGTAAATCGCTCGCTATAATGGCACCACTTATACAACAAAGACCACGAACGGAACGACAATCGCCCTGTAACAGAAGATGAAAAGCGGGGCACATAAGGCAACTGCTTGCCTATCGAGTTATCGCCTGCCGAGATTGGCGCACCAATATTTACCGAAGGTGTCCAAGCCGCCGAGCCGTTCAACTCCAATCGCCAATCCTTTGCCAAGCGCACAGAGAGCGAGGCTTGTGCCTCCACGCCGTAGGAGTGCACTTTTTTGACATTGCGGGGCGAGAAGAAGCCCTTATTTGTCGGCAACCACAAAATCCAATCGTCAATCCACGACTCAAACCACGAAGCCGACATCTTCAATTTGTATATCTCTTTGCGCCCCACCTCGCTCGAAATACCGGCATCGTAACTCCAACCCGTTTCGCTGCGAAGGTCGGGATTTCCTCCCGGACGGAAGTACAAATCGTTGAGCGATGGCGCACGATGATTACGCGAAGCGGAGGCTCGGAGCATTATATTACCTTTTTTCGACACGACACCTTCGACCGCCACAACCGGAATAGGCAGAGTCCACTCTCGCCCATACATCTCTTCTCGCAGTGTCACTGCAACGCCCAATCTCTCAATCGGTTGCCAACGAGCCGACACCACAGCCGAGAGTTCGGCACGGTCTGCACTATACCCTACCGTACCGTCTGATGAACGCACAAAGTTCTCGTGCAGTGTAATATCGCCCGACAACAACACCTTCGCCTCCTCGAAGGAGTAGTTTCCTGACACCGAGGCATAAATCGTATTGATGCGGCTTCGGGAACGAGTCGTTGCGACTTTGTTGTAGGAGTAGTCGTAGCCGAGCCAAGTGTAGATATATCCTGCCTTTGCAGCTACTCGCCAATTATGGCGAATATGGTCGTAGCCCACAACGCCTCGAAACGAATTTTCGCGTTGATAGTTTTCGTACTCGGGCGAAGAGCCGTAGTCGGTTGTCAATAGCGGTAATTCACGATAAGAATTTGTATACCACGCATTTAGCGACAAGCGGTCGCCATTCTTCGTCTTGTAATATACCTCCTGCAAGAGATGTGTATCGCGAAAGGCGGCATTGCGGTTACGCTCCACCGGATAGTACTGCCCGATGATATTATTCTCTGCATCGTAGATATTCTCTTTCTTATCGTAGTTGCGGTAGCGATAGTTGTTTTTCGAGGTCGAAAAGACCACTCGTGTCGAGGAGTGCCAACGCCCCTTGCCATAAGTCAGACGCAGGAAATCGTCAAATGTCCAGAATGAGCCTACGCCCTGCACAAAGTGCAAGCCAAAGCCCTCCTCCGCAGTTGGCTCGGTAGCGAGTTTTACAGCACCGCCCAAGCCACCTCCCGACTCGATAATCGAAGATGAGCCGTGCAGAAGCGTTGCCTTATCGACCAAAAACGATGGTATCATCGAAAAGTCGGTCATTCCGAGCATTGGCGAGTTGATGCGCAAGCCATTCCACAGCACCTGCGTATGCGATGGCGAAGTACCACGGAACGACACTGTCGAGAGGGTTGCGCGACCGCTATTTTTGACAAAAATCGAGGAGTTGAACGAGAGAATATCCGCCATCGAGAGCGAGATATTTTGGTGCAGTATTGCCGAGTCTATTTTGGTCTGCTCCACACCGATATCACGCATTGGTCGGCGAGCCACGACCTCCACATCGGGAATCTCCAGACCATCTCGCAACCAATCTCGCTCCTCCGCCCAAGCAGTCAGAGAAACAACAAGAAACAGCAATATGAAAACACCCTTGCGCATCACTTTTTCCAACAAAAATCACCTGCAATAACGCCTGTCGCAAACGAATCAATCAATTCTCCCTCACGCGAGTACCTATATATAATTGAGCGTTGTTGATAATCGAGCGCATCGCCCACATAGACCTCCTCCGTATCGGGAGCAATACCCAAAGCGTAGTAGAGCGAGAGTGTTGCCCCTTCAATAGGTCGGATAAATGGCTCTGCGGGCAACTCCGCAGCATCAATCGCCATACGCCACACTCCACCATC
>JAZSOV010000101.1:0-5382 GCA_045537095.1 Alistipes sp.
GAATGATATGACCTTCCAGGGCGACAACTCAAATATTACTGCGCCTAACTACAAGGGAACCGTATATGGTAACGGCTTTGCTATCAAGAACTTCCCGGGACCATTGTTCAACAAGACAGCAGCATCGTTCAAGGGCTTGCACCTCGATATTGTTGTAGAGGAGACCGAGAACCCTAACTTCGGTGCATTTGCTCGTCAGCTTATTGCAAATGGCAATGCTCCAAAGGTTGAGCACTGCTCGGTGAGTGGAAGTATTACAATTAATACAGATGTTACCCCTGCCAATGCGGATGTTCTTGGAGATGGTGCAGTTGGTGGTTTTGTAGGTACTGCATCGTATGTACAATTCGACAATTGTGTGAATAACGCATCTATCACGCTTGCGCGATATTCAACCACCACGAAGATGGAGGGTGTTGTAGGTGGTCTTGTTGGTCTCTCGGACGGCAATATTTCGTTCACCAACTGTACAAACAATGGTGCGTTGACATATAGCGACACCTCAGGAAAGACACACCTATATATCGGTGGTATTATTGCTGTTTGCATTGGTCAAGCCGCTGAAATCCTTTTCGACAATTGTACCAATACTGGCAATATCTCTAGAAACGCAGAGTCAACATCTCGTGATGCTCATGTGGGAGGTGTTGTAGGTGTAATTAGCGGAGATAGAGATGGTTCCACAATAGATACAAAAAAAGAAGTAACATTCACAAATAGCACAGTTAACAAGGGTGCAATATCGATAGTCGGAGCAACAACATCTTCATATACTTCTGCTGGAGGTATCGCGGGGCGAATAGCCTATTATGCTAATGTCTATTTTAATGGCCCTGTAACCAATTATGGTGCTATATCTCACACTGGAACATACAACGGTGGCTATTATTATTTTGGAGGTATAATTGGTTATTTTTATTCTAATATAACTGCTCAGATAAACAATCATATCACCAATGCCGAAAGCGCAACTCTTGAGTCATCTGCAACAGACCAAAAAAGTAGTGGAACATACATAAGAAGCTTATCGGGTATTGCAGGCTGTTTGAATGAAAACAGTGTTGTGTATGTGAATGGCAAAACAGTATGTAATAATGCTAATCTTACCTTCATTGGCAAATGTTATGACGCTTGTATTGGCGGATATATGGGATACAGTAACAAATGTTTTACATACTTACATAACAAGGGCAAAGTCATCAACAATGGTGATATAGAGATTAAAAATGTGGATGCTTCATCTGGTTTGCATGTAGCAGGTATTGTTGCATATCAACGCTCAAGCGGTAAAGTGACAGGAGAAAACGATACAGATAAAACTGGACAGATTGCAAATACTGGAGCTATTACAATCAATGGTGGCAACGCGAACAGTGCTCATGTAGGCGGAATATATGGTTATATAACAGTTACTGATATGAAATATACCTCTATGATAAATACGGGAGATATTACTATGGGTGATATTGAGCTGGGTGAGGTAAATTCCTATAATAGAATAGGCGGTATTGCTGGTAGAATTGTTAATTTTAACACATGGTATAATTGTCAGTCCTACTGTACTATTAAAGCTACACCAGCGATTGCTAAGGTTGGCATATTAACAGGATCACCTGGTACTTCATCTAAAGCACGTAAATTCACAGACTCTAAGATTGGAGGTTCAATACAAAGACCAGGTGAAACGACTATCCCTCTTACAAAAGATAACTACACAACTTATGCTATTAGTGACACATACAGCACATTTACCAATTGTAGCTTCTTGGCAAGCGAGAATGATATTGATTGGGGCAACTATGGAAATTAAAAATTAGAAATTGAGAACCGACGCTGCGAATGAGAGCAGCGTCGGTTTTTAATTAAGAATGCGCTGTGGCGAGGGTAGGAGCTTTCTTTCTCTTAAAACAGCCTTTTTTGTGGATTGTTGTAGATGTTGATGATAGGCAAAAGGCCTTTGACTGCGCGGTGTATGGTGTAGGCAGTGCCTCCCCTTTCGCCTGTGAAGTAGGCAATAACGGCTGAGGAGTTATCAATAAGATAGTTGTTGCGTGTCATATAGACACTTGGCGAGTATTGTGTCGCTATGGTTATAACCTCATCAGCCTCTTTGCAAATGCGCTCGAAGAGGGCGCATTGCGATTGAGAGAAACGGCTCTGCATATCTTTGAATGGCACTACTGCAACGACCTGCAACCCCTTCAACTCACCGCGTAGCGACAATGCGCACTCTGCCGCGATGAGGTCAAATCCTACTGCCATACCACACAAGAATGTGCGATAGCCTCGCTCATACAACTCCCGTATGGCGGCCTGCAACTCTTCGTTGCGACTGCCATCGTAGGTGCGATGCCCCGTGAAACAGGCTGTTATCTCTTTGTTGTATTCCATTTGATAGTGCAAAGATAGACAAATTTCGATAAAAAAAAGCGTGCCTAAGAGATATTAGACACGCTCATAATGTAGCTGTAATCTTGTTAGCAGTTTAGCTCCTTGCGCAACTTGCTCAATAGTCCAAGTGGTGCTGCTGTCGAGAGGTTTTTCATCGGAGAGATATGCTTCAACGATGGAACTGCATCGACAAGGTGTCGGAGTGCAGGCTCGAAATATGCAAACGAGCGCGAAATCTGACCTCCAAAGAGCAGACATTCGATATTGAACTCTTCGAGAAGCGGTTTTAACTCCGTAGCGAGAATTTCGCCGACATTGTAGAACGACTGCAACGCCTCCTTATCTCCATCCTTGCACATTCCACCAATCATTGCTACGGTGAGGTTGTCGGGGTTTTCGATGCCTCGTACCTTCGCATAAGAGCGCAAGAAACCGCGCTTCGAAGCGTAATCTTCAAGATTACCATCACGGTAAGGTTGATTGTAGATTGATATTGCAGGAGAGCCGAGTGACGAGAATTGAATTTCGCCATTCTGCGTATGCGAAAATCCAAGACCTGTGCCGAGCGTTACGACTGCCACATTCTTGTAGCCTTGCGCTGCACCAAAAGACAATTCGCCGGCTACAGCTGCCGTAACATCGTGCATAAATACAACGGGCATATCAGCACCAATTTCAGGCAACGAGTGGAAGAAATCCTTTACAGACAACTTCTCCAATGCTGCGAATTTGTGCGTCATATACGAAATTCCCGTATTGTAGTCGAATGGTCCGGGGAAGGCTATGCCGATACCTGCCAACTTGTAGCCGTGATATTCGGCAATGGTGTTACCACTCTTTACGACCGAAGCAAACGAACTCTCTATCTCCTCGCGTGAGCCATTTGAATCGATCGGCACCGAGCACTCGGTATCGGGTAGCAACTCTCCATCGAGAGTCGCTACCACCGATTTTACGAATGTACCACCTACATCGAGTAGGAGAAAGCACTCTTTACTCATTTTCGAATCCCTCTTTAAGAGTTGTTTTGTGAACACAGATTGGCTCCAAACCGAGGTTCTCAACTACGAACTCGCCCATAGCCGCAGGAACAACGGTCATATCCATAAACTCTGCATCGAAGTAGTACTCAGGGTTTGCTTTCGAGCGAATGCGTATCTTTTCACCATCTACCAAAGTCAATACAACGAACTTGCCGTTGGTGTTGTCCTCGATTGTCTTCTCGAACTCCAAGCGGCGCAACGAGAAGTACAACTCGTTGCACTCTCCTACGATGTACTCTGCCCAATCATCGCCCTTGCGTACGAGGCGTGGCTCGTGAACGATGGTGCCGTGGATTGCGCTTGTACGACGGCTGAAATCCAATACGCGCTCGCCATGCCAAGTGTGAATTGGGCGCGGTTTGCCATCGAGGTCAGGGCGGAGGTAGTCGTACAACTTGTAGGTGTACGAGCCGATAGTCAAACTACCAATCTCCAAGATAACCTGGTTACGACCTGACGAGTGGATGGTACCTGCAGGAAGCATTACCTGCAAGCCCGGCTTCGACTCCTCGTAGTTGACATACTTCATATAATCAACCGGCTTGTACTCAGTCTCGGCCAACTTGATATCCTTGATAAACTGATCTTTGTCAGCATCATCGTTGAAACCGATGAAGGTCTTTGCTCCGTGGCCCGTTACAACAATGTAGTAGCTCTCGTCCTGACGGCCAAGCTCATCGAAGTTAGCCTTGTTGTATTCTGCACCTGAGTGGCACTGGATAGACATATTGCCTGTCGAGTGGTATGTATCGTCGTAGTTGAAACGAACAGGGAAGTACAAACCGAACTTCTTGACCGATTCGGCACCGCACATTGCAACTCCATCGTGCTGAACGAATGAGTTGAATGGGAACTCCAACTTCTCGCCATCGGCCTCGATAACGATACTTACCTCCATTGGGATAAGGTCAAATACCCATGCGCAGTTACGCATCTCCTTAGGAAGGTTACGCAACTTCTTTACATACGAACCACCCCATACGCCCTCCAAATATACAGGCTTACAACGGAATGGATACTTAACCATTGTTTCGAGGATGTCGTTCAACGCCTCAACAGGCATCAACTGCATAGCATCGAGGTTGTCGTTTCCAACATACCAGTCAATCTCACGCTTTGAGAGCAACTGACCACGCAATGTTACTGCCATCTCGAAATCGAAGTAGTAGCAACGGCGGATAATCTGATTTGTTGGCTGTGGCTTCGACTGACCGAGGTTGATGTAGGCACCACGGCGAATACGGAGGATAGACTCCTTTGGAGTAACATCGAAGTAGAACTTTGAGTCGTACAATGAGCGCAACTCCTCAACGAGAACACCCGAACCATATACAACAACTACCTTACCCTTCTCTACCGGAGCCTTCCACTCAGCAACCTGCTGCTTGTAAGCCTCCAACTTTGCAGGGTCAAGTACGCCCTTATAACCTCCGTGATAGATACGGCCATAGAGAAGTGTTGGGTCCTTCTTCTTGTCCCACTCCAACTGAGGATCAATCATTGCGTTAATCTCCTCCTCGCTCTTCAATACCTGCGCGAAGTTGTAGCGTATGGTCTCTACGCCACGCAACTCCAACTGCTGAGTCACGAGGTTCAATAATTTTGTGAAGTCAGCGGTTGTGTAACCCTCCCAACCGAGAACGATATTCTTGGTTGGCTCTGCTGCGAGTTGTGCAGCCAAATCTGTTGCAAGACGAACTGCAGCCTTGAGTGTGCCGACTGTAACGGCAGCCTTTGTAGTTGTTTTGAGTACCGGACGATTGACAGCGCGTGGGTCGTCAAACGGGTACGGATTGTACATGAAACTCATTTTACCTTTAATTTATTTAAGTTAAACACCTATATTTATAAATATATACATCTATCTCTTATCTCTATCGAATATCGTGGAACTCGATGCCCATCATCTCGCACAACAAGCCCAACTCCTCACGATAGTCGCCATCAA
>JAZSOV010000068.1:0-9619 GCA_045537095.1 Alistipes sp.
GGACTTTGTACGACTTGCAGGCGGTGTTGCAGCAGAGCGGTTGGATGGTGCCGGCTTACACCATGCCGAAGGATATCGAAGATATGGTGGTTATGCGAGTGGTTGTGCGCCAGGGACTTACGCGCGATATGGCGGATATGCTCCTGACCGATATCCGCAACGCTGTTGCCGAGTTCGACAAGTTGAAGTATCCGACAACTTCACGCCTCGCCTACGAGAAGCGTGAGAAGCAGTACGGTAAAGTGTTTACTCATTAAAAATTGTTTTTAAGCAGTGTTTGCTGCCTTGTCTTCAAAAAAGTGAGATGGTCACATACGCCAAGTATGCTCCCATCTCATTTTTCTTGACGGCGTTGCAACCATCAACTTAAAAATCAATTTTTTTGGAAAAATAATTGTCAATTATCAACTCTTCTCAATGGTAATCGAGAAGATAAGGTCGCCAGGACGGATATCGTCGATAACATCCTCGCCCTCCACTACCTTGCCGAAGCAGGTGTGTACGCCGTCGAGGTGCTGCGTGTTGCGACGGTTGTGGCAGATGAAGAACTGCGAACCTCCCGTATCCTTGCCACGATGAGCCATTGAAAGCACACCTCGGTCGTGGTACTGACGCTCGGCATCGGTCTCGCAAGGGATAGTCCAACCCGGACCGCCCGCACCATTGCCGATAGGGCATCCGCCCTGAATTACAAATTCGGGAATTACACGGTGGAAAGTCAAGCCGTCGTAGAAACGCGACTCGGCAAGTTTGATAAAGTTTGCTACGGTGATAGGTGTCTCCTTCTCGTAGAGCTCCACCTTCATATCACCCTTCTCGGTCGAAATAATTGCGTAAGTCATACTATTCTTTTTTGGGGCTATTAGCCGTTAGCTATTAGCCTTTTTAATTCTCAATTCTCAATTCTCAATTAGAGTTTGCGTATCTCCGCAAACTCTTTGAGTTGTGCGACAAGTTTTGGTACGCCAATCGCTGCACGCTCCTTGATGTGGAAGATGCGGTTGCGGAGGAACGGAATCTTCGGAGTCGATGGGTCCACAACATAGATTGGTACCTCGTTGTTCTTGACCCAACCTACCAACGATGCGGCAGGATAGACAGCCAACGAAGTGCCCACGATAACCAGAATATCGGCCTCCTTTACCAAATCTCTCGCCTTGTCGAACATCGGTACCGCCTCGCCAAAGAAGACGATATGCGGGCGCAGAAGTTCGCCATTCGGAGCCTTCTCGTCAAGCGTCTGGTTGCGCAGACCAATCTCGGTGATATACTGCTCGCCACTCTCCTCGCGCAACTTTGTGAGTTCGCCGTGGAGATGGATGATTTTGGTCGAGCCTGCCTGCTCGTGCAGATTGTCGATATTCTGCGTAACAATCTCTACATCAAAGTATTTTTCCAACTCGGCAAGTGCTTTGTGTCCCGCATTCGGCACTTTACCCGCCATCTCGCGACGGCGCATATTGTAGAAGTTTATCACTTTCTCTCTATCGCGCTCCAACGCTTCGGGCGTGCATACCTCCTCAATCTTGTAGTTTGCCCACAAACCATCGCTACTGCGGTAGGTCGGAATACCGCTATCCGCCGAAATCCCTGCACCTGTCAGTACTACTATCTTTAACATAATTTAGTTTTCCGTTTTCCGTTTTTCGCTTTCCGTTGATATCTATTTCGCCTTGCCGAAATAGATATCCAACAGCTCTTTTGCCGCAATAAACGAACTCAACTTGGCACTCAGAACGCGCTCCTCAACATCGGCAATGCGTGCCTCAATTTCGGGGTTGAGGTAGAAGCGGCTCTTCAAGGTTTCGTTTATGCTCTCGTACATCCAATACTTATTCTGCTCGTTGCGATGGTGCAGGAAATAGCCGTTTGCCTTGATATGCTCGACATACTCCTCAACACCTTTCCAAATCTCCTCCAAGCCGACACCTTCGAGCGAAGAGCAGGTATAAACCTTTGCTTTCCAATCGCTTGCAGGGGTTGGAAAGAGGTGCAACGCATTTTGGAACTGTCGGCGAGCAACCTCTGCCTTGACCTTGTTTTCACCATCGGCTTTGGTTATAACCATCAGGTCCGCCATCTCCATAATACCTCGCTTAATGCCCTGCAACTCATCACCTGCGCCCGAAATCTGTAACAAGAGGAACATATCGACCATCGAATGAACAGCCGTTTCCGACTGACCAACGCCCACAGTTTCGATGAAAATCACATCAAAACCTGCCGCCTCGCACAATACAACCGTTTCGCGAGTTTTGCGTGCTACACCACCGAGTGAACCTGCCGAAGGCGAAGGGCGAATAAAGATGTCGGGGTTGTGGCAGATAGTCTCCATTCGGGTTTTATCGCCGAGGATTGAACCACCGCTACGCTCCGAAGAGGGGTCTATCGCCAACACCGCCAACTTGTGATGCAACGATGTAACCATATTTCCTACCGCCTCAATCCAAGTCGATTTTCCTGCTCCGGGCACGCCCGTAATGCCTATACGCACCGACTTACCGGCATACGGCAAGCAGCGTTCGATAATCTCCTGCGCCTGTGCGTAGTTGTCGGGGTTGTTGCTCTCGATAAGGGTTATCGCCTGCGAGAGAATGGTGATGTTTCCTGCCAATATACCCTCCACAAACTCATCTGTCGTGAGTTTGCGGCGGTGTTTCTTGACGAAGTAGGGATTTACAATCGGCTGGTCGGCAACGCCATCTGTTACCGAGAGTGCGCTGTCGTGGTGAGTATCGCGGTACTCGCCACGCTCGTAGTGGTCTATTTTAGTGAAAGACATAATTTTAGCTCTTAGCTTTCTAAGTTATTTTGTTATCAGTTTCTCTATCTTGTTTTTGTCGAGGAACTGCGGATTTCCGAACCATAATGCGCGGCGTTTGCGGTCGAGAATAACCGCATACGGGGCGTAATTCACACCAAAAGAGGCACGAATAGCAATATCGTCAAATATCACACCCGACCGTTTGTCGATATGCTCGGTTACCCAATTGTCAATATCGGTAAGGCTTTGATGCGAGATTAGCACAAAAGTCATATCATCAACTCCTCTGACTATCGCATGCAGTCGCTCGGCCGACTGACGACACGAGATACTCGCCGAGTGAATAAACTCAACATATGTGAAGGCGCTCTTCTCCGGAACATTGCCATTGAGCCACTTCGCCTGCTTGAAGCGTGGAGTGCGCTCGCCCAAGGATATGGTCTGCGCCTCTGTTCTCGCAACGGAGAGCAGAGTGCATAGTGCCATCACAATATATAAAATTCTACTCATAACTTACCGCAATTTTGTATGGCACGCCGTTCAGTACTGATAAATCACCTATGTATTCGGTGCCATATTTGCCTGTTTGGGATTCAACGGTTGTTTCGCAACAAACCGATACAAACCACTTGCCGGCCTTCGGCTTCTCGATAACGAGTTGTTTGTCGCAACCCTTTGTGGTCTGTTTCAGCGTTGTGTTGCTGTTGAATGCCAACGCCTTCTGCTTTGCAAAGAGCGAAAGGTCAAAATTGTTCTCTCCCTCGTAGCCACCGAGCGTTACAACCACCTTCTTGCACTTGCGAGGTACATTTAGTTTGAAGTGGTGGTACTGCTTGTCGCCAATGCGGGTATATGCAGGATTGTTATCTTCGGTGCGCTTGTTCATCTCGCGTACCTCGCCGGCCTTCAACTCGCCCTTAACAGAAGGAGTCGGATTTCCGTCCATAGCATAGAGTACCATTCCTGCCATAAGTTCCAATCGCTCACCCTTTTTTACACCTTCAGGGTGTGATCCACAAAGGATTACGCGACCGCTCTGCTGATTTGCCTTATATGCCCAAATGCCAATTTTACCATCGATTTTAACCTTTTTGGTGTTTTCGTATCTGTATAAAGCAATCGGCTCTGTACCCTTTGGCAAAGGGTAATCTTCGCTTTGATAAGCGTAGTTTCCGTTGTTGTGGAATACGCTATCAACCTTGTTGTCGCCACCGAAATCGTAGTATTTCAACAATGGGCACTTCTTCGGGAAAATCAGCGCGGGACGACTCTTGGTGAGTTTTGTTCCGCCGGAGTATCCCGGCCATAAATTCCAATATGTACCCACATATCTAACAGGCTCTCTGCGTTTTAGGTTGATAACTCCCTTGCTACCGATAAACGAGCCGGCACAAGTTCCTATATATCCACCTCCGTTAGCCACATATTTTTGGATATTCTTTGCAGCCTCTTTGCCCATTGCGAGAGCGTGTCTTGCAGCCTGACCGCCATTCACATACATCATACGATAACGCGGTGCGCCGTCCGGATAGAGCAACCAACCATTCGAGTCCTCCTCGCTACCGCAGAAGATTTTGTTTTGGATAAGAGTGTCGGTCTGTGTTAAATTCTTGGTCTTTGCCGAGGCAAAAAACTCCAACTCTATACCCAAAAGTTTTGTAGCGGGGAGTGAGCGGCGCGAAGATAATCTAATACCTCCATCCATAAATACCTCTTTGTAGAAGCCTTCGTTGTGCGACAACACTTTGGCGCGAGCCATCTCTCGCTTTTGTGCATTGGCGTCAGAGGCGGCGACCAATAACGCAACTAACAATAGTGCAGAATAGAAAAAGTTTTTGTTAATCATAAGTGTATTCAATGGTTAAATTCAAAGTGTCGTGTTTGTCGAATCTTTTCAAAATTTATCAATTTTTTTGCAAAGTAAGGCAAATTAAAAAAATCTCTACAAAGGTATAAATTTTTAGAGGAAAGTCCAAATTTTAGAAAAATCTCTCTCCTCTATGCCTCCTCGCTTATGCGAAGAAGCCGTCTAACAAAAAGGGAGTGCCTAAAAAACTTGTTAGACACTCCCTCTTTGTCAAGCCTAAGCCTTTACTACTTATTCAACTGATAGAGAATATAGTATGCACCTGTCTTAGTAATATTGTCCATGCTGAACTTTTTCTTGCCGTTCTCGTCAAGAGTATAAGTTCCATGTATCATACCCTTTGAGTTGTGGCCTACGCCTTTAACCTCAACCTTCTCCCAATTGAACTCCCACTTGTTCTTCTTGGCTACCTTCTTCGATACCTTATACATAGCGCGAGCGCGAGCCAAACGGTGCTTGCCCTGCGACAAAGCCTTGTCGCCCTTTGGCACCCACTTACCCGATGTTTTGGTATCATCCTTGCCAACCTGAACATAGAGTTTGCGCGAGAGGAACTTCTTCAACACCTCTGTATCTGCCAATGGCGTACCCTTAACCGAATATGGCCAGCCATACATCTTGTCGGTGGTGATACTTGGCATTCCATCAACAAGTGGCATCGTCCAGTGTCCTGCGTTCGCAGCTACACCGATATTAAGACGAGCGTGCGGCATAGCCAAAGCGAAGCGGTGTGTAAACTGACCACCTGCCGAGTGTCCGAACATATCGTAAACCTCCGCCTTCGAGCCGGTATGTTTCTTGAAGTGATCGAAGATAGCCTCAATGGTGTTGTATGTCCAATTCTCGCGTGGCTGTACCTTGTCCTTATAGACGACACCGCCTGTCTGATAACGCCATCCCGGATAGAGCTTCATATCATACAATGGAGCTATTACGATAAAACCATCGCGCTCGGCAAACTTGTTCCACGCCTTCATCGAGATAAGAGGTTTTCTTCCGGCTCCGTGCAACATAAAAAGTACACGCATATTCTGGATATCGCCCTTGGTAGGGATATAGCAGTATACCGTAATCGGTCTATCTTTGAGTGGTTCATACTCAGCAAACTCAAACGAGCTAAGACCGCGAGAGTATGGATTGTTGTCTGCTGCAAAAAGCGGCGTTACCGACATCACAACAGCTATCAGGCAAACTATAATTTTGTTGATAAGTTTCATATTCAAAAAGATATCAATTGTTTACATTTATTATTAACAAAAGACTGACTAACAAGACAAAATACAATCTTTAAGTCAGTCTTTGAACCTATTTAAGCAATATTAACGCTTGCGAGCCTGCTCATCCTTCTCATAGAGAAGATAGTATGCCGAAGTCTTGGTGTAGTCATCGATGCTATACTTCTTCTTGCCGTTAGCATCCTCGGTATACTTACCATATACCATACCCATAGTACCGTGGCCGATGCCCTTAACCTCAACCTTCTCCCAGTTGAACTCCCACTTATTCTTCTTAGCGAGTTTCTTCGACACCTTATACATATTACGGGCACGATCAAGGCGGTGCTTGCCCTGCGACAAAGCATTATCCTTAGTTGGAACATACTTACCCGAAGTAGCTACATCGTTCTTGCCAATCTGGATGTACAACTTGCGCGAGAAGAACTTCTTCAACACCTCATCATTTGCCATTGGAGTACCCTTGACAGAGTATGGATAAGAGTAAGTCTTGCCATCGATAGTCTTGCTTGGAAGACCATTTACAAGAGGGAATGTCCACGAACCAGGGTTTGCAGCTACTGCGATGTTGAGGCGAGCCTCTGGCATAGCCAAAGCGAAGCGGTGTGTAAACTGACCACCAGCCGACTGACCAAACATATCGTATACCTCGGCAGTTGAGCCCGTAATCTTCTTAAAGTGGTCGAAGATAGCCTCAATAGAGTTGTAAGTCCAGTTCTCGCGTGGCTGCACCTTACCATTGCGTGCAACACCTCCAAACTGATACTCCCACTCACGATAGAACTTCTTTGAATACTGAGGAGCAATTACGATAAAACCCTCACGCTCAGCGAAGTAACGCCAAGCACGAATAGCCGGGCTCGAAGTACGCTGAGCACCGTGCATAGCAAAAAGGACACGCATCTTGGTAATGTCGCCCTTCTTAGGCACATAGTAGTACACCTGAATAGGCTTTTCTTTGAGTGGCTCATACTCGGTAAAGGTAAAATTACCGCGACCGCGACTGTAAGGCGCACGCTCAACTTGTTGAGCAAATGCTGTTGATGCTACTGCTGCAATAGCGAGCATGCAGAGAACAAATTTCTTGCAGAATTTCATAATAGATTTTGTTTAAGTTTATTCAATGTTTAAAATATGTTTCAACACGCAAAGGTACAAAAAATAATCTATTGTTTCAATAGTCGTCCCGAAAAAATAACAAAAAAACACCTTTTGCAAAAAACTTTTAACAAAAGTGTTGCTTATTTTCTTTGAAAATAGTACCTTTGTGGAGTTTGTGGGTACACCCGCATACAAAAGATGTAAAAACACAATCATTTTTTCTTAAACCAATAAAAACTAAAAGATTATGAAAGTATCTCACATTGAGCATCTCGGCATCGCAGTTAAGAGCCTTGATGAGGCGATTCCTTATTGGGAGGGCGCACTCGGATTGAAGTGTTACAAGATTGAGGAGGTTGCAGACCAGAAGGTTCGCACCGCATTCTTCATGCTTGGTCAGACCAAGATTGAGCTTTTGGAGGCTACTTCGGAGGATTCGACAATTGCTAAGTTTATCGAGAACAAGGGTATCGGTATCCACCACATGGCACTCGCTGTTGAGGGTATCGAGGAGCAGTTGGCTGACGCTGAGGCTCAGGGTATCCGTCTCATCGACAAGACCCCACGCAAGGGTGCTGATGATATGACTATCGCATTCCTTCACCCAAAGAGCACACAGGGTATTCTTACCGAGTTGTGCGAGAAGAAATAATCTAAAACTAATCATAAAACTATTATGAGCGAGATTCAAAACAAAATCAACAAACTCATCGAGAACCGCGAGACGGCTCGTATGGGTGGTGGCGAGAAGGCTATCGCAAAGCAGCACGAGAAGGGCAAGTTCACTGCTCGTGAGCGTATTCAGATGTTGCTCGATGAGGGCAGTTTCGAGGAGTTCGACATGTTCGTAACTCACCGTTGCTACGACTTCGGTATGGAGAAGAAGCATACTTTCGGTGATGGTGTAGTAACAGGTTATGGTACTATCGATGGCCGCCTCGTTTATGTATTTGCACAGGACTTTACCGTAACAGCAGGTTCGTTGTCGTTGGCTTTGGCTGACAAGATTTGCAAGGTTATGGATATGGCAATGCGCAACGGTGCACCTTGCATCGGCTTGAACGACTCGGGTGGCGCTCGTATTCAGGAGGGTGTAAATGCTTTGGCAGGTTACGCTAACATCTTCCAGCGCAATGTGATGTCTTCGGGTGTTATTCCGCAGATTTCGGCTATCTTCGGTCCTTGCGCAGGTGGTGCAGTTTATTCACCGGCTTTGACCGACTTTATCATCATGAAGAAGAACACTTCGAATATGTTCTTGACAGGTCCGAAGGTTGTTAAGACCGTAACCGGTGAGGATGTAACACAGGAGCAGTTGGGTGGCGCAGTAGTTCACACCACAAAGTCGGGTGTTGCACACTTTGCTGTCGATACCGAGGAGGAGGGTATTGCTTTGATTCGCAAGCTCATCTCTTACATGCCACAGAACAATATGGAGGATGCTCCATTGGCTATGTGCAACGATAGCATTGCTCGTTTGGAGGATTCGCTCAACGAGATTATTCCTGACAATCCTAATCAGGCATACGATATGTACGATGTTATCAAGGCTATCGTTGATAATGGCGACTATTTGGAGTCGCAGGCTTCGTACGCTAAGAATATCATCACCTGCTTCGCTCGTTTCAACGGTCAGTCGGTAGGTATCATCGCTAACCAGCCTAAGTTTATGGCAGGTGTGCTCGATATCAACGCTTCGCGTAAGGCTGCTCGCTTCGTTCGTTTCTGTGACGCATTCAACATTCCACTCGTAACCCTCGTGGATGTTCCTGGATTCTTGCCTGGTACAACTCAGGAGTATGGTGGCGTTATCACCCACGGTGCAAAGCTCTTGTTCGCATACTGCGAGGCTACTGTACCAAAGGTAACCGTTACATTGCGTAAGGCTTATGGTGGTGCTTATATCGTGATGTCTTCGAAGCATATCCGTGGCGATATCAACTACGCTTGGCCATCGGCAGAGATTGCTGTTATGGGTGCATCGGGTGCAGTTGAGGTATTGCACGCAAAGGCTTTGGCAGAGTTCACCGACCCTGAGGCTAAGGCTAAGTTCGTAGCAGAGAAGGAGCAGGAGTACAAGGATTTGTTCTCGAACCCTTACAACGCAGCTCGCTACGGCTACATCGACGATGTAATCGAGCCTCGTAACACTCGTTTCCGTATTATCCGTGCTTTGCAGTCGCTCTCGACCAAGCGTTTGCAGAACCCTGCTCGTAAGCACTCGAACATTCCATTGTAGTCCAAACTGTAAAACAAATTTGAACTATGGATAAATTTGCAAATGGAGGCTGGCCCGAGATGTTGATGATGGCGGGTCTTGGCTTTATGGTGGTATTTGCTGTACTCGTGCTTCTCATCTTTGTAATGAAGGCGATGGGTTGGGTATTTACTTACCAGCGAAAGGCTGCAAAGATTGCTACAAAGGGAGCTGCTGCTGCCGATGAGCATGAGGCAATTACCGACCAGGAGATTGCAGCGGCTATTATCACCGCCTTGAAACTCTACAAGAGCAACTTGCACGACCAGGAGTCGGAGATGATCACCATCCACCGTATCGCTCGTGCATACTCGCCTTGGAGTTCTAAAATTCACGGATTGACTCAGGTACCTGAGCGTAAATAATTTTTAGAGATTTAGAAACGAAATGAAAAA
>JAZSOV010000024.1:0-22063 GCA_045537095.1 Alistipes sp.
GATGTTAAGAAGAAGAAGTATTGCCGTTTCAAGAAGCTCGGCATTAAGTATGTAGATTACAAGGATGGCGAATTTTTGAAGAAGTTCCTCAACGAGCAGGGTAAGATTCTCCCTCGCCGTTTGACCGGTACTTCGCAGAAGTTCCAGAAGAAGGTGGCTCAGGCTGTTAAGCGTGCGCGTCACCTCGCAATTTTGCCATTCGTAACCGATTGTATGAAATAAAGGAGGGCGAGACTATGGAGATTATTTTGATTAAGGATGTAGAGAACCTCGGATACGCAAACGATATCGTTGTTGTTAAGCCGGGTTATGCGAACAACTACCTCATTCCACAGGGTTTCGCAAAGGCTGCTACCGCTTCTGCAAAGAAGGTTTTGGCAGAGAACCTCAAACAGCGTGCTCACAAGGACGCTAAGATTTTGGCTGACGCTCAGGCACTCGCTGAGAAGATCGCAAACCTCCCACTCACCTTTGCTGTTAAGGCAGAGGAGGGTCGTATCTTCGGTACTATCACTTCGGCTGACATCGCTGCTGCACTCGCAGAGAAGGGCGTTGAGGTTGAGAAGAAGAGTGTAACCGTTGAGGCTATCAACACCGTAGGTGAGTACAAGGCCGCTGTTAAGCTCCACCGCGAGGTTAAGGCAGAGATCACTCTTTCGGTTGTTGCAGAGGAGTAATCTTTCAGCTATACAATAAAAGAATAGGACAAATCTTGTAGGTTTGTCCTATTCTTTTGTTATACCATTCAGGCAATCAACTCATCATCGGCACAAGGGCGTAAATAACTACGCCTGCAACTGCCGAGAGGATAATCATCAATATCGGATTTACTTTGCGATAGGAGCCGTACATACACGCCACAAAAAGCGCCCACGACCACACATCGGTAAAGTTCTCGTTTGTGCCCGTGCGAGGGAACATCATCAGCAATGCCGCCGAGGCAATCATTCCGACAACAATCGGAGTTACCGCCTTGACAACGGTCTGAATATAGCGATTTTCGCGGTGGCGAAGGAAGAATCTTGTCAAGAACAGCATCAGTGTCAGCGATGGCAAGCATACCGCAAAGGTTGCAACCACCGAGCCACCTACACCCGCTACGGTATAGCCGATATAGGTTGCCGAGTTGATGGCGATTGGTCCGGGTGTAATCTGCGACACAGCAACAATATCGGCAAACTGCGTGGCGGTAATCCAACCGCGCTGCTCGACAATCTCGTTTTGGATAAGCGACAACATCGCATAGCCACCGCCAAAGCCAAAGAAGCCTATCTTCAAGTAGGAGAGAAACAACTGCAAATAAATCATCGCTGCGCCCCCTTTCTGCCGTTATAAACTGCCATAGCGATACCCACTGCAACACCGCCGGCAATAAGGTACATCGGCGAAAAACCAAAGTACCACACAAGCACCGCCACCGCAGCCGCAATGGCGAGAAGATACCACTTCATACCCTTGACAAGCCCCATCAATGGAGCGACAATCAGAGCCACAACCGCAGGTCGCATTGCTCGGAACGCTGCATCGACATAGCGATTTTCGCGCACCTCGGCAAAAAACAACGCAAGCAATAAAATCACAATAAACGATGGCAGCACCGTGCCGAGCGTTGCCGCCACAGCACCCGCTATGCCTGCCGTCTTGTAGCCGACAAAGACCGCTGTATTTACGGCAATAGGTCCGGGTGTCGATTGCGCCAAGACGAGCATATCGACAAAATCTTTGTGGTTAATCCACTTGTGGCGTTCGATAACTTCGCGCTGAATAAGCGGTATCATCGCAAAGCCTCCGCCAAAGCTGAAAAGACCTATTTTGAAGAATGTTGTAAAGAGTTTCAGCAACATTTTCGGGACAAACATTACATATTATTCACTATCGAAACCATATCTGCCGCCACGACTGCTGCCGTCTCGGTGCGGAAACGCTGCGTGCCGAGGGTTATCTCCTCGAAGCCGTTTGAAACCGCCAAGCGCACCTCTTCGGGAGAAAAATCGCCTTCGGGGCCTATCAAAATCAGCGCATCTTCACCCTTGCGCAGAGTCGAAGCGAGATACTTTTTCTCGTTTACGGCATCGCCACAATGAGCGATAAATTTGCGCCCTGCAAAATTTTTGCATACCACCTCTCTAAATGGTGTAATATACGCCAACACAGGGTGATACGCCTTCAACGACTGCTTTACGGCAGCAGTGATGACCTTCTCCTCACGCTCCGCCTTGATAACCTTGCGCTCGCTATGTTCGCTTACAAGAGGCACAAACTCCGCAACGCCAATCTCGGTCGCCTTCTCCAAAAACCACTCGTAGCGGTCGATATTCTTCGTAGGCGCAACCGCCATCGTCAAGCGATAGGGCAATTTTTCAAACTCCTCGAAGTGCTCGACCACACGCACAAGGCAGTGTTTCTGGTGTGCCGACACCACCTCGCAACGGTAGAGCGAGCCTCGACCATCGGTGATATGGAGGGTATCGCCCTCGCTCAAACGCAACACCTTAACGGCATGGCGCGACTCCTCCTCGGAGAGCATATATTCGGGTGCAGTGAAGTCTGCTGCGTAGAATAGTTGCATTGCTTATGTTTTTTTTCTATCTTTGCGTAGCAAAATTAGTAAAATTTATTGAAATGAAGCGCATACTATTTGTATTATCACTACTTATGATTGCACTCAACACCACTTTCTGCTCGAAGCAGGCTCAAAAAGAGGGAAATCCTCTGCTTACCGAGTGGAATACACCTTTCGGCGTTCCACCATTCGACCGCATCGAGGCTGACCACTACGGCGAAGCCTTCAAGCATGCTATGTCGCTCCACAACGAGGAGATTGAAGCTATCCTCGCAAACAAGGAGGAGCCAACCTTTGAAAACACGATTCTCGAACTCGACCGTTCGGGTATGTTGCTCGCCAATATCTCGGATATCTTCGGCATGATGTGCGCAGCAATGAATGACGAAGATATGCAGGAGTTGCAGGAGGAGTTTATGCCTCTCTTGGCTGCACACTATGACGCTATCTCGATGAACGAGAAGTTGTTCAATCGCATCAAAGCGGTTTACGACAAGCGCAACAGCACCGATTTGGACGCTGAGCAGATTCGCCTTGTCGAGAAGATATACACCAACGCCGTGCGCCAAGGAGCATTGCTGAACACCGAACAGAAAGCCCGTCTGCAAAAGATTAACGAGGAGTTGTCGCTGCTGACCGTAAAGTTCGACAACAATATCTTGGCCGAGACCAACGACTTCAAGTTGGAACTCAAAGCCAAGGAGGTAAGCGAACTGCCAAAGTCTGTACGCGATGCTGCGAAAGATGGCGACAACGAGAACAAATATATATTTACGCTCCACAAGCCGAGTCTTCTTCCTTTCCTCACCTACTCGCAGAACCGCGAGTTGCGCGAGAAGATTTACAAAGCATACCTAAACCGTTGCAGCAACGACAACGACCACGACAACAAGGCGATAATCAACGACATGGTGCGTCTGCGCATCGAAAAGGCGAACTTATTGGGCTACAAGTCGTACGCCAACTATGTAACCTCGGAGCAGATGGCCGGTTCTCCAAAGGCGGTATACGCTCTGCTCGAAGATATATTCACCGCAGCCAACGACAAGGCAAAGGAGGAGTTGGAGGAGATGAACACCCTCTTCAAACGCGACCATCACAACGCAGAAGACAAGTTCGAGTCGTGGGATTGGTGGTACTACGCTGAGAAGGTACGCAAACAGAAATACAACCTCAACGAGGAGATGACTTCGCCATACTTCGCACTCGACAATGTGCGTCAGGGTGCCTTCAACCTTGCAAATCGCCTTTATGGCTTGACCTTCCGCCCTGTGGTTGTTCCGCAGTATCACAGCGAGGCTTCGGCATACGAGGTTTTGGATAACGACGGTTCACACCTCGGAGTGTTATACTTCGACTTCCACCCACGCGCAAGCAAGTCGCAAGGTGCATGGTGTGGTTACTTCCGCCGCCCATCGTACGACCGAAACGGCAAGCGTATTGCCCCTGTGGCAAGCATCGTATGCAACTTCACCCGACCTTCGGGCAATACCCCTGCGCTCCTCTCGATAGACGAGGTTACTACCCTATTCCACGAGTTTGGACACGCCCTACACTTCCTCTTCTCGGATGTGCCGTACAACGGATTGCTCGATGTCGAGGGCGACTTCGTGGAGCTTCCATCGCAGATTATGGAGAATTGGGCATTGGAGCCTGAACTACTCCGAACATACGCTGTACACTACCGTAACAACAGCGTAATCAACGACAACCTTATCGAAAAGATTCGCCGTAGCGCACAGTTTAATCAGGGCTTTATGACAACAGAGCTGTTGGCTGCTGCACTTGTCGATTTGGATATCCACTCAATGAGCGAGTACAAGGAGTTCGATGTGGAGTCATTCGAGTATAATGCCCTCTACGAGAAGCGTGGCATGATTCACGAGATTGAGCCACGCTACCATTTGCCATACTTTGCCCATATCTTCGCAGGTGGTTACTCTTCTGGCTACTACTTCTACACTTGGGCAGAGGTACTCGACAAGGATGCCTTTGCCGCGTTCAGCGAGACGGGGGATGTATTCCACCGCCGCACCGCAAAGGCTCTGCGCAAGTTGCTGTCGAGTGGCGGTAAAAAGGATGGTATGACGCTCTATCGCGAGTTCCGCGGTGCCGAGCCAAGTCGTGAGCCACTGCTCAAAGCGCGCGGTTTGTGGAAAGAGCCTGAACCAACACCAGAAGATGAGAACTTGAATAATGCAGAAACCAAATAATGTAAAACTTATGAAAAAACTATTTTTTATTATGACCGCATCAGCTCTTCTCTGTGCCTGCGCCGGCGATGATATGCCGAAAGTGCAGTTACCGGAGATTGACACCAACAATCCGTTGTTGGCAGAGTGGGATACCCCACACGCAACCCCTCCATTCGACAAGATTAAGGTTTCGGACTACGAGTCTGCATTCGAGACAGCCATTGCTGTAAGTCGTGCCGAGGTGGATGCTATCGTAAACAACCCTGCAAAGCCTTCGTTCAACAACACTATCCTCGCACTCGAAAAGCAGGGCGAGTTGCTTGAGCGCATAGCTTCGGTATTCTTCAATATGTTGCAGTGTAACACCTCCGATGAGTTGCAGGATATTGCTATGCGAGTACAGCCTAAGTTAACCGAACTCGACAACGATGTATCGCTCAACCCTGAGTTGTTCAAGCGAGTAAAGAGTGTATATGAAAATCCTGGATTGTTCCTCTCGAAGGAGGATAAAAAACTCCTCGAAAACTGCTACAAGAGCTTTGTGCGTAGCGGTGCAAACCTCAACGATGCAGATAAGGAGTTGTATCGTCAATACTCTTCGGAGTTGTCACAGCTCACTTTGCAGTTCGGTCAGAACTCGTTGGCTGCAAACAACGCCTTCGCACTCAACATCAAGTCTGCAAAGCAGGTTGAGGAGTTGCCTGACTTCGTAAAAGAGGGCTTGGCTATGGAGGCAAAGGCTCGCGGTCAGAAGGGTTGGACCGTAACTTTGAAGGCTCCAAGTTATGTTCCATTCGTAACCTACTCTTCACAGCGTGATTTGAAGGAGAAGCTCTACAAGGCTCGTAACTCTTGCGGTATCGGAGGTAAGTTCGACAACACGGAGAATATCCGCAAGATTACCGATTTGCGCTTGAAGATTGCAAACCTTCTCGGCTATGAGTGCTATGCAGACTATGTTCTCGACAATCGCATGGCAGAGAAGACCGAGACGGTAAATTCGTTCCTTGCAGAGCTGCTCTCGCAGACCAAGGAGTATGCGGACAAGGATTATCAGACAATCAACGAGTATGCTCACTCGCTCGGTTTCGAGGGCGATGTTCAGCCTTGGGACTGGGGCTATTACAGTGAGAAATACAAGAATGAGAAGTATGCCGTGAGCGATGAGGCAGTGAAGCCATACTTTGAGTTGGAGTCGGCAAAGCAGGCTGTGTTTATGCTCGCAAACAAACTCTATGGTTTGGAGTTTAAGCCTGCCGAGGGTGTCGCAAAGTATCACGAAGATGTTACTGTATATGAGGTTTCGGAGGCAAATGGCGACCACTTGGCTGTTCTCTACCTCGACTTCTTCCCACGCGATTCGAAGCGCGCCGGTGCTTGGATGACCGAGTTCCGCGGTGCTGAGGGCGATGTCCGCCCACTCGTATCGCTTGTGATGAACTTTACAAAGCCTACCGAAAGTAAGCCTTCGTTGCTTACATTCGATGAGTTTACAACATTCCTTCACGAGTTCGGACACGCTTGTCATGGCATGGTAGCAAAGGGTAAGTACGGCTCATTGAACGGTACAAATGTCTTCCGTGACTTTGTGGAGTTGCCATCGCAGATTCTCGAAAATTGGGCTTACGAGAAGGAGTATCTCGACCTTTGGGCTAAGCACTACCAGACAGGCGAAACCATGCCTGCCGAGTTAATCGAGAAGCTTATCGCGGCAAAGAACTATCTCGCAGCATACGCAAATGTTCGTCAGGTATCGTTTGGTATGACCGATATGGCTTGGCATACACTCAAAGCACCTTACGAGGGTGATATTGTAGAGTTCGAGCAGAAGGCTATGGCTGCTGCACAGATTCTTCCGGTAGTTGAGGGTACGGCATTGTCGCCAACCTTCGGACACCTCTTCTCGGGTGGTTATGCAGCAGGCTATTACGGTTATAAGTGGGCTGAGGTATTGGCTGCTGACGGTTTTTCACTCTTCACCGAGAAGGGAATATTCGACCAGGCTACTGCCAAGAAGTTCCGCGCGCTGCTCCAAGCTGGTGGCACCGAGCACCCTATGGATCTCTATGTTAAGTTCCGTGGCCACAAGCCACAGACCAAGGCCTTGATTGACCAGATGGGATTGGGAAAATAGTCTGTGTCCAACAGATATACATCAGAGGCGTGTCCCGAAAATGGAACACGCCTCTACTATTAAAGGTTGTGAAATATGCAAAAAACTACCTATGCATCAACATATCTTGTTTCATCTGTTGTAACTCGTACATTCTATCGCGGTAACGCGCCGCAGCAAGGAAGTCTAACGACTTGGCTGCTCGCTCCATATCGGCACGCGCCTGCTCAATAAGAGAGTCAAGGTCCTCACCTATATTATTATATTGTGCAACAGTATCAGCCACCATATTGACATTTGGCGTAGTGGTATCATATAGTGCGCCACCCTTCGTGCTTGTCGCACCTTCGAGCAGCGGACTCTGCTGTGGCGCATTGCGCTTGGCCTGACGCGGCATAATGCCATGCTCGATATTGTAGCGTATCTGTCGCTCGCGGCGGCGATTGCTATCCTCGACAGTGCGGCGCATAGCCTCTGTGCAGGTTGTACCATACAGCACTACCCTGCCCTGCGCATGACGGGCAGCACGACCAGCCACCTGTGTCATGGCGGTATAATTACGCAAATAGCCATTTTTGTCGGCATCGAAAATTGACACCTGCGACACCTCCGGCAAATCTATTCCCTCACGCAAGAGGTTTACTCCGCACAACACATCGAACAAATCGGCATGCATATCCTCGATAATCTGTACGCGCTCCAAGGTATCGAGGTCGGAATGGATGTAGCGACTACGCACACCCATCTTTTCGAGATATGCCGACACCTCCTCACACATTCGTTTCGAGATGGTCGTAACAATCATCTTCTCGCCACGGTGTACACACTCCTCGATATCCTCCATCAGGCGATCTATCTGGTGTGTCGAGTCGCAGACCTTCAAGGCAGGATCTATAATTCCCGTAGGGCGGATAAATTGTTCAACCACACTCTCCTCGCTACGCGCCAGCTCGTATGGCGCAGGAGTAGCGCTCACATATATAGTTTGCCCCTGAATCGACTCGAACTCCTCAAATCGCAGTGGGCGATTGTCGCGCGCTGCCGGCAGACGAAAACCATACTCCACAAGATTCTCCTTGCGCGAACGATCTCCTCCAAACATTCCTCGCACCTGTGGAACGGTAACATGGCTCTCGTCAATTATAAAGAGTGCATCTTCGGGGAAATAGTCCAACAGACAGAATGGGCGCATACCCGGAGCGCGACCATCGAAGTAGCGCGAATAGTTCTCAATACCGGAGCAATAGCCCAACTCCTTAATCATTTCAAGGTCATAGTTCACACGCTGCTCAATGCGTTTGGCCTCAACCTCACGACCTTCATGCTCGAAGAATTCAATCTGCTTTTCGAGGTCGGCTTCGATATTCAACACAGCCTGCTCAATACGCGCCTTGCTCGGCACAAAGAGGTTTGCAGGGTAGAGATTTACCCTCTCCAAGCTATCAAGCCGTTGTCCCGACTCGGCATCAATCAACGATATCTCCTCAATCTCATCATCGAAAAATGTGATGCGATAGCAGTGATTGCCTATCGATGAACGAATGGTTATCGTATCGCCCTTAACACGAAATGTCGATGCCTCTAAATCGCCCTCAACACGAGTATACAAAATCTCGACTAGACGATACATCAGATGCTTCATCGCCATCACATCGCCCACCTTCAACTCTATCATCGTGCTGTGAAAATCGGCCGGATTGCCAATACCATAGATGCACGACACACTCGCCACCACAATCACATCGCGCCTACCTGATAGTAGCGAATAGGTAGCCGAAAGGCGCATGCGGTCAATCTCGGCATTTATGGCGAGATCCTTTTCGATATATGTGTCGGTCGAAGGAATGTAGGCTTCGGGCTGGTAGTAGTCGTAGTACGACACAAAGTACTCCACCGCATTCTCCGGAAAAAAACTCTTAAACTCGCTGTATAGCTGAGCAGCGAGGGTTTTATTATGGCTTAAAACGAGAACAGGGCGATTTAGCTGCGCGATAACATTGGCCACCGTAAAGGTCTTGCCCGATCCCGTAACTCCATGCAGCGTTGCAGCAGGCACACCACTTGCTATATCGGCAACCAATCGCTCGATAGCGGCAGGTTGGTCACCCATAGGAGCATAGTCCGACACAAGCTTAAAGTCCATAGCTGCAAAAAGTTGGTAACAACCTATTTAATATGCCACTATCGTACCACCTCGGCATACAGATCGAAGTCATCTGCATCGGTGATGCGAACATCGTAGAATTTGCCCTTCATCAGGCGTTTGTGGCTCGAAATCAAAATCTCCTCGTCCACTTCCGGCGAGTCGTACTGCGAACGACCGATATAGTATTCGGCCGACTTGCCGTCAATTATCACGCGCTCCACCTTACCTACTCGCTCCTCGTTTTTCGCATGCGAAATCTCCGCCTGAATAGCCATTAGATGCTCGGCACGATAATCTTTTACGCGCTGCGGAACATTATCCTTCAACTTCGTTGCCGAGAATGTTCCCTCCTCCTCCGAGTATGGGAATACGCCAAGGCGGTCAAATCGGAGTCGCTTGACCTCCTCGCATAACTCCTCATAGTCCTCGGCACTCTCGTTCGGATAGCCCACCAACATTGTGGTGCGAATGGCGATATCGGGAATTGCCGCACGCAGTCGCTCAATCAGTTCGAGAGCCTCTGCCTTGGTGTGGCGGCGATGCATCAACTCCAACTGATTATCCGAGAGGTGCTGCAACGGAATATCCAAGTATTTACAAATCTTCGGCTCGCGCGCCATAACCTCGATAACATCTTGCGGAAAGTCGGTCGGATAGGCGTAGTGGAGGCGAATCCACTCTATACCCTCCACCTTGCACAACTTTTCGAGCAACTCCGCCAAGCATCGCTTGCCGTACAAATCAACGCCATAGTAGGTGGTATCTTGCGCCACCACCATAATCTCTTTAACTCCTTTTGCAGCAAGGTTTTGAGCCTCCTCCAACACCTGCTCCATAGGTACCGAGCGATGCTTGCCGCGAATTAGCGGAATGGCGCAGTAGCCGCATCGCCAATTGCAACCCTCGCCGATTTTGAGGTAGGCATAGTGTTTCGGAGTGGAGAGTTCTCGTTGCGTTTCGACCTCTGCGCGGTAGTCGCCCGTCAAGGCGCGCACCACGCCATCGAAAGTTCTTGCACCGAAGTAGTCATCAACCTCTGGTATCTCCTCGCGCAACTCGTCAGCATAACGCTCCGAAAGACAGCCGATAACAAATAGTTTTTCGATAAGCCCTGCCCGTTTTGCCTCTACGCAGTTGAGAATGGTGTCGATACTCTCCTCCTTAGCATCACCAATAAAGCCGCAAGTATTCACCACCACGACCTTTGCATCGGTGCGGTCGCTATCGAAGCGAATCTCGTAGCCCGCCTCCGTAAGTTGCGCAGCGATATGCTCCGAATCCACCCTATTCTTGGCACAACCGAGCGTTATGATATTTACAATCTTCATTGCGGACTATTTTCTGCCAAACAACGCCTTAACAAACTGATGACGGTCGAAGATGCGGAGTTGGTCGATGCCCTCGCCAATGCCGATATAGCGCACCGGCACTTTGAATGTATCGCTGATACCAACTACAACGCCACCCTTTGCCGTTCCGTCCAACTTTGTGATTGCCAACGATGTAACCTGCGTAGCCTGAGTAAATTGACGAGCCTGCTCGAAGGCATTTTGTCCCGTTGAGCCGTCAAGCACAAGCATAACCTCGTGCGGAGCATCAGGGATAACCTTCGCCATAACATTGCGAATCTTGGTCAATTCGTTCATCAGGCCAATCTTATTGTGCAGACGACCTGCCGTGTCAATCAGCACCACATCGGCATTGTTTGCCACTGCCGAGCGCAGTGTGTCGAATGCCACCGATGCAGGGTCCGAACCCATATCCTGACGAATCATCGTAGCCCCTGCGCGCTCTGCCCACACTCCGAGCTGGTCGATAGCCGCTGCACGGAAGGTGTCTGCCGCACCGATATATACCTTCTTGCCGGCACGCACAAGTTGCGCAGCGAGTTTTCCGATTGTGGTGGTCTTGCCTGCGCCATTTACGCCGACAACCATAACCACATAGGGCGTACCCTCCTTGACATCGAGTCCAAAGGTGTCGGCTTTGCCCTCGGCAGCCTCCATCAACGAAGCGATTTCATCGTAGAGGATATTGTACAACTCATCTGTATTTACATACTTGTCGCGAGCCACACGCTCCTCGATTTTGCGGATAATCTTCACGGTGGTATCCACGCCCACATCGGAGGTTATGAGTGCCTCCTCCAAGTCATCGAGCAGGTCGGCATCAACGGTCGAACGACCGGCAACAGCACGATGCAACTTCGAGAAAAAGCCCTCCTTGGTCTTTTCCAAGCCCGTATTCAACTCCTCCTGTTCGGTCTGCTCGGTCTGCTGCACCACCTCGGGTGCAACCTCGGCAACCTCCTCCGTCTTCTTCTTTCTGAATATATCAAACAATCCCATAATTCAACAATATCTTAAAATATTAACTCTATATATATATTACTTTTCGATAAAACTCTTTTTCCTCAACTCTATCAACATTTGTGGGCGATTGGTATTGAGATAGTCGGCGCCAAGTCCCATATATTTCAGCATACTCGCCTTTGAGTCCACATCATCCCACACCAATACCTTCACGCCGGCACTATGCGCATGCTTGATGCACGAGTAGTCTTTATTAACCGTGTCGGAGCTATAATTGAGTGTAAATCCATCTACGGCAAGTTCAGAATAGGACCTCTTCACATTTGCATTCGGATAGAAAATAACCATATCCGGAGCTTCACTCTTACACTCCTCCATAACACTCTTGGCAATTGCATAGGGGCCAATCAGCCAATCGGCCTTGTCGAGAATCTCCTTCTCGCGCAACATTGCGATAATAGCCTCGGTACACGCAGAATCCTTGACATGTATCATCAATCTGATAGAGGTGTTTTTGAGGTACTCGTTAAGATACGATTCGAGAGTCGGCAACTTCTCGCCATTGGAGAGCGTCTTATCTGCTATATCACTATAATTTGCCGTTTTAATGGTAACTCCGCCAATTTTTTCATCGTGATTTATCACAAGCACACCATCCGTTGTCGTCCATACATCCAACTCAGCCGCGTAACATCCCTCCAACGCCTGCGCCCTTTGAAGTGCTGCGATAGAGTTGTGTGGCTTATTATTCGTACCATCTACATACCAATATCCGCGGTGGGCAATAGACTTGGTAGTATGAGGCAACTCGGCATCGGTAGTAACCGTAAGTGTTGTAGCAGCAATCTTCAACTCCTCCTCTCCTCGATGCAGAATGATATCGTACGAGTCGGACGGCAGACCTGTTGGGATAACAATCGTTGCTCTACCCTCAACCGATGTGGTTGTGCAGGTGTAAGTAACATTCGACTCGGTTGATTTAAGCGTGATTGTATCACCCTGCTCTATTCCATCTCCATAGACCGAGTACTTCCAACCCTCGGCCACCTCGACCATAGGGAAATACTCGACATCCGACACATTTATAGAGAGCGTACGAGGCCAACTCTTTTGCGCCTCCTGATACAAGAGTTTTGCCTCAGCAGCAGAGAGTGGTTTATCGTAGATGCGAGCCGCTGCAATACATCCATTTAGAGGATTTTCGGCCGAAGAGGTCGATTTAGGATCGCCTCCGATGATAAAATTTGTAACACTCGTATGTTTGAAGTTGCCCGTACATCCCGTAACAACTCCTGCCTGTTCGCCATCGACATAGAGTACAACTTCGCCCGTATCCTTATTCCAAACACCTACGAGATGGTAGAATTTATCAAACTCCATTTGCGATTTCTCGCCACGAGCGCCCTTATATCCCCCGTCTATATAAGGATAAAAAGCTACCGGATTTGTCAGCGTACCATTCGTAACATCAATTCTAAAACCCGTTCCTCCGCCTTGGTGAGAGGAGAATAGGCTCATCTTCGCAGATTTCGACACCAATCCTATCATCTCTAAGGTGTGTCCGTCATTCTGCATAACACCGAGGGCATTACTCTTCGTATAAGCAACGCTATAATATCCAGATGTTGTTGCTGTGGCAGGTGTGTTTGTAAATTTCGCAACATAGTTCCCATTGGTGCTTGGATATGTTGTCAACATTGCACTCGGCTTGCAACCAATCTCCGACTGCATACCCGAAGCATCGTATGCCGTACCATCCGCCTTGAATACAACATCGAGCATATCGGCCTGCGGCACAGCAGACATCGTCAGAGCTACCTGCGCAAGCACCTGCGTAGTTGCACCACGCACAAGCTCGACATTATAGTTACCACTCTCAAAGTCGGCAGGAATAGTAGCCGAAGCTCCATCAGGATATATTTTAGTTTCACACTCGAAGGTCTTCGATTGTGTACGCAATCTCAAAACATCCCCAGCAACAAAGCCACTACCCTTAATCATAAGACTGTAACCTGCACTCACGCTCTCCTCCGACACGCAACTAACCTCTTTAACCATCTCCGTTGCGGTATAAGCAAAGGCCGACATCTCTATCACCTCATTGCGCCCTATCGTGCGATTGAAGGTGTTGGTTTTTGTCATGGCGCAGCCCACATTGTCGTAGATTGTTACCGCAAAGCCCTTGGTCAATGTTACCGGCGGTATCGCAATAAATAGATGCCGCACCTCGCTTGTCAAGGTCAGAGAGGCATTCAGCGTTATAACATCCCCCTCGCCATTGAGTTTCACAATAGGTTCCTCGCCCTCGAATGTGATTTGCGCCGAGCCGGCAATCGCTTCGCCTGCAACACTCCTCAACTCCACCTTTGTCAGAGTGGCAGAACCCGTAATTGATAGACGCACAACGGCAGTTGTATTCTTGAAATAAAGATGTTCTTTATCGCCTACCGCCGCCATCAAATAGCTTTTATCATAGCTCGCCTTATCGGCACGCCAACTCTGCACAGAGGGGTAATCGACCATAAGAGTTGAACCCGAAAGGGCTATATCTTTATCGTATGGATATACCGCATAGAATCTGCCATTGCCCAGAGTTGCCGAGCCATTAAATTTACCCGATTGGCTATCCGCGCCCTCTATCAAGGTATAGCAGCTCTGCTCCTCTGTTCCCGAAAATACGGATATTGCATCCTCCGCCTCCCAAAAATGTTTATAGACACCTTCTGTTTGCTCAAAATATAGTCGCGATGGGTGTTCGCCATCTGTTACAGCCACGATAGTATGAGATACACCCTGCAGAGATGATGTTGTACGGCTCTCATCGAAGCGCGCACAACCCATCGCAATAGCAACGATTGCCACCACAAGATACAATTTTCTCATACTGCTACTCTTTGACTGACTATAATTCAAGATGCAAAATTAGCAATAATTAAGAATATTTCCAACAACTTTAACCACTCGAAACTGACAATACAGATGGCTCTTGACTCTATTCCGCTATAAAAAATATAGGCTTCATTATATTTTCTCAGCTATTTTTTGTATATTTGCATCAATGAATAGTTACTAAAACATATATTATGAAGAGATTTTTAGCAATTTCCGTTTTAATTTCAACCGCTATTATGCAAGTTGCAGCTCACAATTTCGACGATTTCAACTGCTTTGCAGTGCTTGCAGGACGCCACGCAACCACCGATGGCTCAGTGCTCTTGGCTCACAACGAAGACGATAGTGGAGAGCAGATGCTTAACATCTACACCGTACCACGCAACGAGCAGAAAGGTACTTGCAAATATCTCTGGATTGAGTTCCCTCGAATGAAGGTCGCCGATGCAGCACTCAACGAGTATGGCGTTGCCGTAGTGTCGGATGCTTGCCGTTCACGCGAGGATAGACACGATGTAACCGACGGAGGTGTTGTCTACGAGGTGCGTATGACAGTAGCCAAGCATGCTCGCTCGGCTCGTCATGGCGTGGAGTTGATTAAGGAGTTGATGGAGAAGCGTGGATACGCCGACAGTGGCCGTACCTACATCATCGCCGACAGTCGCGAAGGCTGGGTTTGCTCACTCGTGCGCGGTCGTCATTGGGTAGCACAGCGCGTTCCTGACGATCAGGTAATGATTATCCCTAACAACTACTGTATCACCGAGGTAAACTTGGAGGATACCGCAAACTTTATGGGTTCGCCAGACCTCATCTCGTATGCTATCGAGCGCGGTTGGTATAACCCTGAAACAGACGGAGCATTCTCATTCAAGAAGGTTTACTCCGACCCTAAGACGCTCCACAGCAATCGCAACTACATCCGCCACATGTCAGCTCTCAATCTTATCACAGGCAAAGACTATACCACCGACCCTAACACCTATCCGTTCAGCGTGAAGGCTAACCGCAAAATTGGTATTGCCGACATGATTGAGGTATTGAGCAGCCACGGCGACAATGTAATCGTAAAGACCAAGCATGCGAAGGCTCCATTGCACCCATCATGCATCTGTGTAGACCGCACAATAAACGCCTCTATATTCCAGCTTCGCGGTTGGTTGCCAACCGAAATCGGCTCGGTGGTTTGGGCCACAGGCGGTCGTCCTTGTTACGAACTCTTCGTACCATGGTATTTGGGTATGAGCAAGTCACCAAAGGGTTTCCAGCGTTTCGAAACTGCCGAAGAGGCCGAGGCTAAACATTTCAGCGATGCCAAGGATATGCGCATAAACTATCCAAAGGCAGCAGCTTGGAAGTTCGTGTCGTTCTGGGAGTGGATTACTACCGATTATAACAAATATTTCGCGCCGACCAAGAAGGTTACAAGCAAGATGCAACAGACTCTCTTCCAGAAGCAGGCAGAGTTTGAGGCCGGTTTGGTAGGGCTCTACGACTCGAAAACAAAGATTGTTACCGAGCGTGCGAAGTTGGAAAAGACGCTGAATAGCTACACCGCATCGTGGTACAACCGTTACTTCAAGGCTCTCGAAAAAATCCAGAAGAGTCAAAAATAAATCACCCCGGCAATTCGTTTAAATTGTCGAAAGGTAACATTTATAGAGGAGACAGCTTTATGATCTTTTTCGCAATATTGGCTATCGCAATGCTTATGACCGGGCCGGTCATGGCACAAGACCTGCTTGTCAAGCGTACGGGCGAGCAAATGAAGGTTAAGGTATTGAAGATAACCAAGAAGAAGGTGCAGTTCGTGCGGCACGGCACGGAACTGCCTGTCTATACACTACCTATTTCGGATATAGACTACATCCAATACCCCTTAGGCGACCGCGACACCTTCGCCCAAAAAGGGGAAACCTCAAAAACGGATAAGGTTGAGAAAAAAGAGGAGACTGTTGCACCGACAAAACCTGCACCTGAAATACCTGAAAGGTGGCACGGCCCGGTTGCCCCACCGCATGGTGGGAATTTTCCGCCAGTAATTCCTGTTGAGGAGAAGAAAGAGGGCGAGTATACCATAGGCAGCATCTACGACAAGGATGGTGTTCGTGGTATTGTAATAGCCCTTTATGGTAATGGTGACCACGGATTGATAATGTCGCTCGATGAGGTGTGCTTGGCGTGGTGTAAGCTACACCGCAAGAAGACAAATATTTTCGGCGCAAACAGCCGAACCGATGGTATGGCCAACATGAAGGCTATCGAGAAGTATATCATCGAGAATGGTCTGTCTTGGAGCCTCTTCCCGGCTTTCGAGTGGTGCCGCAATAAGGGTGAGGGGTGGTTCTTGCCATCTATAAATGAGTTGTGGAGTGCCGGAACGATGTACCTCGGAGGCTCTCGCATGGCCGGCAGTCGCCGCTTCCGCAAAGAGTTTAACAAGAGTATAATTGAAGCCAATGGCACACCGCTGAGCAATATTATGTTCTACCACTCATCGACTGAGGATAGCAAGGATGCACAGAACTCGCTCTACTCACATATGAACTCCGAGCAACCACATATTCGATCGGGATATAAGGCTGACGACCTATTTGTCAGAGCCTTCTACAAATTCTAAGAAAGAAACTAACTAACAAGGGCGAGTCTTTTTGCGACTCGCCCTTGTCCATTACATACATTGTTCTATTACAGCAGTGTTACCAACAGTACTATCGCTGTAATTGCCACAACAACTCCTACCGCCACACGGATAGCCAACATCTTGCAACCGCGAGGCATACGGATACCGCAATAGGGGCATCGTTCCATACTAACAGGAATCGGAACTCCGCACTCAGGGCAGATTACCGTAGGTTCATTATTCGGATTGATATCCTTTGGACTTGCTACCATTCTAATTAAGAATTAAGAATTATTTTCAACTACTCACTCCTATCTCCTCACTATTTCCAATAGTTCTAACGGTCTATCTACAATGTAGTCTGCACCTCGTTCCTTCAACTCCTCGCGTGAGCGAAAGCCCCATGAACAACCCACCGAGCGTACGCCCGCAGCCTTGGCAGTGTCGATATCGACACCCGAATCGCCGACCATAAATGTTGTGTCGGGTGCAGCTCCGCACTCCTTCATAATAAGATCAAGCAGAGCCGCATCGGGTTTCAGCGGAAAGCCCTCACGGTTGCCATACACCGCCTTGAAAGCGATATCGGGAAAGAGGTTTGCCATCAACTTCTTGGTGCCTGCATCGAACTTATTTGATGCCACTGCCAAAGTCCAGCCCTCATCTTGCAGAGTGTGCAGTACCTCACAAATCCCCTCGTAAGGATGCGTGTGGCAATCTATGTGGTCTATGTAATAGGAAAGAAAATCGCATCGCGCTGCCGCCACATAATCGGCCGTACGCAGTTCTTCGGGCAGAGCACGCTCTACAAGGCGCAATATGCCATTACCCACCATTGAACGATACTCCTCGCAGGTGTGCGAGCCAAGTCCACGAAGACCAAGCATATAGTTGCACGCCTCCGCAAGGTCGCCAATAGTATCGAGCAGCGTACCATCGAGGTCAAAGACCACAAGTCTATTGAAATTCTCCACAGAGTAGCCCTAAAAACGATTCTTTATATCCTTAATACGCAACTGCAACGAGGCCTTGCCACGGTAATTATTCTCGATAATCTGATAGCAGATGTCGATCGGCTTACCTGCACGCACCCACTCATAGTGAGTAGGTTGCTGAAAGGCAATAGTCTGCATACGGGCTGACGGAGCAGATTGCTGAGTCAAATCCATACGCAAATGTTCGGCATCAGCTCCCACAAGGCGCGCATCGCCACCATTCACACACTGCTCCGAAGCAAAAACCGGAAGGTTGTTGCCCGGACCAAATGGCTGGAAGCGATTTAGCTCGCGGAAGAAGTTAGGCGTGATATCCGAGAAAGACAACATACTATCTATTTCTACCTGAGGAATAAGGCTCTTCGGATCGATATTGTCCTCGACATATTGGTTGAAACGGCGTTTGAACTCCTCTACATTTTCCGGCTTCATGGTCAAACCCGCAGCGTACATGTGTCCACCGAAATTCTCCAACAAATCGGAGCATGACTCAACAGCCTGATAGAGGTCGAAGCCCGGAATAGAACGAGCCGAACCTGTAACAAAACCATTGCTCTGTGTCAGCACCACCGTAGGACGATAGTAGGTTTCGATAAGGCGCGATGCCACAATACCCACAATTCCCTTCATCCACTTTGGATTGTAGATTACGGTACTCTTCTGCGCCTTCAACTGCGGATTGTTCTCCACGAAGTCGTGTGCCTCCTGCGTAACACTGCGGTCGATGCTCTTGCGATCCTGATTGAAGTTGTCAATAACATCGCCAAACTCGCGTGCAGCCTCCTCGTTACCCTCAACGAGCAACTTCACCGCAGCATATCCGCCCGAAGGCACCGAGTCCTCAGGATACTCATCCATACGCATACGGCCTGCCGCATTGATGCGAGGACCTATCTTAAAGACGATATCGTCAATAGTGATATTCTGCTCCTCCAAACCGCAGATGCGGATAATCGAAGAGAGCCCTTCCGATGGCGAAGAGTTCAGAATTTTCAGACCATAGTGCGCCAAAACACGATTTTCATCGGTCAGTGCAACGATATCCGATGCAATACTTACGACCAAGAGGTCGAGGAATTGCTCAATCTCGCTGAATGGAATGTTGTGTTTCTGTGCGTAGGCTTGCACCAACTTAAAGCCGACACCGCAACCCGACAACTCATCGAAAGGATAGTTGCAGTCGTTACGCTTCGGATCGAGAACAGCTACAGCGCGAGGAATCTCCTCGGCCGGAAGATGATGGTCGCAGATTATAAAATCTACCCCTTTCTGTGTAGCATAGTCCACCTTCTCGACAGCCTTAATACCACAATCGAGGGCGATGATAAGTTTCACACCCTTCTTTGCGGCAATGTCGATACCCCTCTTCGAAATACCGTAACCCTCGGTATAACGGTCGGGGATGTAGAACATCAGATTGTTGTGTCCGATGTGGCGGAGAAATTTATATACGAGCGCAACGGCCGTAGTGCCATCTACATCGTAGTCGCCATAGACCATAATCTTCTGGTTCTTGGCCACCGCCTCCTCCAAACGCTCCACTGCGCGCTCCATATCTTTCATCAAGAACGGATTGTGCAGGTCGGCAAGTCGAGGATTGAAAAACTTCTTCGCTTTGTCTACTGTGTCTATGCCTCTTTGTACCAACAGGTTCGCCAATACCGTAGGAATTCTCAATGAGGTGGCAATGTGGTCCACTGTCAAAGAGTTGCCCTGAGGTTTGACTACCCACCTTTTCTGAATAGGCATACTCGTTAAATTTTATTATTATATATTTTTTCAATTTTTTCCTCTTTTAGTAGGCTATTAGCCATTTATTAAATGCGTTCTACATTGAAGTTCGCAAGCAACTTCTCGCAAAGCACTTTGCTTGCCTCTTCAAACGAAACTTCACGACCGAGCTCCTTCGTAATCGATGTTACCCCCTTGTCGATAAAACCGCACGGGTTAATCATCGTAAACCATTTAAGGTCGGTCGAGGCATTGAGTGCCAAGCCGTGCATAGTAACAAAACGCGAAGCCTTGACACCTATTGCGCAAATCTTTCGCCAATTGCGCTGCAACTTCACACCCGCCGAGTTCTCCACCTCATCGCAAAGCCACACTCCCGTAGCTCCTTCCAGACGGCGACCATTGATGCCGTATTCGGCGACTGTTTCGATAATGCTCTGTTCCAATAGTTCAATATATCGACGCAGACCGACACCCAACTTTTCGAGGTCGAGAATAGGGTAACACACCACCTGTCCCTCGCCATGAAAAGTAATATCACCTCCTCGGTCAATATGATAAAACTCTGCTCCGAGAGCCTTCAAACGAGCCTCGTCTATGAGCATATTACCCATATTACCACTCTTGCCAAGCGTATATACAGCCGGATGCTCAACGAAAATAATTGTACCGGCAAAGTCGCTATCATCGCCCTGCTTCGCCAACATCTCGTTGAAAAGGCTCTGCTGATAATCCCAGCACTCCTTGTAAGGCATTCGCCCCACCCATTTACACTCGACACGCATACTTATAATTCAAAATTCAGAATGCAAAATGCAAAATGAAATTCCAAAATTCAGAATTCAAAATTCAAAATGCAGAATTTAGAATTCGGACAGTCTATGTTTAAATCGAGATTTAGCGGCAGTTATCGTGCCACCTTGATAGAGGATACGGCCTCGTCAGCCAAGTACGATGAACGCACCAGCGGACCACTTGCACAGTAGTCGAAGCCCATATCGAGAGCCATTTGGCGGTATCGTTCGAATGTTTCGGGAGTGATGTATTCCGCAACCGGAACCTGCTCCTCCGTAGGTCGAAGATACTGTCCGATGGTTACAATGCGCACACCTGCATCGCGCAAGTCGTGCAGCGTCTGCACCACCTCCTCTTCGCTCTCGCCAAGTCCTACCATCAATCCGCTTTTGGTCGTTACGCCCCTCTCGCTCATATAGCGCAATGCCGCCAACGAAGTGCGGTATGTCGCCTTGGCGCGAACAATGGGGGTAAGACGCTCCACGGTCTCGATGTTATGCCCGATAATATCAGGCTTTGACGCCATTACCACCTCCAACGAAGCCGGTACAGCATCAAGGTCAGGAATAAGGAGCTCAATGGTTGCGTTAGGGTTTTTCGCTTTGATAGCCTCCACGGTCTGCGCCCAATGGACTGCGCCGCCATCGGCCAAGTCATCGCGAGTAACAGAAGTTACGACAACATGCCTAAGTCCCATAAGGTTAATACTCTCTGCCACCTCTTGTGGCTCGTTCGGATTTGGTGGCAACGGCGTGCCTGTTTTGGTTGCACAAAAACGACAACCGCGTGTACATACATCGCCCAAAATCATAAATGTTGCTGTTCGCTTACTCCAACATTCAGCCTTGTTCGGGCATCGTCCGCTACTACAAATCGTGTGGAGAGAATGTTCACGCACAATACGGGCAACCTCGGCAAAAGCTTCGCTTTTGTGTAGGCGAATCTTCAACCATTCAGGTTTTCTTTCCGGCGTGTTACAACCTTGAATTTTAGGCATTTCTCTCTAAGTTCATTATTCCTATTGGTGCAAAGATACAAATAAATTGATAATTGACAATTGATTGCTACTATTTTTTACAAAAAAATTTTATTGTAAAATAAATTTTGTATATTTGTAGTCTCGGAAGAGTTTTTTTAGCATTAAAATGCACGAGAAGAGAAGATTTTAACAAAATTATATAACAACCAAACACAAAACACAATGAAACAATTAGCTAAAATTTTCATGGCGGTAGTGGCAAGGGCGGCTGTTGTAGGCTGTACCACGGACACTACCGCAGACCTCGCCATCAAGGGGGGGGGTAACACTACCTTAACGCTTTCGTTGGATAGCTCGCGTACTCAGTTGGGCGACAAGGCAAATGAGGCCTATCCACTCACTTGGGCAGAGGGCGACCAAGTGTCGGTAAACGGCAATGCATCTGACGCTTTGACAGCCGAGGAGGCTGGTAAGGCGGAGGCAAAATTCAACTTCACAACTACCGAGCCACTTGCAACCCCTTATTTTGTGGCTTATCCTGCGGCAGCTGCCGGTCAGGTTGAGTTCCCTGCTGTTCAAAACCAACCGGTATTTGGTAATATCGAAAACAATGTAACCGTATTGTATGGTTACAGCGCAGATGGTACAAACCTTACGCTCAACCACTTGACAGGTCTTTTGAAGATTGGTATCAAGGGTAGTGCAACCCTCACCTACGC
>JAZSOV010000125.1:0-16276 GCA_045537095.1 Alistipes sp.
AATATGAGTGTTACAGCCTTTAAGAAGAAGTTTTCGGAGTATTACGAATTGCCACCTCACAGATGGTTTGTCAAGCAACATCTTCACCGAGCCGCTGAACTGCTTTTATCGGAGGATTTATCGATTAAGGAGGTGTGTCACAGATGTCATTTTGGGAACCAATCACAATTTACAAATCGTTTTAAGCGCGAATATGGAGTAACGCCGAAACAGTATCAAACAAAGTACAAATCACCCCACATCTCCCCAATCTGCAAATAACAAAGTTTTGTTTCAATATTGTTTTTTTAGAGAGTTTTGCTCAATTTTGCACCATAGGTGTTGTTCATTTGCGAAATGTTTTCTAACTTTGCTCTCGCTATGATGCCTGTAATAGGTTGATATAGCAGACATAGAAAGTGTTTTCGCAGTCCCGAATAGAAAATCTGACAGTTTTCAAATGACTAAGGGATAACGAACAGCACCTATTTCTTGTATATATGCTATTGGTGTATCCCTACACCAATCTTTATGGCATATTACAGGTGTGGGGATGTATCGTTTGTTTTAGTCAGGGTTTTGTCAGAGCCTCTATTCGATAAACGAAATCAACTCCACACTTTCTTTTTTATAAATAACCCACTGCATAGGAGTTGTGTAGTAATTTGAAATAGGAAAACTAATTGTTTAACTTTTAATACAAATTACTATGAAGAGACTATTTTACATGATGCTTATTTGCATCCCTGTAATTGTGTTATGGGGATGTACGGAGAACGGTACAGAAGATGAACCAACCCCACCTATCTCCTATCTCGAATTTTCTGAGGAGACGGATATATCGCCTGAATTTGAGGCTGATGGTGGTACTTCGTTGGTGGAATTTACCTCTTCTCACGATTGGACTGCAAGCGCTAATCAAAGTTGGATTACATTGTCCCGAAAATCAGGAACACCTCAAAAAACTTACTTTAATATTACAGTAAGTAAAAACTCTTCGACATCCAAAAGAACGGGAACAGTCACTATAACCGCCGATAATAAAAACTATAAAATAAATGTTTCCCAACAAGGAGCAGAGAAAGCTGTATTCGAGTTTTCATCTGACACCGATACCACTCCTGAGTTTGAGGCCGAAGGTGGTACTTCAAAGGTATCATTTACAACATCGCACGATTGGACTGCAAGTGCTAGCCAAAGTTGGATTTCACTTTCTCGTAAGTCGGGTACTCCATCGACTGCAAACTTTACTATAACCGTTGACGAGAATACGACCACATCAGAGCGTACGGGTGTTGTTACTATTACTTCTAATGGTAAGTCGTATAAGGTCAATGTAAGCCAGAGTGGCAAAAATGAGGATATTTTTAAACTCTCTCCAACTACTGGCACAATATCTTCCGAAGGAGGAGAAATCATCCTTACATTAAAACATGATGTAGATGTTGATTATATAAAATTTGGTATATTTGACGAAAATGGTGATGAGGTAGATTGGATAGAGCTCATCGATACTAGAACCAATTCTTTGGATTTAGTATTTAGTGTGGCTAAAAACACAACCACACATGAAAGAGTCGGAATAATTGTATTGTACGACTCAAAGAATGATAAGGAACAGTGCTCTATTATTACTCAAAATGGCACTGAATCAACATTTAAATTTACAAACGATACAGATACATCTCCTGAATTTTCTGGCGAGGGAGGTTATTCAAGTGTTGCATTTACCACTTCTCACGATTGGACTGCAAGTGTAGATAAGAGTTGGATTACACTGTCTCGTAAGTCAGGAACACCGTCGACTGCAAGCTTCACTATAACAGTAAGTAAAAATACCACTACCTCGCCTCGTACAGGGGTTGTTACTATTGTTTCAAATAATCAATCTTACAAAATCAATGTCAGCCAAGAAGCGCAGCAGAACAGTGGCGAAATCGAAGAGAGTAAAGATAGAAAAATATATTATTATACTGTAACTAATAGTGTAATAGATGTTTCAAATGCAGCAGCTTTTAACTCGAATATTAAATCGAATAGTTATCAAAATGGTGTAGGAGTTATTGTTTTTGATAATACACTAACAACTGTTGGAGATAGAGCTTTCTATAATAATCAATTATTAACTAAGGTTATATTACCTGCAACTGTTAAAACAATAGGCGCATCTGCATTTGAGGGCTGTACAAGTCTGAATGGAACTTGTCCGATACCTACCAATATTGAGACCATAGGAGATAGAGCATTTTATGGTTGTGTTCAATTAACAACTGTTAATATTGGGAATGATTGTACGAGTATTGGAAGTGAAGCGTTTTACAACATTGCAAATTTGACCTCGCTGACAATCGGGTCCAAAGTTAAAACGATTGGATCAAAAGCGTTTTTCTATTGTCAAAAATTATCAAGCGTCTATATCCCTAATAGTGTAACGACTATTGGTAGTAGTGTATTTGAGAATTGCATCGCGTTGAGCTCTGTAACATTGGGCAATGGTTTGATTTCACTTGGGGCAGCGGCATTTAAATCGTGCAGTGCGATTACAAATCTGATGTTACCAAGCGGAATAACTGCCATTGAGGAGAGCCTATTTGAATTTTGCGATGCTTTGACTAATGTGACATTACCATCACAACTAAAAACTATAGGGAAAAATGCGTTCTCTTATTGTGATAACCTTAATGAGATAATAATACCTAACACGGCCTATTCAATTGGTGAAAACGCTTTTGTTTATAGCAAAATAAAGAATCTATACATTCCAAAAAGTATTACAACAATAGCTGCCCGAGCATTTGATATGGCAATAATAGATAAACTGACCATAGATATTAACATTCCAGATTACGACAACTATTTGGATTCTCCTTTCTTAGGGAGTCGACATAATGAGATTATTATAGGCGAGAATGTTTCATCCATTGGCTCTAACGCCTTTTCCAGTGGCTCCATAATCACTATTGGAAGTAATGTAACCAAGATAGGGGCAAATGCATTCGAAACCATTATAAGTACAATGTACTGTAAACCATCAAATCCTCCTTCTGTAACAACGCCATTTAGTATTAACCCTAATGGTAAGATATATGTGCCTCGCAATTCAGTTAGCGCATATAAAGCAGCTGCTTATTGGAGCAACTACGCTTCGTACATAGTAGGATATGATTTTTAATAAACTATATAAGAAGTTGTTTAAAATTTATTTATCTCATTCTTTTATACGCTTTACGACTCTTTTTTCTTCTAATTCTCGTTATATAGTCACCACTATACGCCTTAAATTATAAGAAAAAATAGCCACAAAATAGTTATAAAATAATTTCGCAAACAAATTTAAACAACTTCCAGCAATTTATCCTTTAATAAATATTTGCTATGATTACAAAAGATTTAATCAAGAAAGCAATGTTGCAATTGTCAACAAAACGAAAACTATTTTGGTCGGAAGCTGATTTCCAATTCTCGCTTGCTTTGGTGTTGCGTGATATTCTCCCTAAGAACGCAAAGATATATTTAGAGCGACCTATTGCCGAGATGTTGAGTGCTCAGCAGGAGGATAATAATACCAAAAATCGCAAGAAGTTTTATGTGGATATTTGGATTCAGATAGAGGATACAGTCTATCCGATAGAGTTGAAATATGGTACAAAAGAGCAAGAAATATAGGACTGGGATAGAAAGATTATAAAAACCGTCAATCAGGCAGCATATGATATCACACGATTTGGATATCTGTTTGACATTCATCGTATCGAGCATATCAAAAAGCACTTATCGAATGGCAACGAACTGAAATTTGGTCGTGGGTTTGCTATTCTGCTGACCAACGATGCGAACTACTATCAGGCGCCAAAACGAGATTTCTCACAAACTCGTGATGCGTTATTTAGATTACACGAACGAACAAATGGAGAGCCATTGCCTACCAAAGTAAAATGGAATTACAACGGCGATGAAAAGCATTGGACAAAAGACCAATATCCATATAATGTAGAGCTTGATTTACCTTCCAATTTCAATTTGGATTGGAAAGTCTATCTACAAGATAAGGAACAAGGTGCAGATATTAGATATTTGATAAACACAATCGAGTAGTAAATTAGGCGTTGAGGGAGAGAATAGATATTTTCTCCCTCTTCTCTCTCGCAATATCTCTTCGGTCTATTGGCTGAGGTCTTGATGCGATGTACTTACTCTACTTAATATTATTACCTTTTTCAATGTCTTGATAATCTGTTATTTATAGGATTATAAATAACAAAAAAGAGGATATATTTAGTGATTCTAGAGTCTTTTATGTGTATGATGATGGAGGAAGCTCAATCAAGACTATGCAGAAAATGCAGATTAGAGCATTAAATACAATTTCTCTTCACCCACGAGTTTAAGGCTCGTGGGTGTTTTTTGTGCTTTTTGGTTAAACATACGCCATTTTTTGATCTTTCTGGTTAAACATACATTGCATAATGCTATTTTATCGAAACTTTTACGATTTCCGTCTATTGAAATTTTACCTCCATAAATCAACATCAACAAACAAGCCTGCCTAACAAAAAAACTTGTTAGACAGGCTCGAGCGTAGCGGAGGGGGTATGTAAAAACAACAACACTAAACTATATAATTCCGTTCTATTTTTTGCCACTACGCCCCATAAACGAGTTTGTGCGCGTAGTACCAAAAAACAAGAAGATGTCGAGTTTCTTCGACATCTCCTTGCTTCGTTTCGTTTTGCGGAAAGGGAGGGATTCGAACCCCCGGTACAGTTACCCGTACACCGCATTTCGAGTGCGGCCCGATCGACCACTCCGGCACCTTTCCTTGTGCGTTTTGCGGTGCAAATGTACGAATTTATTTTTTAATTACAACTATTTGTTGCAATATTTTGCACTTTTTTTGTGCAACTATCCCATTTGAGAATAATTTTGTAAATATATTCCCTATATTTGTAGTACTAAACAACTCCTTTTGTTCGTTTAGTATATAAAAAAGTATAAAAATTATGAGAAAGTCCATTTCTGCAATCGTGATTTTTGCGCAAGTTCTGTTACTATCGGGGTGTGCTGCTGCGTGGCAGAGTTCGGCATATTCTGACGACTTGTACTCCGTGCATAACAAGATAGCTATCGCCAACCGACAAAAGGCGGAGGCTGAACTCGCCAAGGCACAGTACGAGGCGCAACAGGCTCAGTATGAGGCAACTTTGGCCAAGATTAAGGCCGAAGCGGCAAAGCAGGGAGCAACCATAACCGAAGGAGGCTCTTTCAATGGCTACAATGCGGTGCTGGCCGATAGTTACGAAAGTGCCTATGCTCGCCGCCTGTATGGTTTCTCCTCGCCTACATATCGTATGCCGTCATCCTACTATGATTGGCGATACTCCGATGCATTCCACTACGCCTCTGCCTACGATCCTGCATTCTATAATATCATGGTGTCGGGCGATATGGTCTGGGTGGAACCGAAGTATATTACCTCGATGTTCGGCTCGTGGGGTGCCGCTGCGGTGGTTCCTACATACGGTTGGTACTATGGTTGGAACAATCCGTACTACTATTGGAACACTCCGTATAACTACGGCTGGAATAGATATTGGGGTTGGGACTTCTCCTTCTATTGGGGTTTACCATATCCTCATCATCACCATCGTCCGCCTTATCATCGCCCTTCGCATCGTCCACCGCATCACCACCCACCGCACTTTGGCAGTGGCAGTGTAGGCAATACGGGACACCATCACAATCGTCCGGGCATGGTTGTTGGTCGTAATCCGGGTGCATCGAAGCCTGCGGATAGGGGCGGCAATGTGCGACCTTCGCAACCTTCGAGTGGTCGTGGCAGCAAACCTCTATATCGAGGCAGTAGCACCTCGTCAGTAGATTATAACAATAGGGGAAGTTCTACCTATCGCAGCAGCTCTTCGAATAGCTCTTCGGTGGTTAATCGCTCCCCTGTATCATCTCCAAGTGGAGGAGGCTCGCGCCCATCCTATTCGGGCGGTGGCGGAGGTGGCAACTCGCGAGGAAGGTAGTAAATAATATTTTAGAACTCTATCCGTATGAAAAGGTTTTTATTGATAGTGGTGGCCATTGCATCGGCATTGATGATACAGGCACAAAATACATCGGGAATACTCCTTAATAGGGATATCCTTCCCGCATCATCCATCCTCTCGCTCTCGCAGCGTGAGGCGGTAGGCACGGCTCGCTCGATGGGTATGGGCGGAGCATTCACCTCACTCGGAGCCGATATGGCCTCGTTAGGCTACAATCCAGCGGGCTTTGGTATGTATAGGAATAATGAGATATCCTTGTCGCTTGGCTTGGGTATTGCCAATGCAAAGAATTACAACGCTTATAATACGGTAAACAATAATGCTGTTCGCGTGGCTGTAAATAATATCGGTGCATCGTTCAAGGTTTATGAGGGTACGGGTAAATTGTTGGCTGTGAATTTTGCTTTTGGCTACAACAAGACGGCAGACTACAACTATAATCTCTCGTACGAAGGGCCGGCAACAATATCCTCGTTGGCAGATGCCTTTGCCGATATTGCCAATGGCGGAAGGTTGGCTATAAATAGCGACAACAAGATAACCGATCCGAATGGTTACTACGATTACGATATGAACCCCTACTATTGGGGCACAGTATTGGCTTACAAGGGTGGTCTGATAAATAGGGGAGCGAATGGCTGGTATCCGGATGAGATTGGCGCAGGTGCCGAGATGTCGCAATTTACGAAGTTGGAGAGTCGTGGCTCGGCTGGCGAGTTCTCGTTTGCGCTCGGTATGAATATCAACAATATTGTCTACCTTGGCGCTTCGCTCGATATACAGAGCCTTTCGCGCAAGCAGACCATCTACTACGATGAGTATATCAACTATGCGGAGGGAGGTCGTCCCGATGCAGTGGCCTATCCATATCAGTTGCAGCGTTTTGAGTTTGGACAGTCGATGCAGGTAAATGGTTCGGGCGTAGGTGCAAAGTTCGGTATTGTGGTGCGCCCTGTCGAGTCTTTGCGTATCGGCTTTGCCGTGCATACTCCGACCTACTATTCGTTGGTCTATCGCTATACGGCAGCCCTCGCTTCGGTAGCTCTTAGTGCGGGCGACAATCCTTACGATTGGGAGGTTAAAGATGGCTATGTATATGCCAATGAGAACACCCCTACATTGCAGGATGGGGGCGAACATCGTTGGAAGTTTACTACACCGACTCGATTGTTGGTCGGAGCATCATACACTTTCGGACAATATGCTGTGGTGTCGGTAGATTATCAGTACGATGCCTATCGCGCCTTGAAGGTGAATAGTGTGCCTGTTGATACGGGCTATACGAACAGGCTTTTCCACAAAGATTTGAGAGGTGTGCATACTCTCCGTGCAGGTATCGAGGCGAAGCCACTGCCTTGGCTCTCGTTGCGTGTAGGTGGCGGATTTAAGAGTAAAGTGTTGAATGGAAGCTACGACTTTGTGGCCTTCTCCGAGCCTATGGCCGATAAGATGTGGTACGCCTCGGCGGGCTTGGGATTTAGGTTAGGCAGGGTAACTTCAATCGATTTGGCATATCAATATCGCAATACCCAATATACGGATTACTACACCTACTATACCGATTTGGGTGCAGGTGCAAATGCGAGTCCTCTCTATGGATTGGATATATTGAGGCACAATATCGCACTTAGCTTTGCATTCAGATTTTAGACGCTACAAACCCTAATAAAAAATGGCTGACCGCAATAATATTGTCGGTCAGCCACTGTTTCAGAGAGAATTACACTTGATGCCGGTTGGTTTGTTAGGGTTGGGATTGGGAATACCGGTTTAACTCATCTCTGGTTTTGAAATACACACATTTTTTTTCTGCAAGAACAAAGGTATATCAAAAAAATGTCGAAAAAAAATAAATTCAACGAACTCCCTTAAATGTTCAACAAAGAGTCTGTTTAACCCGAAAGTTAGACAGACTCTTCTTTGTTTATTGCTCTTTATTCTCGATTAACGAGATTGAGCGTTGTATGAAGTCCGAAAGATTCTTACCCTTCAACATCCCGTTCGAGAGGAGTGCCAAGTCTATAATTTGTCGCACCAAGGCGTTCTCCTTGCCAATCTCTTTGAGGCGGAGGTTGCGCTCATCGCGAAGTGTGAGTACCTTCTCTGATAACTCCTTCTGCATATCCCTCTCCTCCTGCGAGAGTTCCTCTTCCTTCTTGCCCTTGGTCATCTCCTCGAAGCGACTCTCCTCGGCAACTGCTGCGTCAATCTTCTTGGTAATGCTCTTCAACTTGTCGCCATACGCCTTCTCTACCGATGCGAGAATATCGATAACGATAGGGTGGTTGCCATTCACAGCGATAGTGAAGTTGTCAGGCATCTGACCATAGAATTGGCTCATCTGTCCGCCCGACATCTTCGCCATATCCTTCATACGGCGCATAAACTCGTTCTGTGTAATCACGATAGGGGCATCATCTGCCGACATCGCCTCGAACGAGATGTTGTAGCGAATATCGTCATCGGTCGGCAGCTGGCTCTCGAATACAGGGCGCATAATCTCCTGCTGTGCCTCGCTCAACGAAATCTTCTCGTTATCCTTTTTGCGGATAAGATGGTCGATAATATCGCTATCCACGCGTACGAAACGGGTGTTTTCGTTCTTCTGCTCGTACCAATTGATGTAGTGGCTGTCCAACTGACCATTCATCTCCAAGACATCGTAACCCTTCGCCTTTGCCGATTGTAGGAACGAGTGCTTGCCTACAATATCATCGGTGTAGAGAATGATGAGTTTGTCATCTTTGTCGGTCTGCAAATCCTTTATGGCAGTGCAATACTCCTCGGCTGTAAAGTATTTGCCCTCGGTGTTCTTCCACAACATACACTGCGCAGCCTTCTCCGCAAACTTCTCATCGGTCAAAAGACCATATTGGATAAATATTTTCAGATCGTCCCACTTCTGCTCGTACTCCTCACGCATCGAGGTAAACAACTCGTTCAATCGCTCGGCAACCTTACGGGTGATGTAGCCCGAAATCTTCTTCACATTGCTGTCGCTCTGCAAGTACGAACGCGACACATTCAACGGAATATCCGGCGAGTCGATAACACCATGCAAGAGTGTCAGATATTCAGGCACAATGCCCTGCACCTCATCGGTTACGAATACTTGGTTGCAGTAGAGCTGAATCTTGTTCTTCTGAATCTCGAAGTTGTTGTGAATACGAGGGAAGTACAAGATGCCCGTCAGGTGGAACGGATAGTCGATGTTCAGGTGAATCGAGAACAACGGCTCCTCGCTCATAGGATACAACGCCTGATAGAACGCTTTGTACTGCTCCTCGGTGATATCCGTTGGCTTGCGGGTCCAGAGTGGCTCGGTGTCGTTAATCTGGTTATCCTTCTCAGTATCGACATACTTGCCATCCTTCCACTCCTTGACCTTGCCAAAGATGATAGGCACAGGCAAGAAACGGCAATATTTGTTCAAGAGTTCGCCAATTTTGCTCTGCTCGGCATACTCGGCACACTCCTCCGAGAGGTGCAATACGATGCTTGTGCCACGCTCACGCTTTTCGGTAAGCTCCTCCATAGAGTATTCAGGCGAACCATCGCACACCCAATGCACCGAAGGCTTCTCGTTGTCGTAGGATTGGGTAAAAATCTCCACCTTATCCGACACCATAAATGCCGAGTAGAAACCCAAACCGAAGTGGCCTATGATAGCCTGATTTTGGTACTTAGCCAAGAACTCCTCGGCTCCCGAGAAGGCGATTTGGTTGATGTAACGGTCAACCTCCTCGGCAGACATGCCGATGCCGTTGTCGGTTACGGTGAGGGTGCGCTTTTCGCTATCTACGGCGATATGCACTGCCAACTCGCCCGTTTCGCCTGCGAATACGCCGGTCGAGGCGAGAGTGCGCAACTTCTGTGTTGCATCTACGGCATTTGATACCAACTCACGCAAGAAAATCTCGTGGTCGGAGTATAAGAACTTTTTGATTACGGGGAAGATGTTTTCGGTCGTTACCCCAATTTTTCCGTTTTTCATAGTCGTATAATTTGATTTAGTTATTTCCGCCTTACGGAAGTATGGATGCTCAAACCTTGTGCCATATCGTATTCTCTGCCAAAATGGCAGAAAAAAAAGAGTGGTGGCAAGAATAGCTCTGCCACCGCTGTGAAAAATGTTTATTGAAAACCCTTAATTCAATCGGAAATTAGAACCTCCACGCGCCTCCATATCAGCTTTGGCGACCATCTCGCTCTGAATTTGTACCATACGCAGCATATCACTGATATCATTCAAACCGCGCAGCGATGTACCTATCGGCATACGGCACTGTAACTCCAACTCCGAGAGCCTTTCGCGCAACTCTTCCAACCCTTCGGGCAGAGCGATATAGACGCAATCCACCTCGGTATATTCGGCAAAAAAGAGAGCCATAAGAGTTGCCTTAGATGCCGAAGGGATATGGCGCACCTCGATATTTTCGCGTGCGACACCACACATAGCAAGCCCTTGCAAAGCCTCGAACTCACACTTTGCCCCCTCCAAAGTTATAACACCAACCTTTATATCTGAAATCGCAATCATAGCAAAGACCAAATTAAGAATTAAGAATTGAGAATTGAGAATTGAGAATTGAGAATTGAGAATTGAGAATTGAGAATTGAGAATTGAGAATTATTTTTCAACTACTCACTACTCACTACTCACTACTCACTACTCACTACTCACTATCAAAAAGGGCAGCCCAAAGACTACCCTATAATGATATACTCTAAAATTACCCAATTAGGCATTTTTAGTAGAGCAACTTCTCGGCATCACGAGCCTCCATAGTGTTAGGATACTCCTCGGTAATGGTCTTATAGCAAGCCTTAGCCTCCTCAGCCTTACCTGCGGCAGCGAGAGCCAAGCCCTGCTTGTAGAGGTAGAGTGGAGCAGTGTAGTTGTTCTCCGAAGCCTTAACAGCCTTAGCAAAGAACTTTGCAGCCTTCTCGTAGTCGCCCTGCTCTACTGCTACATCGCCCTGCAAACCGAGGTTTTGTGCATTTACAACCTCTGCTGCAAAACCGCGCACCTTCTTGTACTTTGCAAGGTACTCGGCAGCCTTCTCCAAGTCGCCAAGGTGGAGATAGCAGATACCTGCATAGTGCTTTGCAAGGTTACCTGCCTTGGTCGAACCATACTGCTCAGCCACCGCAAGGAAACCGGCTCCTGCCTCATCGCCATTGAGAGCGAGGTCGTAGTCAGGAGTCTCGCCTGCAAAGTTATTCTGCGCAGCTACGATAAGCTCTGCGGCAGCAGCCTCGTTCTTATCCATTACAAAATACTTGTAGGCATAACCACCTGCAACGAGGAGCAAAAGTACAACGAGGGCAATAACAACCTTCTTGCCGTTCTCCTCAAAAAAACGCTCGGTCTTGCTGACTGCCTCAGCAACAACAACCTCTTCCTGATTTACATTCTTCTTTGTCATAATGATATTTTTTAGTTTATAATTCGCTATTTTCAGGCACTACGCCCATTCCAATTGACAAAATTACACTTTTTTACGCAATAAACCACTATTTTTTTATATTTTTTTTCGCCACGCTCATTTTTATCGAAATTATGTTGCTAAATTCTTATGCACAAAGGCGAGAATTACATTTTTTTATTATATTTGCAGTTATATACGGTATATTACCGTAAAAGTCGCAATAGTTTAACAATTAAAAAATAATTCAAACGATGAAAAAGATTTTCACACTTCTCGTAGTTGCCGCAATGTTTACCGGCTGTGCTACAACATCGCCATCTATGGCAAAACTTGTCAATACTGCAACCCACACCAAGGTAAATGCTGTGCAGCCGACAGTAGCGGTATTTGCGGATTTGCAGGTTTCACCAAACAAAATCTCTTACTTCTTCCTGCCAAGCCAGACCGTACAGAACGGAGGCTTCGATAATGTTGTCAATACCGCGGTGCGTGAGGCACTTATCGCAAATGGCAATGCCGATGTCTTGGTTGGCTTGGAGCAGCAGGTTAAGTATGACGGAAATGGTGTTGTAGAGTCGATTACCGTCAGCGGTTACCCTGCAAAATATGTAAACTTCCGCAGTCCGGGCGATGAGTATCTGCGTGAATTGGCAAAAGAGATGCCGAATGAGGGCAAAAAGCAGAATGCGCAAGGAATGGGTGGATTGTTCGGTGGTCTTAAACTCGGAAAATAGAACATATTATTAAGTAGATGAAAAGATTTCTCTTCTTTACGCTGTGTTGCGCTCTATCTCTATCGGTTGCAGCACAGGCCACACGCCCCATACGAGGTGTTGTGTTCGACAATAACGGTATCCCAATGTCGGGAGTTACTCTTACAGCAGTGGGCTCTACCGACAGCAAGTTGTCGGGGACAGACGGAACATTCGAGATGCTGGTTTCGCCTTACACCAAGTTTATCGAGGCGAGCAAGGAGGGCTTTATCTCGGCACAAGCCGAAGTTGATGGCTCGTACCTTGTATTTAAGCTCCAAGTAGATAAGAAGTATGCCGAGAACAAGGCAAAGGCTGAGGAAGAGGCTCGACTTGCAGCACAAAAGGCAGCAGAGGCGGAGCAGGCTCGTATAGCTGCCGAGAAGGCTGCTGCCGAAAAGGCGGAGCAGGAGCGATTGGCTGCCGAGGAGAGAAAACGCATCGAGGAGGAGAAACGCATTGCTGCCGAGAAGGCCGCAGCCGAGAAGGCAGAGCGTGAGCGCATAGCTGCCGAAGAGAAGAAGCGTATCGAAGAGGAGAAACGCATTGCAGCCGAGAAGGCCGCAGCCGAGAAGGCGGAGCGTGAGCGATTGGCAGCCGAAGAGAAAAAGCGTATCGAGGAGGAGAAACGCATTGCTGCCGAGAAGGCCGCAGCCGAGAAGGCGGAGCGTGAGCGATTGGCTGCCGAGGAGAAGGCTCGCATCGAAGCGGAGAAAAAACGCATTGCCGAGGAGAAGGCTCGCCTTGCCGAGGAGAAACGATTGGCTCTCGAAAAGGCAAAAGCCGAAGTAAAGGCGATAAAGAGTGGTGAAGATGATGCGATAAGGCAGGCACAGTTGGAGCAGGAGCGTCAAAAAGCGTTAGCGCAACAAGCACTCTTGCAAGAGAAGGCTCAAAAAGCCGAGGCTAAAAAGGCTCGCATCGAGAAGTGGAAGCAGGCATCATTGAAGGGTTATCGCTCGATGGTAGAGGTAGGTTTCTCTATGGATACAAATCTCAATATGACAATTGACGGCCTCTATTTTGGAGGTTATCAAATCAATAATCTGTTCTATGTAGGTATAGGTACAGGTGTTAATCTCTACAATATTGGCGAGGAGCGCATCGAAAGGTGGGAGCAGAATATTACTAAGAATGGTGAGTATGCCATCCACCTTAACCTTGTAAATATTCCGGCACTCGCCTATTTCCGCGTGAACTTTGTGGATAATCGTTGGTCGCCATTCTTTGCATTGGCAGCTGGCTATCGTTTCTCGACCAGACATACTATGGAGATGCCTTTTGGAAAGAGCCTCTCCTACAAGACCGGTGGAGCAGTGATAAATCCGCAGTTGGGTGTCAATTTCAGAATGACCAAAAAGTCGGGTGTCTATCTTGCGGTTGGCTTCGATATGCAGCAGATGCCGTACTTGAAGGCGCAAGGCATCAATTCAATCGAATACCACAATAAGTTTGTATATGGATTTAGTGGCAGACTTGGTTTTAACTTCTAATATGCTGAGATGATGAAAAAGATACTTATATATGCAATGACTATGGTGGTAGCTCTTACTTATGCGGGTTGTACCGCCTACGAGGAGGTTGAGAGTTTGCCATTTGTATTGCCATTCGATAAAATCGAACTGAAAGGAGATGAGAGTATCAACAAGCAACTTAACCTCGGCAAAATGATACCGGGCTGCGAATATATCGTCAAAAGCGAACAACCTTGGATAAATATCGCGAATCGTGGTGAAGTTTCGTGGCTTATCTCTATCAAAGAGAACGAGACGATTAACGAGCGTACAGGTACGATAGCCGTAACCATAAAAGATCCATCTTTCCTCGGCTCAGAGTATACTCAAACTATTACAGTGATTCAGGAGAAGGGCATTCCAATCGCATCTAATGCCGATTTGGTGTTTACTGCCGACAGATCATCTAAGACTCTGTCAATCACTACCAATCTCACCAACTATACCATAAAATCGGATGCTTCGTGGTTGGAATTCAACACATCGTATGGCTCAGGCAACACCGATGTTACGGTTACTGCAGGGGTAAATCCGGATACTTGGGACCGAGAGGCCACTATCTCTATTAGCGGCAATGGTGTTGAGATGAATGTAGCCACCGTAAGACAGAAGGGTATGACCTATGTATGGGAGACGGTGTCGAGCGAGAATAACGAAGTCGACATCGAGGCTTCGGAGTATGCCAAGAGCTATACTATCAAGATCAAGACCAACCTCTCGTGGAGAGCTGAGATTATCTCCAATACGGACAACAGCACAGATTGGGTTACAATCGACACTCCGAGCAGGAGTGTTACGCTGCAGACCTCGCCAACATATACCGAGTTTAAGTTTACGCTTGCCGACAATAGAGTTGCCAATCGACAGGTGGCAATACATGTGTATGATGCCAATTCCGGCTCTTACAGCCCTTATTGTACCACTATTGTAGTAAATCAAAAGGCTATTCCGCATTTGTCAGTCGATAAAGAGAGCGTTGCCGCGGCATATTCAGCTGGCGAATACTCGGTAGGGTTGATAGCCGGTGATGATTGGATTGCAACTTGCGATGCAGATTGGATAATCCTTGCCACTACGGGCGGCAGCAGTTACGACAACACTCTGAAATTCTCGGTCGCAGAGAATACCTCCGAGCCAAAGCGTACGGCTACCATTACGCTTGCTTTGGCAAACTATCCAAACGAGGAGAAGAAGATGTTGACTGTAACGCAGTTACGCGAGAATACATTGTGTTACACCCAAATACCGGGTACAACTTCGGCCATAACCATCTCCGATGCCAATGCCTTTGGTGCTACCATTTTGGAACATGGCTATGATAGCGCAACATGTGAGGGCTTTATAACCTTTGCGATCTCTCCAACAACAATCGGATATCAGGCATTCATAAATTGTAGCAGTTTGTCAAGCATCACTATTCCTGATAGCGTTACTTCGATTGGGCAGGCGGCATTCGCATATTGTGAGAGTTTGACAGATGTAATAATCCCTAATGGCGTTACTTCGATTGGGCAGGCGGCATTTAGAGATTGCAAAAATTTGACAAACGCAAACATTCCTAATGGTGTTACTGAGATCAATGCTACGACTTTCTATAATACAGCTTTGACAAGCGTAACTATTCCAGATAGCGTAACTTCAATTGGAGACCACGCATTTAGCTCTTGCATCAAATTAGCGAATATAACTATTGGCAATGGCCTTACTTCGATTGGACTGGAGGCATTTTATGATTGTCGTAGTTTGACAAGCATAGTTATTCCTAATGGAGTTACCTCGATTGGCAAGGAAGCGTTCCGTTTTTGTAGTAGATTGACAAGTATAACTATCCCTTATGGAGTTACTACAATTGGAGAGTATACATTCGCAGGGTGTCAATCATTGACAAGTATAACACTACCTGATAGTGTTACTGAGATTGGCGAATGGGCATTCAAGGATTGCATCAGTTTGACAAGTGCAAATATCCCTTATGGAGTTACTACAATTGGAGAGTATACATTCGCAGAGTGTCAATCATTGAAAAACATAACCATCCCTGACAGTGTTACTGAGATTGGAAATTACGCATTCCGTTCATGCGAAAGCCTGACAAGTATAGTAATACCTAACAGTGTTTTATCAATTGGGGAGGGAGCATTTAACGCTTGCTATGGCTTGATAGATGTGACAATCGGAGATGGTGTTACTTCGATTGGAGATAATGCATTCTCAAACTGTGAAAGTTTAGTGAAATTCGATTGTAAGCCGACTACACCACCGACAATAGATGGTGATGCTACAATATTCACTACATCGTATTTGAATAAGAACAAAACAAGGATATATGTACCTAAGGCTTCGATAAATGCGTACAAAGAGGCAGAAGGCTGGAAGGAATATGCTTCGTTTATTACTTACAAATACTAAATAGTCAGATAGTACGATATGTATCTCTCACGACTTTCGATACTCAATTTCAAGAACCTTGCGCAGGAGGAGTTGCTGCTCGACAAGGGTTTCAACTGCTTTGTCGGGGATAATGGCACCTGCAAGACAAATATTAT
>JAZSOV010000129.1:0-88954 GCA_045537095.1 Alistipes sp.
GTTCCTGCCGGCACTTATGACGAGTTGTATGTAACTCTGACTGACGACACCTATGGTGTGATGTATGCAACCGTAAAGGCCGGCGACAGCAAGCCACTCGTTGCAGGTAATGTTCGTGAGTTCTCTTCGGATATTGTTTACGAGCCTACCGACACGGCAAAGGAGTTTGTAATTGGCTCTTATGGCGATTTGGTAAACTTTAAAGAGACCCTCGAAGAAGCGGAGGCAACACTTGCATCTGCTCAGGCTGTGCTCAAAAATACGGCAGCCACCGATGATGAGAAGGCTGATGCTACCGTGGCAAAGGATGGTGCTATGGCAATATTGTCGAAGCCTGCTGTATTCTGTTCAGATGTTACTATCCCTGTTGTTGATGTTTCAGTTGGTGATTGGACTTCAATCGAGGCTCCAAACTACATCGGTACTATCAATGGTAACGGCTTTGCTGTTGTCTACTCTCCTGATCATGTAGATATAAACAAGTCAACACTTCCTCTCTTCAACAAGACATCGGCATCGTTCCGCGGCTTGCATATCAGAAATGTGGCTGCTTACCAGACAGAGAAGGTTACTGTGGGAGCATTTGCTAATGCAGTAGAGGCAAAGAGCGATACTCCTGCTGTATTTGAGCACTGTTCCGCAAGTGGCAAAATCACTATCAACAATACATCTACTAAGACTGCATTTGAAGATAACTCTGTCGGAGGCTTTGTCGGTGTTGCTATGGGTGTAGATTTTAAGCGTTGTGTGAACAATGTGGATATTGTTGTTCAATCAGCAATGAAGGAGGGCCAGTCAAGCAATATAAGTCTCGCCTTGGGAGGTTTTGCAGCCTACACAAATGTATCCGATACAGACCTCTTTGTGTCGTTCTACAACTGCACAAATAATGGCGATATCACTTGGAATGAGGGTGCCGAGACACGCGTACAGGGTTATATCGGAGGCTTTGTTGGATGCTATCGCGGTGCGCTATCGGTGGCAACATTTGAGAATAGTGTAAACAATGGTAATATCGATATTAAAGCTAATACACGAGGCTGTAATATCGGTGGTATTATTGGTTATTCAAATGGAACAACTGATAGTAAGAAAGTCTTTACATTTGCAGGTAAGACTACAAACAATGGCTCGATATCTATGAGTGGAGCAAACACCAATAATTACAACCGCTTAGGAGGTATATTCGGTTATCCGACTATTAATGTCCACATGACCTTCGAAGGTGAGGTAGTTAATAAAGGTAATATTGTTATCTCTGGTTCATCTCCGGGTCTCCGACTTGGAGGAGTGTTTGGTGTGCCTGATAACGGCTCGACTGCAACATTCAATAGCACCGTAACCAACAAAGGTAATATTAGTGTATCTGGAACACACACAGATAATGTCTATATGTCAGGTATCTCGTCTTTCACAACATTGAAGAAGTGTGAGCTAACATTCAAGGATGATGTTGTGAACGAGGGCGCAATGACCTTCAGTGGAACTACACCAGATTTGTGGATTGCAGGTTTGCTCGGACAGAATAAAGAGGGCATTACCATCGTATTTGAGAAGAAGGCTACAAATACAGAGACTGGCGATATTATTGTTTCGGGAACAGTATCCAGTGAGCTGTTTGTCGGAGGTTTGTTTGCAGCTCTTTCGACAGGACATGCTAAGGAGGATGACTCTAAAACTGTCGGTACATATAGTGCAATAGAGTTCAAGGGCGAAGCCGTGAATGATGGAGCGATCTCTCTCAGTGGTACATATAAAGCTACTTATGCTGGTGGAATAGGAGGAATTGTAACCAGGTGGGCAAAAGTGGTTTCGCGTACTACTGTAACCAACTCGGAAAAAGCAGATATTGCATTCTCTGGGACCTCAAATGGTTCTATATACTGCGGCGGTATAGTTGGCTTTGTAACATACGGAGCATCTGGCTATACTTCGTTCTGGTCAGCAATAGGAAAGACCACAGCCAATAAAGGTGATATTGTATTTGGTGCAAACTCTACATCTGTCAGCGATCGCCATATAGGTGGCATTATAGGACTTGGCCGTAATGCAAACTTCAATGTTGGTGGTGATGGTTTGGCTCTTAATGAGGGTAAGTTGCATGTAACCAAAAGTGCCGTAACAAATGGCCGATTTAGTTTGGGAGGCCTTATTGGTTACTATAATGGCAATAATTTTAGAAATGCCAATGGTGTTGGAGCAGGACTCAATAAGGGAAATATTATTTTCGAGGGCACATCAAATGGTTATGTAGTAAATGAGTCTGCTACTAACGAGACTCGTATAGGAGGCATTGCAGGCGATAACTACAACTCAACAAACGCATTGAGTTCGTTGATCAATACAGGTAATATCACTGTTATTGCTAAACTTGCCGAGGGTAGAGTTCTTCATGTAGGCGGTATTCAAGGAACAATGTATTCGAGCGATAGAACATATAAAAATACTCAAGTACACTGCGATATTATCGCTTGCATTGATAATGGTGATGGCACATATAGCCCTTGTCCAAATGTGGGTATGGGTACAGGTGATGTTGTTACAACATCAACATCGACCGATGAGACTACTGGCGAGACTACTACAACGGTTAAGACTCCTGGATTTACAAATGTGAAGCTTGGTGGTCGCATCGCAACTGCTGTAACCATTGGTGCTGATGGTAAGGCTGTTGGCCAGTTTACCGACCTCACAGCAACAAATGTATTCGACTATGCTATCGGTATCCGCGAGAACCGCACAGAGTATGCAGGCGTATCATTCTTGGAAAGCAAGGATGCTATTGATTACGGCACTTGGGGAAATTAAGATTCCAAATTAAGGGCTGAGCCCTCTACAATTTCAGGGGCTGTTCAACTAAAAGTTGGGCAGCCCTATTTATTGGTAGATCTGATTATACGGTAATGATGCAAAAAGCGTCACTTTTTGCATCATTACCGATTATACAACTTCTAACAAGATGGGAGTATTCTAACAAAAAGGGAGTGTCAAAACCCATTTGGTTAGACACTCCCTGTTCTTATGATTTATCTGTTTTGATAGTCGATTGTCGACAATTAGCGGAGTTGCTCCGAGATGTTTCGGCCAAGTCGCAATGTCGGCATAAGTCGCTTATGACCATTGCGATATGGCGTTGAAAAACGATGTGCGGCGAGGGTTGTTGCCTCGGCGGCCGGAGCATCGATTGTTGCCATAATATTGAAGGCCGGGATGGTTGTGCCCTCTTTGCTGTCAAGGCCGTAATAGGTGCCATTAACCTCTGCCACAATCATCATTGCTACAAAATCAGGATAATCGGGTAGGTTTACGCCATAGCGTACAATAGCGCGCTGACCACCTTCGAGAACGCCAGCAATGGCTATGGCGTAGCTGCCATTGTCAAGACCATAGAACTTGCCCTCCTTGGTTAAACCAACAAGTTGTATATTGGCTACTGCGGTGCCACCTTCGCCATCGCTTATCTCGTAGTCCGATACTATTGTCTGTGCATAGAAGATGATGTCGTTGCGCTCGGTAGAGTAGTCGCCCAAGATGGTAAATGGAAGATTCATCAGGCCCGTCATCGCTATCGACTTATTAGCTACATCTCGCGAGAGGGTAATGTTATTCGACACATTGTTGTCGCCGTTGAGTACCCAATTGCCCATCCACGATGTGTAGAGCGAAGTTGGCTCCTCCTCTTTAATCTCGAAGGTTGCCGAAACAGCATACAGACCACTCACCTCGCCCTTGGATGTGATACCCAGCGCAACGGCAACATAGTAGCCCGGATAGAGATTCTCGAAGGCGGTCTTGCCATTGCCGCGATAGAGCAGATCGTTCAATACATACGAAGTGCCATACGCATAGTTGTACTCATCGATGTATGAGTACATATCCTCAATCAACATCTCGCCAAATCCACGCAACTTAGAAGAGTCGTACTCGCTGGCATAGACTATGGCTATGGTGTATGGGTTGTTGTCGGTGCTTGTAACGGTTACGGTGTTGTTGTACTCGGTGCCCTCAATGGTGCCGACACCCGTGTAGGCAATACTCCACGAAGGGTTTACATTCATACCCGTATATACCTCGTCCTCGCTTGGATTTCCCCCCGTATTTCCTCCTGTATTCGCCTCCAATGTGGTGAATTCTACGGCTCCATGGTTGCCATACACTACGCCATCCTCAGTAAGTCCGAAGGCGATATATTTGTATGCAGTGTTGGGTGTGAGGGCATTCAGTATGGTTACGAAGTTCTTCGAGAACTTCAACTGCGAGGCCAAGTCGCCCTGTTTGAGGTCGCTTACCGCCGCCTTGATAAGGGCTAACTCATTAGTGTTGACATCGGTAGTAACAAAGCCATACCAACTGTTGGCTGCCTTACCGTCATGCGACACTTCAATTTTCGCCGATGTGGCAGTAACATTGTTAACATCAACGGCAATGGTGATGTCGGCTCCGGTCTCAGCTCCACCTTTTTCGCTGCAAGCCGTAAAGGCTATGGCGACTAATGCCGCCACAGCCATACAGATTATATTCTTAAAATACTTCATAGTGCTTCGCTTACTTGGTTACTACACCACCTTCGAGTCCCTCGATGACAACTGTAAAGCGAGCATCATCGCGATATGCGCTGACAGCGTCAGTTACATTTGTTGTTGTCGAGATTGTGTTAGGCTTCACAGTATCGAAGATATATTTGAAGATAGGTGCCGTATTAACGGTGCTTGTTGTAGAGTTGTATTGTCCACCAACAAATGCACCACTATAACCACTTGTAGGCAGGGTAGCATTAACACTATTGCCGGAGAATGAGTAGTTATAATTTGCCGCATTAGTGCCGGTACTTGTTGCGCTCAATACAGTGCTACCGACCATACCACCTACAAATCCATTTGTGTTGGTAGTAGAAATTGTACCTGTGTAGGAGTTGTCGGTGTATGTAATATGCATACCTGAGTGACCAACGATACCTCCTGCATAGAGCTTACCCTCTGCCGAAGAGATAGAGATGTCGCTTGTTACGGTATTGCCTGTAATTGAGTACTGCTTTGAAGTGGTAGAGCTCCAATTGACTCCATAAGCCACAACACCACCTACATACCAATTTGCCGCAAATGCAGCTGTCATATCGCCGCTGTTGGTGCAATTTGTAGCGTTTACGGCATAGCTTGTAGAACTCGAAGTAGCAGCAATACCTCCGAAATATGCGTTTGTTGCGCTTGCCGCAGTAAGAGAGAGGGCTTCGCTATTCGAGCAGTTGTCAAATACCGATGCATCCTTACTATATGCGCTTACACCTGCTGCATACAAGTCTTCTATTGTGGCAGTTGCTGCATCCAATGTGATTGCGCCGCTATTGGAGAGTCCACTAAATGTCTGCTTAGTAGTAGCCTCAGCCATAACTCCCGCCAAATAGAGGTCAGAAACTTTGGTGAAACCAACGGTAACATCTGCGGTATTTGACGAACCGGTAATACTTGTGCTTGCTGCAGTACCAAACACACCTCCAACATAGAGTCCATCCATATCGCCACCGGTGTATGAGATAGTGCCGTTGTTGGTTGCGGAAACAATAGTTCCTGAGATAGCCTTGGCGGCAATACCACCAACATAACTTTTAGTACAGCTGTCGGTGATGGTCATCGAGCCGTTGTTGATAAGAGTATCTCCATTTGCCACAGAGCCGGCTACACCACCGAAGTAGACAGCCTTCTCAGGTGCGCCATTAACAGCGAAGGTCAAAGCATTGTTGTTAGTTGCCGTCTTTAAGGTGATGCCAGTGGTAATATTACCTACAACGCCGCCCAAGTATTGAGATGTTGTGGAAAGATGATCGCTCTCTGTGCGCGAAAGAGTAAACGAGAGGTCTGCGTTGTTGATCAAGCTCTCCATATCGGCCGCGCCATTGCCTATAACACCTCCGAGGTAGTTCTCGTAACCGTTCGAAGTTACTGTTACCTCAGCGTTGTTGGTCAAAGTCTTGGCTGTAACAGCATTGTAAGCAACAACACCTCCCACATGGTGGAGCGTCTTGGCACCATTCGAAGTCATATTCAAGGAACAAGTGATAGCACCGTGGTTGTGGCAATCGCTCAAAGTGTTGCTCTTGAAATATGTGCTGCAACCGGTTTGTGCCACAACACCTGCTACCGAAACTCCCTTCTGTGCGCCACCTCCGGCGTATGAGCTACCAAGATTTCCGTTACCAAACGAACCCGAAACAGAGATAGGAGCATAGTTGTTGTTCTTCTTGCCACCAATCATTGCATAACCTGCAACACCTGCAACAGCCAAACGAGCAACCACATAGTCGGCTGTCAAAGTTGGAGTCGAAACGGTGATAGTACCCTTCTCGGCACTCTCGGCAGCCTGCAATGTTGTTGGAAGACCGACATCAATAGAGGTCTTCTTAACACCATTTGTACAGTTCGATACACTACCCTCGCAGTAGCCGACAACACCTCCGATGTTTGTATAGTTTGACTCATCGTTACTTGCACCAACAGCAATAGCGTTGTCTGGGTAGATATGTGAAATAGTACCCTTGTTTGTACAGCCGTCAATATTTGTCTTAACGGTTGTTGAGGCAGCAAGCTTCGATGCGGTTGTACCACCAACCAAACCACCGAGGAAGAGGTAACCGCCACGACCGCTTGCGATGGTGTAGGCAATATTACCATTATTCTGGCAAGCAGACATACTTACAAATTTATTGTCGGCAGCGATGCTCTCCTCTGTATCGAGCAGACCAACCAAACCTCCAATATATACCAAACCACGCTTTGTGCCGCCTGTAGGGTTTGTTGTGATTGTGATATTCGAGTTATTCACACAGTTCTTAACTGCACCATAGCACTCGCCTGCCAAGACACCGAAGTATACTGCATCTGCGAGCTGAGCCTCGCCTGCGCCATAGTTGGTTGTGTTGAGGGTGATAGCAGCCACATTGTTGGTGATGCCTTCGAGCAAACCACCAGCTTTTACGGTTGCAGCAACAAAACCAAATGCGCCCTTTGCATCGGCTGCGGTCAAAGTACACGACTCGTCAATAGTCAAGTTCTTAACAGAACCTACGAGGGTTGTGAAGAGTGGAGCAGTGGCGTTCCAATTCTTCAATGCAAAGCCCTTACCATCGAACTCGCCATCGTATATAGCAGCCGTAGGCAACGCAACTCCTTCAAGGTTGATATCTGCCGCAAGCTCGGCTTTGCCATACTTAGCTGTGTTCGAGAGGAAGTTCACCAACTCCTCGGCGTTGCTGATTGTGCAAGAGGACTTAACCCACTTGTAGTCGGTGATATGGAAACCCTTGTTGCGCTCGATTACAACCTCTTTGGTCGAAGCATACTTTGTAGGGGTACCGCTTGTGCGGTTGAACTGCACGCTGAAATCACCTGCCGCAGTGGTGCTTGGGTACAATGCTACCCAATATGAGCCAGGGGTAAATACCTCGCCATTTGGAAGGAGGGTTACCGAATTTGCTCCTGTTGTAATGCTTGTGATAGCTTTATCATCGCAACCAATCTTTGCGGTTCCTGCAATCTGATTTCCGCTTACTACAATCTTCTCCACATCGTCAAAAGTAACATCTACGCGAAGGAAGCCTACGATATTTTGAAGTGAAACAGAGCCATCAGTCTTTGCCATCTCGCCTACCGAAATAAGCGCACCCTCTGCAATATTGTATTCACCAAGCTGCTGTACAGATGGCAACACTACATTAAAATCGTGATTAGTCGAACGACTTTCTACGGCATCGCTTGGGTATAAAACACGAAATTGTGTAGCACTCTCAGTAACCTCGCCTCTAAATGATGCGCTTGAACCATTGATAGAACTCTCAACAATCGAAAACTCATGTTTTGCTTTACCTGCAGTATTAGTGCTTGTTCCCTCATAGACCGCCAACTTATCCCCTGCGGTCCAGTTGATAGTTGTGTTATCTTCTCCGATATTTACACGCGAAGCCTCGTTGCCTACGGTGATGGTCATCGGCACCAAATTCTCATTGCCACCAACCTCCGGTGTCAAATCCTGCTCGTCAAACTGCGAGCAAGCTACTGTCGATACAGCCGCTACGACTGCCAACACATACTTAAAAGTCTTTTTCATAATCTTCTTTGCTCTTTAAGTTTGACATTATTCAAGTTCTTCGAGGTCTCCAACACCCTCGATTCCTACGCCAAAAGTGGAACTCTGGTATCCACTCTCGACAATCACTAACTGCATCTCCATATCGGGCGCAGTGTAGTTTGAGGTAAATAAATTCTTCTTCATACTAACCTAAATTTGTGTGTTATGTATATTAAATATAGTGTATTTCCTATCTCCACGCCATTGGCATTACTGCATAGTCGGTCAGGCCACTGCAATCTGCAAAGCAGTCGTCGTAAGACGAAGGGACACGAGGGAAATCCTCGCCTTGAACACGCTCGTAGAGGTGAATCTTCTTCTCGCCAACCATAGTGTATGGGCTCTCGCCTGTAAGCGAAGTGCAACCCTTGAAGCAGTTGTATACGGAACTAATACGGCGTGTAGCATCGAACAATCCTGCCGGGAGGTTCTTCAATGCCGAACAGCCCTTGAAACTACTTGCGAATGTTACCGATTTGGTACCACCCTCCAATGCCGAGAAGAGTCTCTCGGGCACTGTTTCGAGTGCGGTACAACCCAAGAAGGTCTTTTCGAACGATTCAATCTTCGGATTGTTTGCAAATAACTTCTCCGGAACGGTCTTGAGAGCTGTACAGCCGTGGAACATGTTGTTCACATAGGTGATGTTTGCGCATGCAGCCAAGAGGTTCTCAGGAACGCTCTCCAATGCTGTGCAGCCCATAAATGTGCTTGCAAAGTGGGTGGTTGCAGTGTTGTGTGCAAACAGCCCCTCGGGAAGCGTTTTCAACGATGTGCAATCCTCGAAGGTCTGCGTAAATCTCAACTTCGCAGTGCCCAGCGGCTTGAATAAGTCAGCAGGAATGTTCTCCAATTTCGGACAGAGCGCAAAGAGTTGAGTCATCCTTGTTATGGATGTCACCTCAGGGAAGATTGAGCCCTCGACTGTTTTTAACTCAGGGCAACCAAAAAATGCCCCCTCGAAAGATGTAGAATCGGCCTTTGTGCAGGTTGCAAACAAGCCTGCCGGAATAGTCTCGATACCCGATTTATAGAAAAGGCACTCCATTCCGTCAGAGGCGAGTTCCGTAACATGGTCGAAGAGGTTTGCAGGCACGCTCTTGAGGTTCTTGCACTCCGAGAAGATGTAGGCGTAGTTTGCCAAGTCGTAGTCGCGTACTCCGTCAAACAACTCAGCCGGTACACTCTCCAATGCGGTGTTGGCAAACATCGACTCAAAGTCATAAGCTGCGCTCATTCCGGCCAACAATCCCGCAGGGATAGTGCGCAATGAGGTGCAGTCTGCAAAGCAGTATTGGAATGACTCTGCAGCGGTCAAACCATCAAACACGCCCGCCTCAATATCGGTAAGCGAGGTGCAGGTGTGGAATACCGCACCCACGGTCTTAACCTGCGACAGACCTTTGAAGATACCCTTTTTAAGGCTCTTAACACCCGTAAGACTGAAAATATACTCCAAGTTGGTTACATTTGTGCAGTTCTCGAACATCGCCACAGGAATCTCGGTAAGCGACACACAACCTGCGAACATATACTTAATGTTGGTTGCCGCAGAGGCACTCTTCATAAAGTTTGCAGGTATGGTTGTAAAGTTGGTACAAGCGAAGAACAGGCCTTCGTAGTTGGTGGCTGCACTATTTGCCGCAAAAATCTTCTCAGGAATGGTAGTAATAGCGGTCTCTCCGAATAGATACTCAAATCTCGTTACATTCGGACAGTTGCTAAACAACTTCTCTGGTACAGAGTGGAGATTTCCATTCGAGATAGCATTCGACTGCTCGTGTTCAGCAGGGTAGCTGTTCAGGTAATTTCCCGTATTTATCTTCAATGCCTCATCTGTAATTTTGTAGTCTGTTCCCGTACCATAGAATGTGAAGTAGAACTCCTCTGCCAATGTGTTGTTAGCGAAGAGATTCTCCGGAATCTCGCTAATAGATGCCGCATAGCGGAAGCAGTTCGAGAACTTCTTCGCGTTGGTTGCGTGTTGGAACAACCCCTCAGGAATCTCCTTCAACTTCTCACAACCGAGGAACGCCGCAACAAAAGAGCCTACATTCTCGAACGAGCCCGCAACATCGGCAGGAATAGACTCCAAGTTGATACAGCCCTTGCACATATTGGCTGCATTCTTGTAGCCCATCTTACCCCACGAGTGGATACGCTTCAACTCAGGACAAACAGTGTCATTATATGCAAATTCGAGATTGTGAATATCCTCGCCCGATATGATGATGGTATAGACACCCGGCTCAGCGTAGTCCTTATATACTCGCTGTCCTTCGTATGTTCCAACCTCACTTCCATCACCAAAATCGACAGTCATCTTTCCGCCATTTTGGTATGTCAATATTGGTGCAGCGATAACTCGTTGGTTTGGCTCGGTGGTCTCAACCTCGTAGATAAGCTCCTCGGTGTCAGTGCCGATTTGGAGCACTCTGATAGAGGCTTCGGCTATATTGTCACCCTCGCCTACCGTCACAGTAACGACACCTTCGCGTTGCAACTTGTCGTTACACTCTGCGAGAGTTACGACTAAGTTATTGTCAAGGCGAACAGCCGAAAGCCACTCTTCGGCAGAAGATGTTATCTGCCACTCGTAGTCGCCTTTGACCTCCATGGCTACACTCTCTGTGCCGCCGTCATAATCTTTAACTAACAGGTTGCGTGATGCCTTTACATAGGCTGGTACTGTTGGCTTGGATGGGTTTATGACCTCACCTCCTTCTTCATTGCCGCCACCCTCGTTGCCTTCGTTGATGTCCGGTTCTGTGCACGATATGGCAAACGCTGCAAGCAGCAACATAAATAAATTGCGCATTTTCATAATAGATATTTTTCTGTTACTATTTTTCTGTACAAAACAAAATACAAAAGCCCTTTTGGTTTGACCAAAAAGCCTTTCTGAAATGTATGTAATCGTAGTTTGCTATAAATGTGGCAAAATCCTATAACCTACCGACTTGCAAAGATGTGCAAATTTTTTTAAAACAAGAAAAATATTCGCATCTTTTTTGCTATTTGGCGGTTATAAACCCAAAATATATCCAAAATAGGCCTAATTTGGTGTGGATACCTATTATTATATAGCGTGATTTGGCCTAAATTTGGAGTAAAAAGTCTATTGTTCTCCGAATAGGTTGTTCTGTAAAATGTTACAAACACGACATAATGACAACATATCTTTTTTGAATGCATTAGGTGTCGGTTGATTTATCGAATTACATAAATAAACTTGCATAATATATGCATATCCATCCATTTAATGGAATAACCCCTCTTTCTGTGCGCTTTGGAATAATATATCGAATAAAAATAAAGGTGCATTTTTTTTGAAAAAAAACGATAGAAAAGTTTCTTTTTTAATCCGAAAATACATATCTTTGTAATCGCAAACGCTAGCAAAAGGCGAATTATTGGAGGTTTCTAAACCCGCTCCCCGTGGTTATAGGGGGGGGGTAATTCGCTGATTTATAGGCATTTACACACCGAAGAAAAATGGGAATTTCTTCGTATTTAAAGATTGATTTGAAATTTAGTTTGGTCGTTGCGGCTGGTTTATTTCGGAAAATTCCGCACGATTGAGGGTTGGATTGGAAATGAGAAAATTTTTAATTGCGTTATTTTTGCTATCTTGGGTGCCTTTGGCGTCGTCTGCACAAGTCGACAGAGAGGTGCGTAAGTATGTGAAAATATATTTTCGTCAAGGTTCTGCTTTGATTGACGAAAATTACATGGGCAATAATGAGGTTTTGCAGCAGTTTGCTTCTGAGGTGAAGCAATATGTCGAGGATTCGACAGCGAAGTTCCGCCGAATTCGCATTGTTGGTTGCGCCTCGCCGGAGGGTACGCAGAGGATCAACGAGCGTGTGGCAAAGGCTCGTGCCAAGGCTATTACCGAGTGGATTGGTCAGAAGATTTCCGTCAAGCTTAAATATGAGGTGGTTTCTACCCATGTCGATTGGACAGGGCTCGAAGAGCTGGTAAAGCAGACAGCCGAAACGCCTTATCGCGAAGAGGTTCTCGATATTATTAAGAAATTCCCTGAGCGCGTAACTCGTGCAAATGGCGATGTTGTGAATGAGCGTTATGACGAGTTGGTGAAACTCCACAATGGCGTGCCTTACAAGTGGATGGAGAAGAATCTATTCCCTCGCCTTCGTTATGCCGATGCTCGCGCCGAGTTCTGGTGGGAGTTGGAGCCTCGCATCGATATAAACACTAAGGAGACATTGAAGTTTCCTGCTGAGGGGGCAACCGGCAAGGTTGATTTTACCAAGAATGTACAAGACGATGTATTGCCTGCTGCAACCTGCAATGTATCGTGGATTACAGCTCTTACACCAAAGGCTGATCATATCTCATTTGAGGTTGCGCCAAATCCGTACAAAGATTCTCGTACCACTACTATCGAGGTTTCGAGCTATGGCAGGAGCCATACCGTTACAGTAGAGCAGGAGGGTACAACTCCGCATATCACAATCACCTCGCCGAGTCCTATCAACTTCCCGGCAGCTGGTGGCGCGAATTCCATCACATTCTCGCGCAATGTCAAAGACAATACGGTTCCGGTTGTGCAGACCAAGGCAGATTGGTTGACTCTCGCAGTTCCAACCGCTGACAGTGTTGCATTTACCGTTGCGCCAAATACCGTTGAGCAACCTCGCTCGGCAAATGTTTCGGTGGAGTGCTATGGCGAGAAATACAATGTAGTTGTAAATCAAGAGGCAGCTGCTCCGGCTCCGAAACCGGAGGAGAAGAAGCCGTTCTATATGGCCGTTAAGACCAATATGCTCTTCGATGTTCTGACTATTCCGAACCTTGGTGTCGAGTTCTATCTCGGCTCGAAGTTCTCGGTTATGGCGAACTACTACCACTCGTGGTGGGATGGTTCGAAGAAGGATATCTATTGGCGTTACTACGGCGGCGATGTCGCTGTTCGTTGGTGGTTTGGTAAGGCCTCGCGCGTGAAGCCGTTGCAGGGACACCATCTCGGCGTGTATGGTCAGATTTTGACCTACGACTTCGCATGGAATGGCAAGGGTATCTTGGGTGCAACTCCGGGTAAGCATATGTTCAGCAAGGATTCGCCGCAGTGGTCGGTGGGCTTGGAGTATGGATATTCGGTACCTATTGCACGCCGATTGAATCTCGACTTCACAATCGGAGTCGGCTATCATGGAGGAATCTTCCACGAGTACCAGAATGTCGATGGCCACTATGTATGGCAGGTTACCAAGCGCCGTCAGTACTTTGGACCTACCAAGGCCGAGATTTCGCTCGTATGGTTGATTGGTCGAGGAAATTATAATGAGAAGAAGGGAGGCAAGCGATGAAACGATACCTATATATAATAATAGCAATTATCTCGCTGGTTGCCACTTCGTGTGCGGCATATACTCACAAGGAGCTTTGTGAGACTCACCGTGAGCACGCTCATCGCTATCATGTTAATGTCAAGGCTGACTATCGTTGCGATTGGGAGGAGAACTTCGTGAGTGGAAGCACATCGCAGACCACATTGCAGCTAACTTGGCCTGATGATTATATCGATTACGAGTCGCTTCGTCCATTGAAACCTAAGGGTTTGCGTGTAGTTAACTACGGCGGCAATGGCAATAGCAATGTTCACAACATTCCGGCATCGGGTGGCGTGGTTGATCTCTACGAGGGCGCGAACAACATCTTGTTCTACAACAACGATACCGAGTATATTGTCTTTTCGCGTAAGGATAATGGTGTAAGTACTCGTGCGACTACTCGTACTCGTACCCGTGCAACCTATTCGGGCAACATCTTCAATACGGAAGAGCCTACTGTGAATGCTCCGGATATGTTGTTTGCGAACTACATCGAGGGCTATATGGCCGAGAAGGTGCTCGAACCTACCGAGTTGCCAATTGTATTGCAGCCGTTGGTATTCACCTACAAGATTCGTTACGAGTTCAAGTCGGGATTGCAATATGTATCGTTGGCTCGTGGAGCGTTGTCGGGTATGGCAGAGTCGGTGTTGATGGATACGGGCGAGACTTCGGAGAGTGCAGCGACCATTCTCTACGACTGCGAGGTTACCGACTACGGAATTCGTGCTATTGTTCGTTCTTTCGGTATTCCGGCATATCCAAATGCTAACTATCCTACTCGTAACGAGAACCAACACTCCTTGAACTTGGAGGTTATGTTGCGAAACGGAAACCTCATCAATTTCGATTGGAATATCACAGACAAAATTAAGTCTCAACCACACGGAGGCCTTATCGTGATACAGGGTATTGAAATTAAGGAGTCGGATGGTATGCAGGGAACAGGCTCATTCGATGTATCGGTCAGCGATTGGGGCAAGTACGAGGATATTGATTTACCATTGTAAACTTATTTACAAATCAAAATACTATTAACTAACAAATTTCATTTATGAAAAAACTTATTTTAGGAGTTGTTGCAATTGCAGCAATGATTGGATGTAGCAAAGAGCAGGTAGTGCGTACTGCGGCACCTGCATACATCACATTTGAAAACACATTCGTGCAGAACAACAGTTCGAAGCCGGTTCGTGCGGCTGTGGATCCAAGCTTGACCACTGCTACAATCGACGCTTTCGATGTGTGGGGATTTATGGATGTTAACACCGGTGTTGTTTTCGACAACGAGCGTGTTACAAAGACTGTAGCTGAGGATGACACTATCAAGTGGGCTTACACCAACCTCGCTTACTGGACTTCAAACCACGAGTACTATTTCGCAGCGTTGGCTCCAGTAGATCACGACAATATCACCGTAACACTCGCTGATCAGGGCAAGTATATGACTAAGGAGGGTCTTGGTACCGTTTCTTTCAAGAACCTCAATGCTTCTGATAATGCCCTTAATGGTACTGACGACTTGGTATATGCTGAGGCTACTACCATCACTACCAATGTTACTTCTAATCCACCGGCTCCTGTGAAGTTGACTTTCAAACACCTCTTGTCGAAGGTTAAGTTCACTTTCGTAAATGGATTTGCAAGCAAGAACTACACTTTGGAGGTTTCGGATATCCAGATGGTAGCACCACAGGAGGGTACTATCGATTTGACTAAGAAGCCTTTCGAGTGGGCTGTTAATGTTTCAGCTGGTGCGCCAACTTCGACTTTGTATTTCGGCAATATGACCGACAAGGATGGCAACACCAAGATTGCTCCGGCAGCTGTTGGCGAGTGCGCAGACGAGCGTTTGACCATTCCTGTTGCTGTTAACGAGAATATTAAGCCTACTTATGATGTTACCTTCACAGTAACTCTCTATCAAGGTACCGAGGTCGCTTATACAGGCAAGAAGAAGACCGTTATTTCGGGTGTAACCCTCGAACCTGGCAAGGCTTACAACTTCCGCGCAACTTTGAACCACGAGAATGTGGCTGACGAGGAGCTTCTCCCTATCGAGTTCGAGGTTGAGGTTGACAACTGGATTATCGACACCAATATCAACGATTCGTTCGTATACGATGGCGGTGTAATTAAGACTGAGACTGTTAAATAAAGAATATACAGCTAACAAATTAACACATTTACAAATTTTTATTTAAACAATTTTCATTATGAAAAAGTTATTCGTAGGCGTATTGGCTATCGCAGGTTTGGTAGCGTGCGCACAGGAAGATGTGCTTCGCACACAGGCTCCTGGTCAGATTGCTTTTGCTGGTTACACCAACAATGCAGTCCGTGCGGCTGTGGACCCAAGTGCAACATCTACAAGTCTTGAGGAGTTTACCGTATGGGGCTGGATGGACAATGCTGGTGGTACAGTATTGACCGAGGAGCGCGTTTATGGTAACGGCGTATGGGCTTATGACAATGTTCAGTATTGGACAAAGAATCACGACTACCGCTTTGTTGCTCTCGCATCGAACAAGGGTAACTTGAAAGGCAGCCAGACTGTTGGTTACGCCACCGTAGCAGATAGTAATACTGCTTTGGCAGACATCGCAACAGCTGTTACCTTCACTAATGCGGATGGTACTGAGGATCTTCTCTACGCTCAGGCAACAGCAACTACTGTTGGACAGACTCCTGGTAAGGTGCAGTTTGCTTTCGACCACCTTTTGTCGAAGGTTAAGTTCCAGTTCGTAAACGGCTCGACTAACCCTAACAACACAATCGTTGTTAAGAACATCCGCATGGAGGTTCCTGCACAGGGTACTATCACTCTCAATGCACAGGACGGCTACACTTGGGAGAATCTTGCAAATACTGCAACGCTCGAGTTCGGTCACATGGAGAATGGTGCTCAGGTTGAGGATGGTCAGACTGGCGAGTGCGACTATGAGCGTTTGACCATTCCTGCTGAGGCTGCTCAGACTTACAAAGTAACCTTCGATACAGAACTTTGGATGGGTACTGTACAGGCTACAACTGCAACAAAGACAACTGTTCTTACGGGCATTAAGTTGGAGCCAGGTAAGGCTTACAACTTCAAGGCTACTTTGACCGACAAGAATGTTGCAGAGGATGCTCTTCTTCCTATCGAGTTCACTGCTACTGTTGACGAGTGGATCACTGCTACTACTCCAGATGCAGATGTTGTTAAGTCGGAGTGGGCAGCTGCTCTTCAGCTTGGTGGTAATGTAACTCTTACTGAGGATGTAGTTCTTGACAACTCGGTTGTCCTTACTAACGATTTGACTCTCAACCTCAATGGTTTCACACTCACTGCTGGTAAGTCATATGTAGCAGGTTTGACAGGTGCAGACATCTCTGCTCTCGTAGTTGATGGTGGTGCAAATGTTACTATCGAAGGTGAGGGTACAGTAAATGGTAAAACTTATGGCGTATACGCAAAGGACGGTACTCTTACTATTAAGAGTGGTAACTATACCGCTGAAACATCTGCTGTACAGGTATATGCTGCAACTGTAAATATCGAGGGCGGCGTATTCTCTGCTACAGTCACTGACAAAAGGTATACTATCAATTGCATTGATGCAAATTATCGCGACAATTCTGCTGTAGTTAATGTTTACGGTGGTAAGTTCTATCAGTTCAACCCAGGTGACAACGCTGCTGAGGGCGCTAACACCAACTTCTTGGTTGACGGTTACACTACAAAGGTAGAAGGTGACTACTATGTAGTATATGCAGATCAGCAGTCGATCGTTGTAGCTGCTGGCGAGACTTACGATGGCAATGGAGCAACTGTTACAGCTCTTGATAATCGTGATAAAGGTCAGAACGGTATCATCACTCCTGCTACTGGCGGTGCAACTGTTAAGAATGTAACTATCGATGGTCAGAATGGTCAGACAATCTCTGGTCAGACTTACCGTGGTATCTACCTCAATGGCGTAGAGGGCACTTACAATGTAGAGAATGTAACTGTTGTAAACTGCGGTTATCCTTTGCATGTAAATACTACAAAGGCTGTTACTTTGAATGTTAAGGATTCTTTCCTTCAGGGTTGGTTGTCGTATGGTGCTACTACTACTGCGACTTTCACAAATGTAACATTTGCAGCTGGTGAGTATGCTAACTTCCGTCCTTATGGCGATACAGTTCTTACAAACTGCAAGTTTGAGAATGTAACTCTCGACATGTACTATCTCGGTTGCACAGATACAAATCCGATGACTTATCGTGCTGCTACTATCAAGTTCGTTAACTGTACAGTTAATGGTCAGCCACTTGCTGAGACTCATCTCCAGGATGTTCCTGCAACTGCTACTGTAGTTATTGAGTAATTATCTCAACAATAGGGTAGAGGTCTTTGACCGGACCTCTACTCACAAAGACAAAAAACGCGCAGCGTCATTGCGAAGGAGCGGAGCGAATGTGGCAATCTCCCGCAGTTGGAATAAAAGGAACAAGTAAGATTCCCACGCTCGATGACTCGCTCGGAATGACGATAGAAAACAAAGACAAAGACAAAACAAAATAAACAATATTTACAATTATGAAAAAGGTTATTTGGGCTATCTTGGTTGCAGCAACTATGGTAGCATGTGCAAAGGAGGATGTCATTAGCCAGAACAACGAGGCTATCGGCTTCAAGCAGGCATTCGTTGACAACTCCGTCCGCAGCGTCAACGATCCAAGCTTCGTCGAGGGTGGCAACATGTTCACAGACTTTGCAGTTTATGGTTTCGTAGAGAATGCCGTTCTCTTCGATGGTACTCGTGTAGCTCAGGGTATCGACAACTCTGAACTTTCTAGCGACTGGAAGTATGAGGGTACTCAGTACTGGATTGCTGGTGCAAACTACAACTTCAATGCAGTTGCTCCATTGACAAACGGTGGATGGACTAAGACTGATGCTGTTGCGGCATCTACAACCCTTTCGTTTACAAACAATGGTACCACCGACCTTCTCTATGCTTACGCATCACAGCAGGGTAAGGTTTCGGGTAATGCTGCAGTAGCTTTCACTTTCCGCCACACTTTGTCGAAGGTTAAGTTCTCGTTCACAAACGGTTACAACGCTACTAATGCTACTATCCGTGTGAAGAACATTCAGATTGTTGATGCATACAAGACTGCAAATGTTGTTTTGGATGCAGCTTCGACTTGGAGCGATCAGGCAAACAACTCGCTTGTACTTAACTTTGGTAATGTAGCATTGACAGCTGAGGATAATGCTGCTCTCACTACTGAAAACGAGAAGGGATATGTTCTCGCTAATGGTGCAACACAAGAGTCTTACAATGAGTTGCTTCTTATCCCAGGTGCAGGTGCTACTAATGCAACCGTAACTAATGCAGACGACACTACCACTACATATAGCAACGCTTACACTGTTAAGTTCACAGTTGAGTTGCTTGTTAGTGGAGTTGAAGTTGCTGAGTATGAGCATACCGTATATACTACATTTGTTCCTGAGGCTGGTAAGAGCTACGATATCGCAGCTACTATTACTCCGGAGAATGTTGACCCTAATAATCAGCAGGAGCCTATCGAGTTTACAGTTAATGCGCTTCCTGGATGGGGTGAGCCTACTGAGGTTCCAGCTAACTAATTCTGTAACAAATTTATACACACATTTATACTATGAAAAAGATTTTTATCGCAATTTTGGCAGTTGCCGCTTTGGCATCGTGCGCAACAGACGAGATCGTTAGCACCCCTAAGGGCGCAGCCATCGGCTTCGGTGATACCTTCGTTGACAACGCAGTTCGTGCAAACGATTTGGTTGCAGGCTATTTTGACTTCAGCGTATATGGCTCGGTTGTAAATAGTCAGAATCAGGCCGGTATGATTTTCACTAATCAGCAGGTTGCAGCTGACGGTACTTATTCTCCTGTTCAGTATTGGATTGCAGCTGCAGATTACGATTTCGTAGCTATCGCTCCTTATACAGGCGCTGCATGGACTTATGCTCCAACTGTTAGCACAGTAGCAGAGAACGGTACAATTACTTTCGACAATGAGACTGCTGCCGCAAATCAAGACTTGCTCTTTGCTTATGTAGAGCCTGATACGACTGATGCAAAGATCGAAACTGCGCCTGCAAAGGTAGGTTTCACTTTTGATCACATGTTGTCGCGTGTTAAGTTTACCTTTGCAAATGGCTTTGCGTCAAATGGCAATATCAAGCTTGAGGTTAAAGATGTAACTATCACTGATGTTTATGCTACTGCTGATCTTGCTATTGCACACGGCATTCCTGCAGCTGCTTGGACTAATTTTGGTGCTACATTCTCGAAGAATTTCGGACAGGTAGGTGGTGCAACTCTTGCAGCCCTTACAGAGGGTACTAGTGCTTCTACCGAGCATTTCTACCTTATCCCTGCTAATAAGGCTTACAATGTAACCTTTACAGTTGTCCTTTACCAGGCAGGTGTAGAGCTTGATACTTATAGCCGTACAGCAACTATCCCTGCAACCGAGATGAAGATTGGTCATAGCTACGATATCAAGACAACCCTTAAAGCTGATAACACATCGGATGACGGTCAGCTCTTCCCAATTGAGTTCCAGGTTACTGGTGTAAATGGTTGGGCTAATGAAGGTAACTATGAGGGTGTTGATGCTAATGTTAACACTCCTGCACAGGGCAACAACTAAAACCCAAATTTTGGTTATTGGGGGTTGAATGTTCCCCCAATAGCCCCAAAGAGAGATAACGAATAATTATTTAAAACTTACTGATATGAGAGTTTAGTGGAGCGCAGCGACAAGCCGCCCTTTGTCAACCGACGCCAAACCGAGAGCAGAGAATGCTTGTATTCTATGCCGAGGTGCGAAGGAGGGAGACCGAAGGTCAAAGGGAGGTTTGGAGGGAATGTAAAAATGAAAATCTTTTTCATCGATTCCCATAGTTCCCATTAAGCGAAAAGCAGTAACAAGCGACACGCGAACAATAATTTAAAACTTACTGATATGAAAAAGATTTTTTTAGCAGTTTTGGCAGTTGCGGCTTTGGCATCGTGCGCCAAGGAGGAGACTCTTGCAATTGACCGTGAGGCCATCGGCTTCGGCAACGCTTTTGTGGACAACAGCGTAAGAGCAACAGATCCAAGCTATGGAACTCATAATTCTCTAACTAGCATCACCGTGTACGGTGCCGTAGAGGGTGTTAATATCTTTCCAGGCGTAACCGTGGAAGGTACACCGGGTGGTGGCGCGTGGACACAAACAGATGGTACAACTCAGTATTGGATTGCAGGTGCCGACTACATTTTCGATGCTGTCGTAGATGCTACTGCGGTGACTACCGACACTAACACCGGTCTGCCAACTTCGCTCACCTATGATGCAACAACTCAAACTGATATGTTGCATCAACGCGTTACTACCAATGGTAAGCCAGATACTAACAACGGCCTTGTTGCATTTACTTTCACTCACCTCCTCTCGAAGGTGAAGTTTACTGTTGAGAACACTACCGCATCCACAGCTACGAACTATCGTTATACTATTAAGAATATTGTGTTCACCAATGTATACACCAAGGGTGATTATGCAGTTCCTGACGGCACTTGGAGCAATCAGACAACCGGCACATATAGCATAGCTGATATTACTGTTGCAAGTGGCGCAACTGCGGAGTGTCCAAACGAGTTGCTTTTCATTCCTGGTGCGAATGTAGGTATTTCATTTGATGTGGTTACCGAAGTGTCGAATGATGGTACGACTTGGAATGAGGTAAATACTGCGGAGAAAGATTATACAGGTGTTAAAGAACTTGTTGCAAACAATGCTTATAATTTCAAGGTATCCATTGGCTTGGAGAATAAGATTGAGTTTACTGTGACTAACAATCCTACTTGGACTGTTGTAACCCCAGATACAGAGATTGAGTAATACCCCCTTGTCCATACGGAGCTGATTACTCCGTATGGGCCCAAAGAATAACGCGAACAATAATTTAAAACTTACTGATATGAAAAAGATTTTTTTAGCAGTTTTGGCAGTTGCGGCTTTGGCATCGTGCGCCAAGGAGGAAGTTCTCTCATACGACAAAGCTCCAATCGCCTTTGGTGATGCTTTCGTAGACAATGCCACCAAGGCAATCTATGAAAGTGGCGCCGACATTACCGGTTTTACCGTTTGGGGAAATGTAAAAGGTACAAATGCTACCCCTGTTGCTCTTTACGGCGACGCTGGCGCAGCCGTAACTCGAGGTGATGCTGCTTTGGGCGCAGCCTGGACTTGCAGTGTTACTCGCTATTGGACACCTGATTGTACTTACAATTTTGCGGCTATTGCTAATGGCACAGCTGCTGAATGTGTGAATGGCATCCCTACAAAGATTAGCTATACCGTCAATCCAACGGAGCCTGCTGATTTGATTTATAGTGGCAATGTAGCTGCTGCAACCGATGCGAATAGTGAGCCAACTTCGGGCGTAAATAGTAATAAAGTCGTTGCGTTTACCATGCGTCACCTTCTTTCGCGTATTAAGGTCTCGTTTGTTAATTTGAATGAAAGCGCAGACTACACATACGAGGTTTCGGATGTGGTAATCAGCACTTGGGATAAGGGTATTTATACCATCGGTGCTGCCACACCTTGGGCACAAGACGGAACAGGCTCTGCAAACCTTACATATAGCGCATTAACTGGCCTCGCCTACAATGTAGCAAAGGACGCCGGCGCTCAGTTAATTATTCCTGGTGCAGCTGCAACATTGAAATTCCACTATGTGTTAAAGTTTAATGGAACTGAGGTTTATAGCACTGATGTAACAAAAGAACTGACAACGCCATCATTTGCAGAGGGTTGTTCGTACAACCTTGCTGTACAACTTAAAGCGGGCAATAAGATTGATTTCACAATTGCTGCTGAGAATGGTTTGGCAGGTTGGAACACTGGCTCTGATGTCACTGTTCAGTAACAAATTTTTGACCATAAGGGGCTGATTACCTCTTATGGCCGCAAGAGGGGAGATTGGCTCCCGCAATGATGTAACAAAAGGGATAATGAGTTTGGGTATTATGAAAAAATTATTACTCGCAATATTGGCAACCACAGCTCTTGCCGCTTGCAGCGACCACACCATCGATGCGACGCCTAATGTCGCTATCGAGTTTGGCATTGCGGACACGAGAGCAGAGAATGAGGATGCCATAAATATTGATAAATTTAAGGTTTTTGGTCAGATGAGTTGCGCTCCTGATGAAGCATACGATACTCCTAATGACATTGAATATATCTCGATATTCGACCAAGATACCATATATCTTAATGATGGAGTTTACACATATGACAAAAAACGCTATTGGGTAGACGACCGAACTTTCCATTTTTTTGCGGTGTGGCCATTAAGTACTGAGGTAACAGTTGATGCATCGTTTCAATATCAATTAGACTTCACAACGCCCGATACTGCTGATGCAGATCTTCTTGCAGATCATTATTCTACATATGTAGATCCAAACATACAGGTTGTAAATAGAATTGTGCCAATCGAGTTTACTCACCTTTTGTCAAAGGTTGCTCTTAAAATTACGCGAGATGGTGCAAACAACCAACTTGACAATTTTTGGGTAAAATCTGTACAGTTGACAAATATCAAGAGAGGTGGCACCTTTACCACTTCACGCTTCAACCAAGCGGGCAGTTGGTATTTTAACGACGAGATCATTAACTTCAAGAAGGAATATGATACCCCGATACCATTAAATCTTAATGGAGAAGAGAGTTCGCAGTTAATTCCTTGGAATGGTTTACTATTGATTCCACAAGCAATTCAACCTGGAAATCTTGAACTTGTTATCGAGTATCAGTACCAAGCGGAAGGACAAACTGATTCAACAAACTCTATTGAGGACAGAACTGTTCGTACATATATTCCGGCAATGTCGTGGGTTGCAAACCAATCATATGTTTACCACTTGGTGCTTAAAGAGTCAAATGTTATCTCGTTCAAGCAAATAGAGGTTGCGGAGTGGGGCTCGCATCTTACAGGAGGAACTATTATTATCAAGTAAGTGATTATGAAACGATATTACACATACATACTACTGTTTTTTGTAGCTTCGCTGCTTTTATCGTGTGCGAAGGGACAATTGGTTGACGGCGGCTATGAGGGTGGTGAGACTATAATCACCGTACCTGTTGGCGACTATATTTCTTTCCAGGCCGATGTCAACACTCGTGCTGCTCTTGTGGAAGATTTATATCTTTCCGAGCCTTTCGGAGTCTATGCATACTACTACGATTTTAGCAAGTTATGGTCGGGTCAGCGCGCTATCGCAGTGCCAAATTTGATGTACAATGGTACTGCCGATGCCAAACTTCCTCTCCAAGTGTCTGAGGAAAATGGCAGCTACGCCTACAATGCAACAAATGCAGCTGCGGATGCTAATGGTCAGATACCTTGGCAAGGTGGATCTCGACATGCCTTTTTCGGATATTATCCATACGACCATTCAAGTATCACACGCAGTTCTATGACGGCCGAGGGTGCTCCGTATTTGCTATACACAGTAGACAAGGCTAATGCTGCCAATTTGGTGGATATTATGACCGGTCATGTTTACGACATTACCGCCGCAAGTAATCAGAAGACTGTAACTTTCAAGATGAACCACCGAACTGCGGGTGTTGACTTGGCTATATGCAATGCCTATCAGTACTCGTACCCACTGCTCGATGAGAATGGAGATGTTCAAAAGGATGATGACGGTGATGATATTTTTGTGGATGAGAATATTACTCTCGAAGTGCAATCTCTCTCCTTGGATTTCTCAAATCTTACCTACGACACGGCAAAAATATACCTCGAAAAGAACGATGCTGTGGATAGCACTACCAAACCCGAATATTCAAACGAATCGGGAAATACTACTGCTCATTATGAGTTGATAACCTCACAGCAAGATATTGAGCAGTCTAATGGTAACAATACGATCGTTACTGCAGATACAGGTACATCTATGACCTTCATCCCTCAGACCGAGCATCTTCGGGTTAAGGCGGTAATCAAGTACAAAAAACGCCGTCCCGGTGGTGCTGGATACTTGAACATTCCATATAAGGAACAGGTGGTTGACGAAAATGGAAAGGTCGAAACAGACGAAAATGGAGATCCAGTATGGCAAACCATCACCCCGGATGCCAATAATGTATATACCTCGACAAAGATCTCTACTTTCGAGCAACCTTTGAAGGAGGGAAGCCGCTACTATATTATATTAACCTTTACTTCGGCTGCCGTAAGTATCAACATTGTTACCGCAGCTGCATGGGACGAAGTTCCGGTAGAGTATGAATTTATGTAAATTTTGAGAAGATGAGATATACACGCTATATTACAACCATTTTAGCATCTCTTGTTGCATTATCTTGTACTGTCGACACTACCATTGAGCAGACGATTATTGGCAATGGCGGAGGAAAGGGGCAATTCCAAATTGTTGGTAAAATTACCCGTTTCGACGATTGCAATGTCAACACCAGAGCAAACAAGACCCCCGATGAGGCTTATGTTTCGTCTATGGCCTTGGCGGTATTCCCTATTGAGGGAGGTATGATAAATGATTGTGTCTCGTATTTGCGACTTACTGGCGACAATATGACCTTTACTATCGATAGAAAGGCTTTGATAAGCCAGTATGGAGAGCAGTACGAGGACGACCAATTTGCACTCTATATTTTCGCAAATATGGATCTGCCTGCCACATTTGGCGAACTCGAAGATAAGTCATTGGAATTTTTCTTGAACAAGTACAACGAGAATGTAAACGGCATTCGCCGTCCGCAGACTGGTTTCCCAATGGTTGGCTCGCTTGGTGACAACATTACCGCCGGTGGCGATGGCAAGACATTTATCCTTATGCCGAAACAGAGTGAAACAGGAAACCCCGAGGGACTGCCAACGCTTGATGGCCAACCTTCGGACTACATCCCTATTCCGATGCAGGCGCTCTATGCAAAACACTCTTTCAGCATCCGTGTCGAGTCCGACCTCACTATCGAGGATGGTATCGAGCCAAGATTCACTATCACGAATTACCAGATTTACAACATTCCTGCCGGCGTATGTGTTAATGCCGAATTAAATGATGAAGCTAATTCGAAACTTTCAGACGCAACGGCATCAGTATCGCTTAGTAGCACAGCTATTGCAAGCTCTACTATCGATTTTGAATTTTTCTTGCCCGAGCGCTTCCTCGACCCCGACACATCTGCCGAGGAATTTACATATCCTTTTGGTGCAAATGGCACGGATGTAGTTGGATACTCCAATATTCGCCCTGAGGATAAGAAATATGCGCAGCGATACAAGAAGGAGCTTCTTGGCAGCGACCAAAAGGCCACCTATATTGTTATTCAGGGAAAATATCATGACCACCAGGGCCATGACTTCGATGTTGATTACACCATCCACCTTGGCGCTGACAACTATCAGGATTTCAATATCAAGCGAAACACTCACTATATCAACACAATGGTTATTCGAGGAGTTAGCTCTTCTTCGAATCAGTCTGTCAACCAAGATGGTATCTTTATAGACCACCGTGTTAATGTCGAGAGTGGCTTGCCTATCATTATCAACTTGCAGCGTGAAACCAAGTTGGACTCCCACTTCGAAGTGCGCCCACTCCGTATTCGCTATCCACTTGGCGATGGCGAGTCGGTGCCTGCTGACGCAAAAGCAACTATCAGTGTCGAGCCGTTGAACGAAGGTGATGATGTATCGTGGGTACGCCTTGAACATAACAATGGCGGTACTGCTAATGATACATACTGCGCAAGCGGTAAGCGTCGCTACTTTACTACCAATCTGGTTACCTCCACACTTGCTGACAAAAGCAGTATCGAAGTACCTATTACAAATGGCGATCAGCAGACTGTATGGATATATGTTGATGAGTGCGCCCTCGTTGCCGATACCGGTACAAATGGCAGCTCTCGCCAGGCTCGCATTAGTGTAAAGTATTCTGATAGCAAAGGCGAACAGCCGGCTCACAACTACACGCTTAATCAGTACCTACTCTATCCGGTAACTACTACAAGATCTGACGATGATGTAGCAGGATCTACTACAGCCGCAGGCTCCTACACTTATTATATTGAGCATGAGGAGGAGTATCTCCATAACTTCGATGCCGAGGACGACTATGGTCTTACCGACCAAGGCGGTATGGAGTGGGGATTAAATGGAATCCAGTTGTCGCATACAACGGAGGCAATTGCAGTTAAAGCTACCGACGACAACTTTTGGGAGTGGCTCCTTGGTTTCATTCGCTGGGATAAGCAAGAAATTGTGGATAATGCTGTTGCGAAGTTAAATCCAAAACCATACTATGATTTCTATTTGGTACGAGATGTTGACCCAAATGCGCCTATCACGCCAAATGCATTTAATGGATATGTGTTTAATACGAGCATTATATCATGCCTAAAAACGACATATTCTGCGCATCAAACACAAGGCAATAACGCATCTTATAATGCCAAGGTGGATAAGATTGCTTTGGACGAGCAACCAAAGTCTGCAATTGCGTATTGCTACAACAAAAATAAGCGAAATGCAGAAGGTGTGGTTGAAAGTATTAAGTGGTATCTGCCGGCTATTGATGAAATTGAGGATATTGCTGAGGTAGCCTATGGAGACTTCGGCACACAGTTTCAAGATAACTTCTATTGGTCAAGCCAACCTTCATATTTAGCATACGATGCTACATGGACTATATCAACTGCGTTGAGTGACGGAACAACCGAAGCTAAATATTATTTGGACAATAAAAATCGCGCAAGGGCTACGAAAGTGTTAAAGGAGAATGGTGAATTTGCAGGAGTTCCAAATAGTGGAGATGGAACTTTTGCAACTCAAACTGGCGCTATAAACAAGCCCGCGTTCAGGGACCCGACTATTACAATGAATACTCCTGTCGATAATCCGAATTACGATGCGACATGCGCTAATTATCCGGGCAATTTGCCTCGAACAGGTCAAAAGGCGCGTATTCGATGCGTGTATAAGCCGTAACTGCAAATTAGGCAACCACAAATTAATCTAATATATTGAAGGTAGGGAGGTAGTCGATGACTACCTCTCTGCTTGTTTTTTTGGGGGGGGGCAAGAAAAAGCCGGGTATCGTTTTCGATACCCGGCAGATGAGGGGACTTATTCGGTGGTTGTTGTATCGCTCTTACGCACGCATCGCACCCGCGCCACCCGCGACCATAGACGCAAAATGATTATATAATTCCGAAAAAAAATGTGTCCGAGCCTTGTCGGACACATCTGTTTTTGCCGTGCTGCACCTTCGGCAACGCGACTATATAGAGTCAATTAGTACTTCAACTTGAAAGATGGATGTTGCTCCATGCCACTCCACATGCTGAGTACGGTGCATGATACCGGTTTGCCCACCTTGGTCGAGACGATAATCGACGACATTGCAGGAAGCTTTACTGGGTTGCCCTTGCCTACGCGCAATACGAATGGTATTGAAGTCTTGTTGGTGAGCTGAACGCGCTGCGACTTCTTTTTCTTGTTTACAGTGAGTTTCTTGGTCTCAACCGATGCCTCGAAGAAATCTTTGAGCAAATTCTCTTCGCCTGCCAATACGCCAAACGAGTAGGCCAATGTGCGGCGTGCCTCCAATGCCTCGCGAACATCTTTGAGAGTCAAATCCTTAGCGAAGACGATAGTCATATTGCGCAACTGGTCGTTCGCGCTATAAATCTGAGCAGTGGTAGCGTGAATATCGGTAGTGGCGGTCATAAACCACTTGCGGTTCTTCGCCTCCTCGATTGCGCGTGGATAGAAGCAGTAACCATTCATAATCTCAACGCCATCGACAAGTTTCTCGGCGTAAACCTGCTCCTCAAAAGCTGTTCTATTCAACGATGGGTGACGCCAGCCCGGATGGTTGTGCATAATCAAAGCACCCTGTGCGCGTGCGTTGCGGATATTTTGGATTGGGTCGTAGTTGTAAATCTCCTTGTTGTTGGTGGTGAAGAGAGCGTTGAAGTGTCCCTGAGTCTTGGCGTTACCTGTAAGCTCTACGCCGGGGATAACCAACATACCGTAGTTTGCGCCCGCCTTCACGGCATCAGCAACCGACTTTGAGGTCTTCGAGCCACGCTTTGCGGTTACCTCCGGAGGAGTTGGCTGTCCCTCCTTGCCCTTTACGGGGCGAATAGACATATGGTCGGTAGCGGCCATAATGTCAAAACCATCACGCCAAGCCTCGTCAATACGAGCTGTCATCTTCATTGTACCATCCGAGTAGGTGCTGTGAACATGCAAGTCGGCCGAGTAGAGATTGTAACCCTTTACTTGTGGAAGGACAATAGTCTTACGAACATTTGCACCCTTGGTGCCGATTGGCAAAAGTGTCTGTGGCTCGGTTGCACTCTGATAGTGAGTGTGGTAATCTTGTGCGAATACCGATACGGCCATAAATAGGCCCAATACTAGCAAAATAGTTTTTTTCATAGTTTTAAATTGTTTGTGTTAATATATATTGTAGTTATTCTCTGAATATGCTGCTATAAACATATGACAAAGGTATATAAAAAAAACCATTTTAAGAACTTTTGGTCTTAAAATATTGCTTGAAACCTCACTTTTAAGCGTAGGAGTGCATACCTCCAAGCAGGAAATTTACACCAAAATAGGTTGTCAAAACAGTTAGAAACGCCACTATCATAAATGTATGAAAAAATATCGGGTTGCGGAACTTCGGAAGCGATGATGCGTGCAAGGCTGCCGAATAGACCAACATTGTAATCAACGCCCAAACCTCCTTTGGGTCCCAGCCCCAATATCTGCCCCACGAGATATTTGCCCATACGGCACCGATGAAGATACCTGCGGCAAGCAGAAATACGGCAGGGTAAAGCATTATGTTACTAACTACTTGCAGGTATTCGACCTCCGACTTGTGCTCCTTTTTCGTGTAACGCAAGATGGTTGCCGTAATGCCATTCAGCATCGCAAAGGCGAGCAACGAGTAGGCTATCATAATCACTACGACATGGATGCTCAGCAGTGGAGACTGCAATACGGGCATAAGTTGTGTGATGCGTGGAGATGCCTCGCCCATCATCGCAACCAACAGCGTGAAACCGCACAGCAGATAACCAAATGGCAACGCCATACGAAACTTGCGCGTAGCGCAGAGGGCAATCAACGCGCTGCACCACGCCATAAATTGCATCGTCTCGAAGCCGTTCGAGAGGGGGATATGGTCGCTCACAATCCATCGCAGGGCAATTTGCAAAGTAAGGTATAGCAACACGCCACCTATCCCTACGGCAAGCAAAGTGCTAAACCATTTGTTCCTGCCTTGTCGCAACGATGAACTTAGACAGAAAATCAAGAAAAAGATGATGCCGAGCGTCATACACGCTATTGCTAATGGGCGGTTGAAGTTGGCGCGATTATAGATTTGCTCCGCCTTGAAACGCCACGATGAAGGCAATCCATCGCCCGCCTCTTTTGCTTGGTAGAGTACTATTTTATCGAGTAGCGACACCACCTCGTCATACTTTTTGAGCATTATCTTCTCTGCAACCAAATTCATACTGCGACCGATAAAAAGCCACTGCTCGTATGGCACTTCGGCAGGGAGTTTGTCCGCCAAAGAGTACCAAGTAACAACGCCTTCCCCATTGCGGTACGGGTATATTTTGAGGAGATTGCCCATTGCGAGCATACTCACCACATTGAACTTCTCGTTTGCGGACTCGGCATTTCGGCGGTTGCTCTCGACCTCACCACGCAGTGCGGCTTCGAGTTTGTATCCCTCTGTTGCCGAGGCAAAGTCGGTCAGGCGAGCGTAGCTGCCTTCGATGCCGAGCAGTCGTTTTGTCTCGCCACCCTTAATTTTAATCATCGGCTCGTGTTTCCAATCGTCATAGAAGAAGAGCCAACCCGTAACCACCTGCTCGGCACTCAACCCGCGATAGGTCGATTTTCCGTATAACTTGGTAGTGAAATCTTTGGCAAAGGTCTGTAATGGGCAGATGCGGTCGTTGTGGTAGATGTGCAAATCACCAAACTTTTCCGCTATATCACGAGGTAGAGTTTGTGGCATCTTTTCGGTTGCCGAAATTGTATTTATCGCACAGAGCAGAAGCATTGCAGCTGCGCCTCGTTTTAATGCAGGGTGGCGTAACAATGCCCTAAAACGGCTGTTCGGCTGCGCGAAGAAACCGAGCATCGAGAGCAACAATAGAAGATACCCAGTATAGGTTATGCCGATACCCCAAGGGTCGTACGACACAGCAAGAGTCGTCCCATTCCCGTCTTTGTCGTAGCCCGCCTGATAGAGGCGATAGTGGTGGTGCGAAAGGATGTTGTTCATCGACACCCTACCTTTGATATGCTCCTCGCTATCTACGATTTCGAGATGGCTGATATAGTCCATCGGAGCAAAAGTGCCTTCGTAGTATTTAAGCTCAAAATCGTTCAATTTTAGCGAGAATGGGAACTCGTGCTCCTCGCCATCAGCAACGACAAAGTGTTGCACCTCCTCGCCTACGCGCAGATGCACACGCCCCTGCAAGCCCCATTTCCAAGTGGTATATGCGCCAAACAGAATTACCGCAAAGGAGATATGCAACATAAAGGTTGCAAAGCGTTTGTGTGCGCCACTGCGCACCAAATAGAATACTGTGCAGTGCGCCAAGAGTAACCACAAGATTATCATAAACCTTGCGCCGTATATATACTCCTGCACAAAGGGCGTACCGTAGGATTTTTCTATAATAGTCGCTACCATCAACACTACGACAATCAGTGCTGCCGAGCCAAAGGCGAGATATTTCAGTAGTTGGGTTTTCTTCATAATTGTAAGTTGCAGAGTAAGTAACATAGTGTCTGCTCTCACAAAGATAAGGGATAGACTCCACACTTACAAATTTTCAGACTCTATAAATTGGTTGATCCGAAAGAGATCAAGTCGCAGCTCGTGAGCGAATACTCTGATCGCTAAAAATGTGGTAAAAAGTATCAGAAAAATTTGTGTGTAACAAAATTTTGGCTACCTTTGCACCTGCAAATCGAAAGGGAGCTTAGCTCAGCTGGTTTAGAGCATCTGCCTTACAAGCAGAGGGTCGGGGGTTCGAATCCCTCAGCTCCCACAAAATCAAGACGACTTTTTTGAGTCGTCTTTTTTTGTGTCCGCTGAGAGATTCGTCGGCTTGTTGCGCCTCGGCTGACTTGTCTGCGCTATCAGAAGAGTGCGCAGTGTTGCTGCGCAACTATGGAATATTGGTTGAGTAATATCTGCTCAAACAAGTTTGGCTTCTATTATCAACCAACATCCCAAACCTTCGGTTGTTCTGCCCACTCTTTTTGCTTGGTCCGCTCTCGGCTGCTGCCGCCGTTCGAATCCCGTGAGGTGGGAAGAAGGCGGTGTTTAAAATAATGCCAGACAAATTTTTGACTCTTTTTACATATATTTGAGCTATTTTTAGTATATTTGCGAATGTGCATACCATCACCCGTGGTCGTGCGCATATGCTGATACCGTCAAGGGTTGGTGTGAAATTATGGTGATATAATATCGGTAAACAATGAAGAAGCGTAGATATGTCGATTGGTCTATTTTGTTATTGTGCATTATAGGCTTTATGATAGAGTTTCTATCTACATCAATAGTGGCAGATATTACGGTGTATGTATTAGGATGTTTTGGTATCCTCTATTGCTTGTGCTGCATAGTGGTATTTTGCTACCCGATTAGACGCGATTGGATCTTGGCGAAAGGGAATTTTCTGATAAAGGTTCTGAATTTCGTGTTATTGATTCCATTTGTTCTTGCATCTGTTTTCAATTGGATAGATAAGCGAGAGTCAGATCCGCGAAATCTGCTATTCGATGAAAATCTGTATACATACAGCAAAGCAAGCGTTGATACATTAGGCGTATCACGAATGTCCATATTCAAAGATCCTCTGTTTTTGGATATTCACGACCTGGAAACAATCAACGATTCGGTTGTTATACGGAGAAGTAAATTGCCGAAATATGGAGTTGCAGAGCAGAGAGATCCATCTCTATTTTGGACTGTCTACTGCCACTTTATGGATTCGGGCAATCAACATATGGCTGCATCGGAAACCGGCAGAAAAAGGGCTGCGCTGATTGCTATCTTGGGTTTTCTCCTTATGAACGGATTGTTGATATCGACCTTGATCGATTGGTTTGACCGCCGCCGCGATTTGTGGATTAGAGGAGAGATAAGTTATAGGTTTTTCAAGCGCAGATTTCGCCTGTCAAAGCACTATGTAGTCATTGGTGGCGGCGATGTGGTTGTTGGTATTGTTGAACAGTTGCTGTGCAGGAGGAATAAGCGTGGCTTGCCATATATTGTAGTCCAAACATCGGGCGATGTGGATGCTCTTCGCCGCCGACTCTTCTCGACATTGACAGAGCCGCAACAACGACACATCGTGCTATACTATGGCAGCAGTACCTCGGAGGAGGATCTGTGGAGGTTGGGACTCAATAATGCCGAAGAGGTATATATCTTGGGAGAGGATGCCGGTTCTGACGATGTCGATTCCTACCACGATACCCTGAATATGGAGTGTCTTAAACTCTTGCAAAAATTGTATATGCAAACCTCTAATGGCGAGAGGATTACAGCAAAACTCGGAGAGGTTAACGAGCTTAAAGCGAAGTTCCGCATGGCGGGGGCGAGTGCGCAAAGCAAGGCTGAGGCGAAGGCGAAGGCGGCGGTAAAAGCGTTGCGAGAGGTGGCTGATAATGCCGAACTTGACCGCTGGTGGGGAGAGCGACCTCGACTCAAATGCCGTGTGATGTTCGAATATCAAACAACATTCTCTGTATTCCAATTCTTTGACATGGATGAGCAGATAGGTACCTACATAGATTTCAAGCCGTTTAACTACTATGAAATGTGGGCTCAGAAGGTGCTTATCAATCGAGAGGTGGAACAGAGTGTTATAGAGAATAGATTTAAACAAATGAGGGGCTATCTGCCACTCGAAGGCAGTGAGGGTATAGCGCAAGATTCGGACGACTATGTACACCTCTTTATTGTCGGTATGTCGCGAATGGGTGTAGCCATGGGTATCGAGGCTGCCCATTTAGCTCACTATCCAAACTATACCGAGCAGAGGCCGATACGCACCAAGATAACATTTATAGATGCGAATGCCGACAGCGAGAAAGATTTCTTTATTGGCAGATTTAAAGATCTGTTTAATCTTTCGCATTGGCGTTACGGTGCAGCCAAAGAGGGAACGCTCGTATGGGAGAAGGTCAATGCTCCGCAATACGATATGTGTAACCACATAGGCGGAGACTTCCTCGATATTGAGTGGGAGTTTGTTGGTGGTGGTGTGGAGCAGAGTGCCATACAGGATTATATCCTATCGTCTGCCGATACCAATGCCAAGGTTACGATTGCGATATGTTTGCCTGAGTCGAATAGGGCGCATGCGACAGCTCTCTATCTGAACAGGAAGATATATGAATCCGACAGAATTCTGCAAGTGCTGGTGTATAATCGTAATGGTAGCGCAATTATCAATGCTATCGGCGCGAATAATTTGCACCATCCATACCTCGGCAAGTTGAGAAGTTTCGGGTGTGCAACCGAATGCATGGTAATAAACCATGTGGATATTAGTGAGTATATAGGCAATCAAATCGATAGAGCTTACAACGGAGGTAAAGAGGAGTATGCCATCGAAGAGGAGAAGGAGTATGGTGGCAAGTCGAAGGAGGCGATGCGTTGGTCGAGTATCTACAATGGCAATACAATTTGGACCAAGTTGCGTAGCATAGGTTTCAACCCTGACACGACTACTATTGATGAGGGGGCAATTCAGATATTGGCAGATGTCGAACACAACCGATGGAATGTTGAGGAGTTGCTGATGAACTTCCGCCCACTCACTGCGACCGAACAGGCTGATGTGGTTGCCGGAAAGGTTACAAAGGATCAGAAGAAGTCAGAGATGGCCCATTTGAACATTTGCTCTAACAGAGGACTGTTAGAGATAGATGCAGCATCTCAGGAGTATGATAAAACTCTCACCTCCGTACTTGGCGACATTTACCACAAGGTAAAGATGATGGACGAAACCACCGCACGAGATTGATAGCTCAACAAATAATTGAGATTTGCTTTACTGCAAATAGATAATGTTGAAAATAATTGATTATGAAGCAGCAATGATTAAACCTTCCGAATTTATACATCCTCACGATGCGGCGGCGTTGCGGCAGCTGGAAAATATACCGGGATTTCCTACCCTTGTGAAGAAGATCCTTCAATTGGGATTGGAGCAGATGCGATATGGCGTAAATATGGCTTCAAATATACGATTGTCGCCTACGCAGTTGCCCGAACTATACAACCATCTACCTCCTATCTGCGAGAAACTCGGCATACCGGAGCCGGAGTTCTATTTGGAGATGAACCCTATGCCTAACGCCTATACCTATGGCGATAGCCGAATCTTCATAACCATAACATCCGGACTTGTCGATTTGTTGGACGATGAGGAGTTGGATGCCGTGATTGCCCACGAGTGCGGCCATATATTGTGCCGTCATGTGCTATACCATAGTGTTGCCGTAGAGATTTTGCGCGGAGCAGACCAATTGGGTTTTCTCGGAAGCTTGTCGCTCCCGATTCAACTCGCCATACTGCATTGGTATCGTATGAGCGAACTCTCATGCGACAGATGTGGCAGTATCATAACCTCGCCGGCGGTTGTTGCCCGTACCATGGCTCGACTTGCCGGAGGACCGAAGAGCATCACCGCAGAACTCAATATGGCGGAGTGGGCAAAACAGGCAGACAGGTACGAGGCAATTCGTAATGATGGCTTGTGGAATAAGTCGCTCCAACTCTATGTAACTCTCGGCCTCGATCACCCATTTAATGCAGTGCGAGTGCGTGAAATACTTAATTGGGAGCAGAGCGAGCAGTATAAAAACCTGATGCGAAATTTGGAAATGGGTGGCGCAGGAAAGAGGTGCCAAAGATGCAATCGCGTGGTATCTTCCGATTGGGCATATTGTAAATATTGCGGAGCGAAACTATAAATTGCTATATTAAAATGGAATACACATATCACTATTACGCTTTTATAAGTTATGCTACAACCGATTCGAAATGGGCGAAGTGGTTGCAGCATCAGCTATCCTATTATCATATTCCATCTTCGGTTCGTAAAAGTCAGATTGGTATACCTCAAAAGTTGCGCCCAATCTTTATTTACGAGTACGATTTGTCTGGAAACCGACTGCACGAAGCTCTGCAGCAAGAGTTGCAGGCATCGAAGTATTTGATTGTCATTTGCAGCCCTGCATCAGCCAAATCAAAATATGTAAATGATGAAATTGTGGAGTTTATTCGCGAGGGGCGCGAAGATTATATCATCCCGTTTATTGTCGGAGGCGAGGTAAACGCCTCTGATCCTGCTAAAGAGTGTTTCCCTCCTGCACTGCGCGAATTAGTATCTAAAACAGAGTTGCGCGGTGCTGATGTAGCAACCAACGGTAAGCAACACGCTTTGGTAGATGTTGTTGCCACTATGTTGGGTGTAAGGCGAGATCTTTTGTGGAATCGCTATAAGATACGCCAAAGGAAACAGCGAATTGCTATGTGTGCCGCTGCGATTTTCGCTATTCTTTGCGCTCTATTCTATTGGGACTATACACGCCCGACATATCACTATTTTGCTGATTATGTTGATGTTTGGGGCGCGCCAAAGGGAATTATCGAACTCGATAAAGAGCAGGTAAAGCATCGTAATCACTCCTATCGCTTTGAAATGCGTCGTATTCCAATTGGTCAACCTAATGCATATAGTTGGCGTTTAGCTAAGGTTGCCAATATCAATTCTGCCGGTAATCCTAAGGAGATAGAAGAGACTGCCTTCAATGACAGATATCCGGTTACGGAGCTTGTTTATCATCCTGAAAATGGTAGTTTGACCGATATTATTTATTGTGATACTAAGGGTAAAAAACAACTCTCGCACAAACTTTCAAACTATAATGGAGTTGCTGCAGCAATTGTGGATATAGAGAGTACTGTAGCGGGTGAAGCAACTACATTTGCCAAAAACATTACGAATATAGGATCGGATAAGAATGATCGAAAATCACGCATTACTCGCTACGCATATAGCCGTAACGAGGATGGATATATCACCAAGGTAACCTATCACGCCAACAATGATGTAAATTTGGAACGAAGTGCTGTTGCCGATAATAATGCTGTTTGGGGCATTGCATACAAATTAGACTCGTTGGGGCGTCGTATTCATGTTCAATATCTAAATAAAGATGGCTCATATTTTAGCAACAATATAGGCGTGTCGGCTCGTTGTTATCAATATGATAATAACGGAAATATGCTTATTGAAACAAGTGTAGATATCAACGGTAATCCAATATTAAATGAATATCTTGTAGCGAAATATATTTCCAAATATGATGAGCGAGGAAATGTAACAGAGGTATCATATTATGGAATAGATGGCAATCCGTGTTTGATTAATGATGGCTATGCCAAATGGGTTGCAAAATATGATGATCGAGGTAACGAAACCGAAACATCATATTATGGAATAGATGGAAAACCGTGTTTGCATAAAGATGGCTATGCCAAATGGGGTTCAAAATATGATGATCGAGGTAACCGAACAGAGATATCATGCTATGGAATAGATGGCAATCCGTGTTTGGCTAATGATGGCTTTGCCAAATTGGTTGCCAAATATGATGAGCGAGGTAACCTAACAGAGTCGTCATTCTATGGAATAGATGGAAAACCTTGTTTGCATAAAGACGGCAATGCCAAATGGGTTTCAAAATATGATGAGCGAGGAAATGAAATAGAGAGGTCATTCTATGGAATAGATGGCAATCCGTGTTTGAGCAATTATGGCTTTGCAAAATACATTGCAAAATATGATGAGCGAGGTAATCAAACAGAGGAATCATACTATGGAATAGATGGCAATCCGTGTTTGGCTAATGATGGCTTTGCCAAATTGGTTGCCAAATATGATGAGCGAGGAAATGAAATAGAGAGGTCATATTACGGAATAGATGACAAACCGTGTTTGCATAAAGATGGTAACGCAAAATGGGTTTCAAAATATGATGATCGAGGTAACCGAACAGAGATATCATGCTATGGAATAGATGGCAATCTATGTTTGTGCAATTATGGCTATGCCAAATGGGTTGCAAAATATGATGATCGAGGTAACGAAACCGAAACATCATATTATGGAATAGATGGAAAACCTTGTTTGCATAAAGACGGCAATGCCAAATGGGTTTCAAATTATGATGAGCGAGGAAATAAAATAGAGAGGTCATTCTATGGAATAGATGGCAATCTATGTTTGTGCAATTATGGTTATGCCAAATGGGTTGCAAAATATGATGAGCGAGGAAATGAAATAGAGAAGTCATTCTATGGAATAGATGGCAATCCGTGTTTGAGCAAAGAGGGCATTGCCAAATGGGTTCTAAAATATGATGATCGAGGTATCCTAACAGAGGTATCACTCTATGGAATAGACGGGGCTCCGTGTTTGAGCATATTCGGTTATGCGAAAGCGACAATTAGTGCTCGTGGAGTAACTTACTACGATGAAAAAAATAATGATATAACATATAAATTTACAAACCAATAATATTTAGCACTATGTTTTTCAACGAAGAAGGAGTCTTGAATATTGACGAGATGGTTGTCAATAATGCATCTTTCAAGAGTATGATGGAGGATGGCGCAATCTCCGATGAGGAGATTAAGGCGCAGTCCGATAAGGTGGTAGCAATACTTCGCGATATGGAGTCAAAGTACAACGAAGAGCAACTTGCCGAGATTAAGAACTTGCTTGTCGAGTCAAGCGTATTGTACGCTGCGTATAATTTTTATTCAATTCAGAACATTAACACAAGTAATAGTTATGGCAACTTTCAGCACTAAACAGATTCTATACGGCTCGGCATCTTTGATTCCGACTATTGCAAGTCGCATTCAGGAGGAGTTTCAGAAGGAGGGCTACGAAGTGGTGGTTGATGCGTTGAGTAGTGGAGGTTGTGATATATCCATTACAAAAGGTGGATTATTCAAGGCTGTGTTGGGAATGAAGACGGCATTGAAAGTTACCCTTCTTCCACAGGGTGGTAATATACACTTTGAGGCCGGCGTAGGAATTTGGGGACAGCAGGCTATACCGACCATTATCTCCATGTTCTTCTTTTGGCCTGTTCTGATAACTCAGGTTTGGGGCATAATCGAACAGTCGAAACTCGATGACAAAGCGTTGGAAATAGCCAATGATATACTTGCTACGAATAATAATCACCATGCGCATCCAACAATCTCCGATATGGGCAGGTTCTGCACGAGTTGTGGTGCTCAGAATGCGGACGATTCCAACTTCTGTTGCAAATGCGGTAAACCTCTTTAATATTTAGTGACATGCTATTGTATCAGATTTGGGATTTTATTGTAAAGTTCTGGCACGAGAAGTTTCAAGGCATACTATTGGTTTGGGGACAGCCGTGCGGGGATGCAAACTCTCTTGAATGGGGCAGTTTGGGCTATTGGATGCTCTTTTTCATCCTCTTTGCAATTGCGTTAGTCTGCTTATTGTGTAAGTCCAAGATGATAAAGAGACTCTCAAAACACATACTGCTGTTGTCGTTTATAGTATGGGCTCTGGGCGTATTTATCTACATCATAGGATTCTACAATAACGGTGTGAATGGTCTGTCGGTAACTCTTCGAGCAATCATCTCCTCGTTTAAGATGTTTGTTGTATCGCATGATTTGGCGCGTGTTCTCAAAGTTTTGCAGACCAATATCTGGTATATGACAGCCTTCTCCATTGTTCACTTTGCGGCCGCCTTCATAACATTCTTGTTTATCTTCAAGATGTTGGGCTACAAGATTAGATCATCGTGGAATCTGTTTTGGCATAGACGCTCGTATAGCTCGAAGGGGAGAGTTGTCCATATATTTTGGGGTGTTAATGAGGCCTCGTGCCTGCTCGCCGAGAGCATACGCCGAAACCATGCGACCGAAACAATCATATTTATTGATATAGATAAGGAGCATAACGACAATTCGCAGAGGAAACTTACGCTGAATCAGATAACCAATATCGTTACCATAAGCAATAGCGAGGCAGAGCGCCTGGATGAGATAGGAGCTTTTGTGGATCACTGCTATAATGGCCCGTCCGCGCTTAAGGATGAGGATAATGCGGATATCTTTGGCAGTCTGAATTTGAACAATATCGGAGGTATTGTAGAGAAGAGCGCGACCGCAAACTTCTACTTCCTATCCGATAATGAGGATGAGAATGTTACAGGCGCATTGAACTTGCAAAGAGATAGGCGGTTTAGTTCGATGGACTGTTCGAAGTGTACCATTTATGTACACGCTCGCCGTGATGCCAACAACGAGATTCTGGACCACTATTCGCAATACGATGGAGAGGCGCATCGCATCCCAACCAAGATTATAGACTCGGCCTATTTGGCAATCACCACCTTGAAAAACGAAGACAGGGCCTTGCCGGTGAATTGTGTTAAAATCAACAAATCGACAGGATTGGTCGATTCTCCTTTCTCGGCTTTGATAGTTGGTTTTGGCAGCACAGGTCAGGAAGCGTTCAAATTCTTGTATGAGTACTCTGCGTTTATTGGTTCCGACATGAAAAGGAGTCCGTTCAAGTGCTACGCAATTGACGAGAAGATGAACAAGATAGCGGGACTTATTCGTGCGAAGATGCCCGATATTGGCGAGGATGAACTCGAACTCATTCAGACCATGGTAGACTCCGAGGAGTTCTGGAATAGGGTGGCCACCATAATAGACGACCTGAATTATGTGGTGATAGCTCTTAATAACGATACTCTGGGTTTATCTCTTGCCGTTAATTTGTTTAAGTACTCTTTGAAAAGTCGATCGGCGAGACTTCCGATGCTCAAAATTATGGTCAGATGCTATGACAATAGCAATGAGAGGCGAATGACAGAGGTTATAAGCAATCTTAATCACTCCATCGAGGGCAGCAATATAGAGATTGTTCTGTTCGGTACGGAGGCAGAGTTGTATAGTTGTGATACTATATTGTCGGACAAGACCTTATTGCAGGCCAAGGAGTTCAACAGAGTTTACGAGAACTCACAATCGCCGGCCGAGGAGCAGTGGAATAAAAACTTTGGCGAGGCGGAGATCTCCCGATTGATGACCGAGAAGAAGATGACGCGCTATCATGCCATATATGATATCAATCGTCGTATAGTTCAGAATATATCCAACTCGTATCATTGCCGTACCAAGATGATTTTGATGGGTTTTGGCAAGGAGGAGTGTTCGGAACGACTGAGATTGTACTATGGTTATGTAAATGCCCGTGGTAAAGATAGTACGAAGTATAAATGCAATGAAGAGGATGCACAACTTCTTCTGAATATGGCAATGGTGGAACACGAACGCTGGATAGCCTCTCATCGCCTTTTAGGCTATACATATAGCCCGAAGAGCGACTGCGTGAGGAGGCATCATGAGTGCCTTTGCCCTTGGGAAAATCTCGATGAAAAGAGACAGTCTTACGACTGCAATGTAGTAGATACGACCATAAAATTGGCCTACGCATCCGCCAAGGAGAGCGATAAATAAATCTTGTATTATGACACATTACGATATATTTATAAGCTATCGTAGAAGTTCTTACGATACAGCAAATCTGGTTGCTACACGATTGAAGGCTGCGGGATACTCCGTATTCTTTGATATGGAGACTCTGCGCTCCGGTAAGTTCAACGAACAGTTGTATAATGTGATTGACAACTGCACCGATTTTGTGGTTGTGCTACCGCCAAATGCCTTGGATCGCTGTGTCAATGAGGACGATTGGGTACGCTTGGAGGTAACTCGCGCAATGAAGGGGAATAAGAATATTGTTCCCATAATGTTGAATGGCTTTAAGTGGCCCAATCCGATGCCAAATGGCTTGGAGGAGTTGAGCGACTATCAGTCATTGACAGCAAGCTCTGTGGAGTATTTCGATATGGCAATGGAGCGACTCCAAAAACGATACCTGCTGAGCAAGCCACGCTTCCCGATTGTCAAAGTACTGAAATATCTTGGGGTGGCACTACTCGCGTTATTCTCGGCGATGGCCATTGTATGGGGCGTATTTATGACCTTGTCGCGGGATGTATGTACGAAATATGCTACTCGTTTGACCATGGATGCCAATAATGTCCATGTCATAGCCGAAGAAAACGACAAACTACAAAAAGAGTGGACGACATTCAATAGTACGCTCAATATCGAATCGCGCCCTGAGCGAATTGCCGGTTTGAAGGAGTCTATGTTACAGAGGATTGACTTGGCCGAGGAGAGTGTCAGAAGGAGTTGGAGCGTAGATTCGGTGCGAATGAACATCGAACCATATCATAGTTTTCTGCTCTCCATCAATGGTATCAATGCCGAGGAGATAGCACTTTCGCCGGAGTTTGCAACACTCTACTACATGGAGTATTTAGAAAATCTCAATACGATTCGCAATGCGGTTGATAATCCGATAACATTGAGAAAACGCTATGTGGATGCGCTGTTCGAGGCATCGCACCACTCAATGAATGTCTATTATGCCACTATGTTGTCGGAGATATCATCTTTCCCTAAATATGCACGCAAGACATATAGTGAGTCTTCGAAAAAGTGGATATATTTCAGAGCGGACTGCCCGTACGAGTTGGATAGAGATAGCGAATACTACGAGAATATAATGAATACAGAGCAGCAGTTGGCCGAGGATGCCTTATCGCGTTTTGAAAATATGCTCGAACAGCAAGATGCTCAATTGGAGGATATCAAACAGCAAAATGACAATCTCGAAAGGCAGGTCGAAAAGGGTTTGTCGGATTTGAAACTGAAGGCTGATTCTGCTGCAATGGCGGCTCAGGCTATGGCGGAGATTGAACGCATAAAGCGAGAGAATGAGCATGAGTTGGCTCTGCGCCGCGAAAAGGTTGAGGCAAAGCGGGTTGCTGTGGCCTCTGCGAAGGCCGAATTGGAGGAGTTGGACAAGGAGTATGTCAAGACATACGAGAGTTTGAAAGAGAAATGTTCGTTGGAGGAAGAGGACGGCCAGTGGTACAAGTGGGGCAAGATTCGCCGCTGGGGTTCTTTCTTGGCGATGTTGGTCAATAGCCGACAAAAGTTGCAATCGCAAGGCATATATAGCACCTCCTCGGTTACTCCTGAGGTCGCCTATGCCGATATGAATAGTATGTTGGCGGTCTATCAGGCCTATCATCCTGAAAGTGAAAGATATGTTGCCTCGGCAAAGCAATTCTTCCGCGAATTGTCGAAGGGTAAGAGAGATTATCGAGGAACGATAATATTTGGATTTAAGGATAACGAGGAACATCCGTTCCTTCGTCAAGGAGATATCATTGTAGGGTATGATGGTCAGAAGATCAAGACATATGATAATTTGAAAACGCTCTATCAAAACAATAAATCGGGACAGATCGCGTTTTTACGATTGGAGGGCGGAGAATTTAATAGCCATACAGAGCAGATTGCCAATATGGATATAGTCGGTTTTCTCGAACTTACGGAGTAGAAATTTTTGTCCTCGTATGACAGATGCGGGCGGCAAAATTGCTCTATGATATAGAGATAAAAATAAAAAAACGATGAAAAATAATTATGTACCGCAGCCGGCGGATATAAGTGATATTCGTTTGCCTGAGGAGCTGAATGAGCTGATAGAACAGATGGCTCGAAATGTTCACGAGGTGTGGGCGCAGAGCCGTATGGAGCAGGGATGGGTTTATGGTAAAGAGCGCAACGATGCCCTGAAACAACACCCTTGTCTTGTGCCGTATGAGGCGTTGCCGGAGGTGGAAAAGGCATACGATCGCGACACAGCCATCGGAACATTGAAACTGGTATGTAAACTTGGATTTAAAATCACAAAAGATTGATATGTTTATTGCAATTTCTCTCTTGATACTTGCTTTTATGATTAAGGGCAAGGATGTATCCGGACTCCTCAAAAAGGTCAAAAATGTTGATTGGCGCAACAAAATCAACTCTCTTATGGATAAGCTTCGCCCGTGGGCGTTAAAGGCAGGGCGTGTAGCCTCTCGTCCGCTGTTGCAGTTCTACTATGTGATGGATGATGACAATACATCGACTCTTGACCGAGTTCTTATCTACGCAGCAATTGCCTATACCATCCTGCCGATGGACTTTATTCCGAGCGTTGTCTACAAACTTATGGGACTTGTGGATGATGGCGTTGCTGTACTATATGTCTACAAGAAGATTAAGAACAAGATAACACCGGAGATCGATCGCAAGGTTGAGGGGACTTTGAATGAGTGGTTCGGCGTAGAGTACGAAATGGTGAAGGAATAAAATGCAAATGAAGATAAACAACTGAGCCGATTTTTGGGGAGTGCAGTTGTTTTTTTGTTTTGCGAATACCTATGCTTATTACGATGCGGTGATTTTGGGTGTTACCGAGTCGCGCTTTCCGCCTTCTACTTTTGTCTGTTGACTCTCCTTTCTTGCTCATCTTTTGTTCATCTTGGCCAACTTTTAACCCTTAATTTTAACTTTTCACTTTTAATTTGTATCTTTGCAGTCGATAATATACGAAAATGTAGTTAGATTTTATGGGCGAATTATGGGATCTTTTGAAGCGCAATATATTTACCATTGTGCTGATTGTTACCTTGGCGGTTGCTGCGCCATGGTCGCTGATCTTTACACTTCCCGTAGTTGCTGTGTTATTGACGATAGCGGTTGTTGTGTGGCGTGTGCGCCGTCAACAGCAGAAGATATACAATGAGGCTCGCCGTCAGGCAGGTGAACAGCAACAACAGCAGTCGCAACGCTCATGGTGGCATCGTGCCAACAAAAACGAGGGTGAGGTTACGGTGGTGCAAACCGAGCCTACCGAGCAGCGAGTGAGCGATGATGTCGGCGAGTATGTCGACTTCAAGGAGGTCAAGGAGGATAAAAACTAAATAGCCACCGACCTGAATGGTCGTAGAGTGGCACAATATAAAATGAAGATATTAAGCAGTTTCTTTGGAGCGATAGGTCGCTATGTGATGCTTATGGGTAAGGTGTTCTCCCGTCCGGAGAAGATGAGCATCTACTATCGTCGTACAGTGAACGAAATCGATGCGCTCGGTATCAACTCGATACCATTGGTAGCGATTATCTCGGTATTTATCGGTGCGGTTATCACATTGCAGATGGCACTCACCTTGGAGTCGCCATTTATACCGAAGTATATGATTGGCTACGCTACGCGCGAAACGATGTTTTTGGAGTTCTCCTCCACGGTCATAGCTATTATCTTGGCTGGTAAGGTAGGCTCTAATATCGCCTCGGAGATAGGTACAATGCGTATTACCGAGCAGATTGATGCTCTCGAAATCATGGGAGTAAACTCCGCTTCGTACCTTATTATGCCGAAGATTATCGCAACTGTATTGTCCTTCCCGTTGTTGGCGCTGTTCAGTATGATAATCGGAACTGTCGGAGGCTACATTATAGCGATGACGGGTGTTGTGTTGCCTTCGGAGTATATAGAGGGTTTGCACTACTGCTTTGTCAGGGGCGAGATAACATATTCGCTGATTAAGATGGCGGTTTTTGCATTCCTCGTAACATCCATATCTGCTTTCTACGGCTACTATGCCGCAGGTAACTCGTTGGAGGTCGGCCGTGCTTCGACTCGCGCCGTGGTAATCAGCTCGATTGCCATTATGATCTCTAACCTTATCATCACACAGTTAATGCGCACATAGGAGGAGCGAAATAGTATGATTAAAGGAGAACACATATATAAATCTTTCGATGGTCGCACCATCTTGGAGGATATCTCGGTCGAGTTCGAATCGGGTAAGACAAACCTTATCATTGGTCGAAGCGGTTCGGGTAAGACTGTGCTTCTGAAAACGCTGGTAGGACTTCACGAGCCCGATAGCGGAAACATATTTTACGATGACAAGAACTACACTGCCCTCTCCTTTGCCGAGCGTAAACTCGTGCGCCGTGAGTTGGGAATGATATTTCAGGGTGGAGCACTTCTCGATTCCTCTACCGTATATGAGAATGTGCGCCTGCCTCTCGATATGTTTACCAACAAAACCTCTGCCGAGAAGGATAAGCGAGTGAAGGAGTGCTTGGCGCGTGTTGAGCTATCTCACGCAGGACATCTCTATCCGTCAGAGTTGTCGGGAGGTATGATTAAGCGTGCCGCTATTGCTCGTGCGATAGTCCTCAATCCTAAATATCTCTTCTGCGATGAGCCGAACTCAGGTTTGGACCCGCAGACCTCTATTGTGATTGACAACCTTATCCACGATATTACCGTGGAGTACAATATTACCACCATTATCAATACCCACGATATGAACTCCGTAATGGAGATTGGAGAAAAAATTGTCTATATCCATCAGGGCAAAAAGTGGTGGGAGGGCACCAAAGATGATATTCTTCACGCCGACAATAAGGAGTTGAATGATTTTGTTTTTGCCTCGGCCATGGCCAAACGCGCAAAAAAATCGTTATAAAATCGTTTTATGCGGCATCTGCTGCGTTAAACTTCGATAGCCGAGTTGCTCACATACGCCCAAGTATGCTGCGCACTCGGCTTCTTGTTTGCCTTGCATCTATCCACCTAAAAGCAATTTTCTATTCGATTTGTGTGGGTATTTGACAGCGTCTTGCTTTACACAAAAATAGCTCTATTATAGCACTTGTTTATATCTTGGTAGTTACCTAAAAGCAGTTTTCTATTCGGTTTATTTTGTATATTCAATAAAAATTACTACCTTTGCAATGCTCAGCTAGCCCACAAGGGCTAGGTGGGCAGACATATTAACGAGACGTTTACTTGACGTTTATCATCCTCGTTCAAACTTCGCAACTTTGAATCTTTACTAGATGATACGGCAATGTTGGCGTCCATGGGTGATGTTTATCCGAATAGCATGCATAATTGCGTGGAGTTCTGTATATTCATCTCGGCGTGGGCTAGCTGCATTGTATATCCTAGTGAAGGGGCAATGCGAAGGCCTGAACGAGGGATGTGCAAGAGTACAGTTCCCACGTCTTCTTTTTTATAAATCCAAAATCTGGGGAACAATATGGATTAAAAAGAGCATATTGACTACAATGGATTTTCATTACTATAAAATTGAAGATTGTGAAGTTTTTATAGGGAATGATTCCGTCTTCTTGTTAGAACCAGAAACAGGATCAACCCTGTTGCTGTCTAAAACAGCGTGGCAAAATATTCTTCAAAACAAAGAATCAAAAAATCATTTAACAGAACTACTTCGTGCACAAAGTGGAAAAAATTGCATCAGGAAGAACTCTTTCTTACCACAATTTTTTATGATTGACCTAACTACTACTTGTAGTAATAGGTGTACATATTGTTTTCGTAATTTACAGCATCCAAGAATAATTGACAATAGGATTTTAAACGATATTTTAAATTCCATTATCAACTATTGCAAAGAATATAATATCAAGACTATTACTCTACAGGTATGGGGAGGAGAGCCTCTATCAACATGGGATAAAATATGTCTAATACAAGATAAGATAGAGGATGCTGGTATAAAGGTGCGACTTTTGGTGGAAACTAATGGAGTCTTGGTAACCCCTCAAATAGCTGCAAATATGTACCATAGGGGAATTTTGTGCAGCATAAGTATAGATGGTCCACAAGATATTCATGACCATTGTCGAAAATTACACTCTGGAAATGGTTCATATAAAAATACTATTCGGGGTTTGAATTTACTAAGAGATGCGGGATATGGAAGTCAAATAGGAAGTGTGTGCGTGGTTACAAGGAACTCGATACCCCACATTGACAGAATTTTAGATCATTTTGCTTATGAACTAAAATTTTCTCGGATTAAATTAAATATAATCAAAGATAGTGAACAATTACAAGACAAGGATTTATGCATCGATGATAAAGACTTGGCTGTGTTATGGGAAACAGTGTTATCGCACATCATTCGCATAAATCAAAGCGGAACACCATTTGTTGAGAGTACGATATTATCAATGTTGCACAATTTAACAACGCATCGTCCAACCAGTTTTTGCTATTCCAGGGGTTGTCAAGCGGGACAGCGTATGCTATCGTTTGATATGGAAGGAAATGCTTTCCCATGCGATCAAACAGATGTTAAAGAACTATCGCTTGGTAATGCATTATTGAGTCCTATTGATTTATTGGTAAAAGAAGGCTTCAAGAAACTACACTCATTCTTTGCTATGGATATCCCCAACGAATGTTGTGTGTGCGCTTGGAGAAGTTTTTGTCAGGGCGGATGTCGAACAATACGATGGTTCAGTAATGACATAGATCGAGCAACTTGTATACGAAATAAAACCTTATACCCACAACTGGTAAGGCTAATATTAGAAAAACCACTCTTGATTACAGCCATAAGTGGCAATGAGATCAAGTTTGAATAGATAAACCCAATATTGGGCTAACTTGATTAAATTTATTTTATTATGAAGAAGATTGAGAATATTCAGTCGGTAGCAGTCGGTAGTATTATTTCTAACGATGATTGGATTGTAGCTGGTTACGACAATTTTTGTGTAATTGCTTAATCCTAATGAGGTTGTTCGACTTTTTTTGTTGAGCAACCTCTGCTCTCACTTAATTGCAGTGCCCCCCCCCAAAAAAAACGGGAACTTGCCTGATGTAAATAAGCATTTTGAAGGCGAATATTATGGCGAAATAATCTTGTTGTACGGAATTATCTTTTAATCAAGTAAAACAGATAATAAATGAATAGAAAATGTACTTTACTAATAACTTATTCTTGTAATCTTAATTGTATTTATTGTTATGAGAAGCACAAATCATCTGTCTCAATGAATGTGCAAACCGCAAAAAATATAATTACAAAGGAGATTCAATTTATTGCAAATAGCGATAAATACGACTCAATAGATTTTCATTTTATGGGAGGAGAGCCTCTCTTGAACTTCGACCTAATAAAAAAAGTTTGCGAATGGGCATGGAATCAGAATTTTAACATACCTTTTCATTTCTATGTCATAACGAACGGAACTCTATTTACCGATGATATCAAGCAATGGTTTGAATATAATAGACATCTAATCACGGTTGATATGTCTGTTGATGGAATTGATATCGTTCACAAAACGAATAGAGGTTGTTCTCCAAGACAGTTACCTCTTGAATGGGTTTTGAAAAATTGGCCAATGTCAAGATTCAAAATGACTATATCTTCACAAAGTATCTCTCATCTTGCCGAAAGTATTATTACATTAACTAATCAAGGGTACAATATACTTGCAACTCTAGCATTGGGCGAAGAGTGGAATGAAGAAGAGTTTGCTATGTATGCAAAAGAATGGAATAAGATAGTTAACTATTATTTACATAACGAAAATCTAAATATATGGAAACAGCTTTTGCAATCTTTAGACTCATTATTCAACCTCAAACAAGATAAGTGTTGTGGTTCAGGAGATACATTTATAACATACAACTACAATGGAGATGCATATCCTTGTGTGATATTTTCTCCAATAGTGTGGGGCAAAGATATAAGAAATAGTATAGCCTCAATAGATTTTTCGGATATTGAATCATTCTCCGATAAAGATTGTCGAGATTGTTTCATTCGAAATGCATGTAAAACTTGTTATGGTTTTAATCTATTAGAGAGAGGTAATTTGGCTTGCAGAGATAAACATAGTTGTAATGCAAAAAAGATTGAATTATTGTTTGTTAGCAAATTCCAAATCGAACTATTGAAGAAAGTAACACAACGAGCACTCTCAGCTAAAGAATTAGTTAGATTACAACAAGCTAAAAAAGCTTTTGAAGTTTTGTCTAACGAACTCTCTGTTTACTTGTCTTAAAAATATGAGATGATTACATACGCTTAGTATGCTGCGCACTCGGCTTCTTGTTTGCCTTGCATCTATCCACCTAAAAGCAATTTTCTATTCGATTTGTGTGGGTATTTGACAGCGTCTTGCTTTGCACAAAAATAGCTCTATTATAGCACTTGTTTACATCTTGGTAGCCACCTAAAAGCAATTTTCTATTCGATTTATATGGGTGAACTTTAATAGATAGGAACTAAAAAATAATTCTTAATTCCTAATTTAGCCGCAGGCTTAGATATTTTCCCTTGTGTCGTGAGGTTTGATGAAACTGCCTGCAAATTTGACCAACTCATTGCACTCCTCGCAAGAGATATAGTACTTATCGCCGTCAATATCGGTAATCTCTACAAACTTGCCCCAGCGCGAGGCGTAGATATGCACAAACTCCATGGTGCGAAGATTTAAGAAGCGGCCATAGTGTCCGAAGAATCCCATTGCTGCAAATATCGGCAGGCACGAGCGCATCTCACGATGCTCGACCTTGCGAATGTTGGCAATATCTTCGTAGACGAGCGAGGTATCTTCGGCTATGCACTGTATCTCTATGCCCTCCTCGTCTACCACTACGCGGCGCGGAATGGAGAGTACCATCAGAGCCAACACGGCCAATATCAACGATATAAACCAAGCCGAGATATATCCGCCCTCATAGACAAACGCCAATAATACCGACACCCCGACAAAGAGTAGCATATATATTATGGAGCTATATATGACTTTGTTTCCTAACTTATACCTATATATTCTCTCCATAGTTGTCCATTGCTGCTATCGCTTCCGCGATAATCAAATCGTCAGGTGTTGTAATTTTGATATTCGAGTATTCGCCCTCGCACAATGCGATTTTTTCGCCCGAATACTCCACGACCGAAGCATCGTCAGTAAACTCCTTTCGGAACTCGGTGTCATAGGCTGCGCGCAAAATAGGTGCAGCAAATACCTGTGGAGTCTGAACAATGCGTAGTGGAGTGCGGTCGATAATATGCGACTCATCGCCCTCGACCATACGATACGAATCTACCGCCCTGACCACGGGTATTGCCGAGCCATGTTCGACAGCGCAAGCCACCGTGCGAAGTATCAGCTCCTTCGATGCAAAGGGGCGAACACCATCTTGCACAGCGATTAAATCTACCGCATCGCTCAGTGCCTCAATGCCGTTGCGCACCGAGTGAAAACGCTCTTCGCCACCCTCGACTACGGAGTGTTTTGCCACCTCGAAACGCGCCGAAAAATTCTTCCAGAACGCGATATGTTCGGCAGGAAGTACTACAACAATGCGCGATGTCGGCAACGCTTTACGGAAGGTATTTATCGTGCGTGCCAAAATCGGCTCGCCTCCCACAAGCGAGAACTGCTTGGGAAGTGTGCCACCCATTCGACTGCCACTGCCTCCGGCAACTATTATCACTCCTACTCTTGGTTGTTCCATATCAACTTCTTCCCAAATCCGAGCGTATTGTCGGTCAATTTTATAAATGTAGGCACTACTGCCCAAATGCTCAGTGGTGCCATTGCAGCATAAGGAAATCGTTTGATATAAATCTTCTTATCCTCCTCATCCCCACGCTCTGCTATGCCACAGATTTGCGTACCCTGCACCTTGCCCACTATGCGTGTTTCGAGGGTTATACCAATGGCGACCTTTGCATTTTGCAACATCTCCTGCGCGTGTCGTGTAGCGTCATCGGAGGTGAATATAATGCGGTTGCGCTCCTTGTCATAGGCATAGAAACAGGCGGCACAATACGGCTCGCCCGTGCTTGATACGGTAGCAAGGGTAAGGACATGATGCCGCTTTATAAAGTCTACTATGCGTTTGTCTACCATCGATGATTAGATTTTGTCCAAGTTTGTAACCTTCATCGAATCGGGTACTTCGCCATTCAACTCAGCCATAACGCGAATACGCACACGCTCGAACCTGTCGAAATTATCCTTTGAGATAGGTTCAGAAGGTTTCTGCGGGACTTTTAATGGGTTTATGGCTGTCGATCCTTTCCATAAGCGGAAGTCGAGGTGTGGGCCTGTCGAGCGGCCGGTATTACCTACATAGCCGATGACCTGACCTTGCGAAACGCGCGCTCCAACCTTAATACCCTTGGCAAAACCGCGCAGGTGGAGGTATCCCGACGAGAGGTTGCCGGGGTGCTTGATTTTGAGCATATTTCCAGCCGCCTTGTCATACGACTTTTTGGTAACTACGCCATCTGCCACTGCGCGTACGGGTGTTCCCGAAGGTGCCGCATAGTCTACACCATGATGAGGGCGGTATCTCTTCAATACTGGGTGAAATCTCGCATGCGAGAACTTCGAGGAGATACGGGTAAATTTCAGTGGAGCTTTTAGGAGCTGCTTGCGCAGTGAGCCTCCATCGGCCTCCCAATACTGCAACTTGCCGTTTTGCTCGAAAGGTATGGCGTATATCTCCTTGCCACGATGGGTAAACTTGGCTCCCCAGATGCGGCCAACACCTACCGAGAGTGTGTCGATAAACTTTTCGTCATAGATGACTGTGAAGTGGTCGCCATTTTGGATGCCAAAGAAATCTACGGTCCACTGATATATCTCCTCCATCTCCGCAGCGAGTGAATACGGCAGGTCAGCCTCCATAATAGCACCCCAGAGCGATGTTGATATTGTGGCCGAACTCTTCTTGCGGCGTATCTCCACCTCTCGCTGACCTTCGCGCACCGCCACCGTGTCGCCCACAAAGGCGAAGACTACATAATCGACCAAATTTTTCTCGTAGACCAAATAGTCGAGTTTTACAGCCGTGGAGTCTTGGCGTGTAAAGGTGGTGTAGTGGCTACCCAAACGAATCGTTCGCAGTGGGCAAATCTCCTTCGTCAGCTGGTCAAGGCGCAAAACCTTTTGTGTGCCAATGCCGTAGTTACCTAAAATCTTGCTCCAAGATTCGCCGCGCTCTACGGTTTTGCGCTCAACGGTGTAGTTGTCGGCATTTATGCCGAATACGATATTAGGCTCTTTCTCTGCCTTTTTGCCCATCGATGAGCAGGCCGATATCGATACTGCTGCAAGGGCTACAAATATGGTATAGATAATTCGTTTCATAGCGACAAAGTTATGAATTATTGGTTGAATATCCAAATTTGAGAATTGCCTTATATAGCGACTTCTAAGTTTCATAAGTTTCCATATTTTTGTGAATTACAATAAAATATACTACCTTTGCCTATAATACTGATACTTGTTTAGAAAAGTAGATGATGAAAACAATTAAACTCTCCGTTTTGATTGCGTTGCTCTCTGTGAGTTCGGCTCTTGCGCAATCAAGTGTTGCGCCTAAGAACTTGGGCAAGACACAATATTCTCGCAATGAGATAGTTATTCCTCGCGTTGGCGGCTACAATGTATACAAGGCCGATTTACATACTCACACGCTCCACTCCGATGGCGATATTTCGCCGGCTTTGCGCGTGGAGGAGGCTTGGCGCGATGGTTTGGATATTGTCGCCATTACCGACCATATGGAGTATCGTCGCATTGAGCGTCAGATGTACCCCTTCATGAAAGAGTATATTCGTGAGGATTTGCAGGCAGAGGGCAAGGCTGTGAATACGAATGTGTTAAATAAAGCCCCCGACTCTTACGGAGTGCTTGCAGATTTTAATGTTGGCTACGAAAAGGCCGCTGAGAGGGGAGCAAAGTTGGGGATAATGGTTATCAAGGGGGTAGAGATTACTCGTGGTAATGAGGGCGACTATAACGCTTTGTTTACCACGGATAACAACAAAATTTATGACCCCAATCTCGAAAAGACAATTCGCAATGCTCGTAAGCAGGGTGCATTTATATTTCATAACCACCCTTTCAAATTCTCCTCGCAGTATGCTAAGAAACAACCCGCACACTGTGCCTATCTCTACAATGGTGGGCTTATCGATGGAATGGAGTTGGCGAATGGATTTTATATGTGGAACAATCTGATAGACTATTGTTTCAACAATGACTATACTCCAATCTCCACTTCGGATGTACATGGCCTCATATCTACGCGATTTTCGGGTGCAGGTAGGGAGTATTTTCGCAATATGACACTGATACTCTCCAAAAAACGCGATAACAAATCTATCAAGGCTGCACTGCTTGCAAAGCGCACTATTGCCTATTGTGGCAATGTGCTTATTGGTAATGAGCATCTGTTATCAGAGCTCTTCAAGGCGTGTGTGGAGATTGAGGCCATCGCTGTTGGTCAGCATAGTAAGCGAGTGTTGATTACCAATAGGAGTTCGCTGCCGTACTCCTTCCGCTGGGAGGCTGGCAAAGAGGGCTTTGTCAAGGGTTTAAGTGCTACGGTTATAGAGGTTGATAAGGGGTGTAAACTTCTCGGATTGGAGATTACAAATATGAGGTGCGGCACAAGAAAATCCCCGGTGGTGAACTTCAAATTGAAATAATTGAGTGTCAATATTTAAGAGATAAAAAAAGATGAAAAAGATAGGACTATCACTATTGGCGACTATACTTACACTCTCCTCTGCATCGGCTCAATTGAACGCCATTAAGGTATCATCCAAAAATGTAAAAGGGGGGCGTACCGATATTGTAATTCCTCAGGTCAAAGGATATAATGTCTACACAGCAGATTTTCACACTCACTCCATATACTCGGATGGCGAGATGACTCCTGCTCAACGAGTAGTGGAGGCTTGGGAAGATGGACTTGATATTGTGGCGATAACCGACCATATTGAATATCGCCCCGGTGAAAATGAGATATTGCGATATATGGGTGGCTATATTCGCCCTGAATTTCGCGGTGGAGATAAGGCGGTAAATGCCGATATCGTAGACTCGGCTCCCGATTCGCGAGGTATAATATCCGACCTCAATGTTGGCGGCAATATGGCTGTCAAGGAGGGTAAGAAATACGGCATAATGGTTGTCAAAGGTGCTGAGATTACGCGTGGCAAACTTGGTAGCTACAACGCTCTATTTACGAAGGATAACAATGCAATCTACGATACCAGTCTCGAAACGGCAATCCGTAATGCGCGAAGTCAGGATGCTCTGATTGTCTGCAATGCACCCCATAGTGCTGATAATGAAGATGTGGCGATGTCGCCATACTGCAAGCCGTTGCTCGATAAGGGATTGGTAGATGCTATCGAGGTGGCAAATTTGCAAAAATCGTATCCTGCGCTATTCCCGTTGTGTTTCGATGGAAAGTATGCCCCTATTGCAGCGTCTAACATACATAAATTGATTGATATCGAATATCCTAATTCGGGCAAAGAGTATTTCCGCAATATGACGCTTGTGCTTGCAGAGAGATGCGATGAGGAGTCTATCAAGGAGGCCATACGAAACAGGCGCACAATAGCCTATTTTGCCAACATGTTGGTAGGCAGCGAGGAGTTAATAACAGAGTTGTTTAAGGCGAGTGTAGAGGTGGAGTATTTGGGCGTTGATTGGAAAGATAAGCGCATTAAGGTAACCAACAAAAGCTCGTTGCCATTAGCCATCAGCTGGGGCAAAGGTAGAGAGAAAGCTCTGCCGGGCTTGGGTTCAATAATCTTCACTGTTAACCGAAAAAACGAGAAGGTGAATATCAAGGCGGTGAACATGTTGTACGGAAAAGGCAAGTCGCCGGTAATCTCCTTGAAACTAAAAAAATAGGAGAAATAAATTTTTGATAGACCAAAAGGTTGTATTTTAAAATATTATTCGTATCTTTGTTTGGAGTATAGTATCGAAAAGAGATGAAAAGAGCCTTGTTGAAAATAGCATCGCTGTTTTATGGTGCCGCAATAAAGTTGCGACACCTGCTCTTCGATATGAACATACTTCATAGTGAGCGATTTGATATTCCGGTTATCTGTGTCGGAAATATCACAGTCGGCGGTACGGGCAAAACACCTACCGTGGAGATGCTTGTAGAGCACTATTCGGAGGAGAACAATGTGGTGGTTCTTTCGCGTGGCTACGGCCGTACAACAAAGGGCTATCGCGTAGTAAAGGTCGATGACAACTACCGCGCCGTAGGCGATGAACCGTTGCAGATGAAACGCAAATTCCCAAATGTGACGGTGGTGGTTTGCGAGAAGCGCGCCTTTGCTATCCACCGTATTCAGGAGGAGTTCCCCGATACCGATATGATCATTATGGACGATGGCTTCCAACATCGTTATGTCGATCCGCTGATAAATATCATCATTGTCGATGCCAATCGTCCTGTCGAGCGCGATCATCTGCTCCCATACGGACAGCTGCGCGATACGACCGACTCGCTTGACCGCGCTCACTACTTCATCGTAACGAGGTGTTCGGAGAATATGAAGCCTATCGATATGCGCGTAATGCGTAAAGTATTGGTCGAAAAACCTTCGCAAGAGATATTCTTCTCGCGTATGCAGCCGGCACAACCTTGCGCGGTTTTTGCAGAGGTTGATGCTACGGTGGCGCATGGCGCGAGTGTGATAGCCATGTCGGGTATAGGCGATAGCGAGGCCTTCAATCGTGGCTTGAAGCAGCGCTACAATGTGGTTGCTACAATCGACTTGGAGGATCATCACTCCTACCGAATGAACGATTTGAAGCTAATGCAACAACTCTTGGATAGATACCCTGAGGCGGTCATTATGACTACGGAGAAGGATGCGGTTAAATTGGCTTATAGCAATGCTGTGACTGAGGAGTTGCGTACCAAACTATTCTACGAGAGAATTTCGTTGCGCTTCGTGGGAGATAGCCGTGCCGAACTCTTTGCAAGGATTGATAACGATATAAAAAACAAGGATAATGGAACACATATTAAAGGCTTGTAAAGCGATTAAAGAGGCCACAAACGGCTTTCAACCAGAGGTGGGTATCATTCTCGGCACGGGCTTGGGTGGTTTTGTCGATAGTATAGATGTGGAGTTCCGCTTGGAGTACAAGGATATTCCAAATATGCCTGTTTCGACCGTTGAGGGCCACAAGGGTTGCCTTATCTTTGGAGAGGTGGCAGGCCGTAAGGTTGTGGCTATGCAGGGACGCTTTCACTACTACGAGGGTTATACCATGAAGCAGGTTACATTCCCTGTACGCGTTATGGCTCTGCTCGGCATAAAGACTCTCTTTGTATCGAATGCGGCGGGTGGCATAAACACATCGTTCTGCGTGGGCGATTTGATGATTATTACCGACCATATCAATCTTTTGCCAAACCCTTTGATCGGGCCAAATATGGCAGAGTTTGGACCTCGTTTCCCTGATATGCACGACTGTTACAGTTCAGCAATCCGTGCTAAGGCTACGGCTATAGCTGAGCGCGAAGGCATAAAGTTGCAATATGGTGTCTATGTCGGCACTACGGGACCAACTTTCGAGACACAGGCCGAGTATCGCTACTTCAAGGCTATTGGTGGTGATGCGGTGGGTATGTCTACCGTGCCCGAGGTTATTGTGGCTCGCCATATGGGAGTGCCTTGCTTTGGTGTCTCGGTGGTTACCAATTGCGGTTTGAGCGATGAAAAGGGAGACCACGAGGATGTGCAGTTGCAGGGTAAGAGGGCAGGAGAGCGTATGGCTCGCCTCTTTACGGAGTTGATTCGAGAGATATAGAAGAAAAACAGAAAGATATGATTAACAAGGTTATTTTAGTCGGAAATGTAGGTCTTGATCCTGAGGTCAGAGCCTTGGAGTCGGGCGTGAAGGTTGCGCGTTTACGCTTGGCAACCACTGAGCGATATACAGATCGCCAGACAAACGAAACGAAAGAACAGACCGAATGGCACACTGTAACATTGTGGCGTAACTTGGCCGATGTAGCCGATAAGTATGTACATAAGGGCAGTCAGCTCTATATTGAGGGATCATTGCGTACACGAGAGTGGACCGATAAGGACAATCAGAAGCGTTACACCACCGAGATTGTAGCAACAGATATGAAGTTGCTCGGTCGCCGTAGCGATGCACAGCCACAGCAGGAGTATTCACAGACTACATCTGCTTCGGCACCTGTTTCTACACCTGCACAGCCTACATACCAGCAGCCTGCACAGCCAGCATATCAGCAGCCGGCTGCACCGGTCGTACCTGCGGATAGCGCAGATGACCTCCCATTCTAATCAAGAAGCGGAGAGGGGATAATAGAAGAGGGAACAATAGAAGAGGATACAATAGAATAGAGGCCGGCTATAAGTAAATTAGCCGGCCTCTATCATTATTACATAGGTATAACTACTTCTCCTTCTTCTCCTTTGCGGCTCTCTTCTTGCACTTGAAGATTGGGTTTTTCTCGATAGCCGGCTCTACGCTTGTGTCGATACCTCCACCCAAAGCACGATAGAGATTGATGACTCCCTGAATGCCTTCGAAGCGGTCGGAAACCTGCAACAGACGCGCCGAAAGCAACGACTGCTGCGCTGTCAAGACCTCCAAGTAGGTTGCCTCCGAGTGGCTCATCAGCTGACGGGTGCTGTAAACAGCCTGCGACAGGTTCTCGATTTGGCGAATGCGAAGGTTAGTCTTGCTGCGCGCCGAGCGACATTGTGCCAAAGCAGTATTCACTTCGCTACCTGCCTCCAACAATTTATGCTCAAAGTTGAGCAAAGCTTCGCGCTGTTGCGACTGTGCAATCTTGTAGTTAGCGCGATTTTTACCAGCATTAAAGATAGGTTGCACCAACTTTGCCAAGAACGAGAAAGCCCAACTTGTCGGAAGACCTTTGAGTGCTCCATCACCTGTGATGGTTAATGAAGGATAGAGATTAGCGTGAGCTATATTGGTGTTGTAGAATGCCAACATCAGGTTATGCTCTGCCTGCTGCACATCGGGACGGCGCGAAAGCAATTGTGCAGGTACACCCACCAACAACTCCTGCTTGAAATCTACGCTGTTCAATTCGCCGCGAGGGAAATCTTGCGGCGTAACACCGAGCAGCAACGCAAAAGCGTTCTGTGCCTGCACCAACTTGTATTCCAAATCGTGCAACGATGCATCAATCGAGCAACTGTTCGCCTCGGTCTGCGAGATAGAGGCTGCATTGGTCATACCTGCCTCCTTCATCGCTTTCATGGTGCGGACATTCTCTTTCCACGATGCAGAGGTCGAGCGCGAAATACGGAGCTGCGCATCGAGCATCAGCAGTGTGTAGTAGTTGTTCGCAATAGCCGCTACGAGAGCTGTCTGTACGCTGCGGCGATAGAGTCGGTTGTACTCCAAAGTCGCCTCTGCACGGCGTTTAGCGTTGATATTGCGCGCCATGATATCAATCTCCCAACTCGCCTTTACGGGTAGTGTATATGCAAATTGCGCCGATTGCGGAGCAAGACTTACGCCTGCCGAAGGCTCGAAACTGAACGATGGTATGAATGCCAACTTCGCACTCTGTAACGAAAGCTCCGCCTGTGAAACACGCTCGGCAGCAAGGCGCATATCGATATTGTTCTTCAAACCCTGCTCGATGTAGCCTTGCAGATGTTTGTCAGTGAAGAACTCGCGCCACGACACATCGGCCATGGTGGTCGTATCGCTTTTCACGATATTACCATAGAGGTTGTCGGTCGAGATTGTTTCGGGACGACTATACTTCTTATATATAGAGCAACTTGTAAAGATAGTTGCAATACTCAATATTAAAACAAACTTCTTCATCACTTATTCCTTTTCGATTGTTTTAATTGGTTTAACCTTCTCCTGCAACCATTGGAAGATGATGAACAATGCAGGCAGGATAAATAACAAGGCCAATGTTCCGATGACCATACCACCGACAACGCCGGCACCGATGGTGTTGTTACCATTAGCACCTACGCCCGTAGCGAACATCAGAGGAATCATACCGATAACCATGGTCAAAACGGTCATCAAGATAGGGCGGAAACGCTCCTTCGTAGCCACATAGGTTGCGCGAGCGATACTCATGCCCTTGGCTCGGTTCTCACCTGCAAACTCGGTGATAAGAATGGCGGTCTTGGAGAGCAGACCGATAAGCATAATCAGACCTGTCTGCAAGTAGATGTTATTTTCGAGTCCCATCATTCGGGCAAACAGGAACGAACCCATCAATCCGAATGGAACAGACAAGATTACCGCCAACGGCACGATGTAGCTCTCATAAAGAGCCGCCAGAATGAGGTAGATAAGCAAGAAGCAGATGACGAAGATAATCGCCGTATTGCTTGTACTTGTAGCCTCCTCGCGGGCAATACCTGCAAAGTCGTAGCCATAGCCCATAGGCAATATCTCGGCAGCAACCTCCTGCACAGCCTTGATGGCATCTCCCGAAGAGTAACCATCGGCAGAACGGCCATTGATACTGATAGCAGGGAACATATTAAATCGTGCGAGGTTTTCCGGTGCGTAGATCTTTTCGAGTGTTACGAACTGACTCACCGGTGCCATATCGTTGCCAATGCGTACGAAGATATTGTTCAAGGTCTGACGATCGGCGCGATACTGAGGATGAGCCTGAACACGCACTTGATAGAGCTTGGTGAAGCGGTTGAATCGTGTAGACATCATACCTCCGTAGTATCCGTTCAAGACATTCAGAACAGCCTTTGTGGTTGTTCCTGCACGCTTACACTTCACGGCATCGACCTCAATCTGATACTGAGGGAAGCGTGGGTTGAACGAGGTGTGTGCTCTACCTATCTCTGGTCGCTGGCGCAGTGCTGCAAGGAAGTCGTTTGTTACTTGTGCCAACTCTTCGATTGTGCCACCCTTTCTATCCTGAACATACATATTGAAACCACCAGCAGCTCCAAAGCCCGGAATCATCGCAGGTGTCGAGGTGAAGATTGTCGCATCGTTGAACGAGTCGCCATACTCCTTTACGCGGTTCTGCACCGCCTCAACACTATGCTCCTTACCCTTTCGCAAGTCCCAATGTTTGAGTCGAAGCACGATGTTACCGTGTGAAGCACCTGCACCACCCGTCATCGAGTATCCGGCTGTTCTACCATAGGCGTGTACCTCCTCGATATCCTTGATGATATCGTTGTCGATGCGGTCCATAACGCGAATTGTCTGCGAGAGGGATGTTCCCGGAGGAGTCGAGACATCGATACGAAGCGTTCCCACATCCTCGCGAGGGATAAGTCCTGTCTTTGTGGTATTCATTAGGTGTACCAAGAGAACGCACGCTACAACCAATAGCGATAGACTCAACCAACGATGGCGCAAGAAGAATGTTACACCACGAAGATAGCGCTTGCAGATGGCGTTGAACGAACTATCGAGCGCCAAACTTATTCGCTTGCCAAACGACATCTTCACTGGATTGCCGTTCACATCCTTCGGTTTGAGCAATATGGCGCACAACGCAGGCGAGAGTGTCAAGGCGTTCAATGCTGAGATGCCCACAGCTACTGCCATTGTGATACCGAACTGCGTGTAGAAGATACCCGAAGTACCACCCATAAACGATACAGGGATAAATACCGCCATAAAGACGAGCGTACAAGTGATAATCGCCGAGGTAATACCCTCCATTGCATCAATCGTAGCCTTATAGACTGACTTATAGCCCAAGTCAAGCTTCGAGTGAACCGCCTCAACCACGATAATAGCATCATCCACAACCACACCAATCGACAATACCAAGGCAAAGAGTGTGAGGAGGTTGATACTAAATCCGAAGAAGAAGAGGAACATGAATGTTCCGATAATCGAAACGATAGTACCGATAAGCGGAATCATCGTTGAACGGAAGTCGCGCAGGAAGATAAACACTACGAGTGTTACCAGTACAATAGCTTCCAACAGCGTACGAACTACATTGTAGATCGAAGCGAAGAGGAAGTCGTTAGCACTCTCCAACACCACCAACTCCAAGTCTACCGGAAAACTATCGCGGGCCTCTTCGAGGTAGGCATCAATCTTCTTGATAACCTCGGTAGCATTTGAGTCCGGTGTTTGGTAGATTGTAAACTCACCACCGGGCGAGCCATTTACCTCTCCGACATATTGGTAATTCTGCGTTCCCAATTCGATGTCTGCAATATCTTTGAGTCGCAATACCTCGCCATTAGGGAGAGCGCGGATTACGATTTTCTCGAACTCTTCGGTCTTCTCCAAGCGGCCCTTGTAGCGCATGGCATACTGGAAGGTATTATCCGTGCTTTCGCCGAAGGAGCCAGTTGCAGCCTCGATATTCTGTTCACCGAGTGCAGCTGCAATATCGGCAGGCTCCAACTTATATTGAGCCATAATATCAGGTTTGAGCCATATACGCATCGAGTAGTCCGAGCCTCGCACATCGACATCTCCTACGCCCGGAATACGCGAAATAGCAGGCACGAGGTTGATTTTGATGTAGTTAACGATAAAGGTACGATCGTAAGAGCCATTTGGACTATACAATGCAACACGCTCCAAGACACTTGTCTGTCGCTTCTTCACGGTAACTCCGGCCTCGACAACCTCCGAAGGGAGCTGTCGTGTGGCACGCGATACGCAGTTCTGAACATTGACAGCCGCCATATCGGCATTTGTGCCCTGCTTGAAATATACGGTAATATTACCATTTCCGTTGTTTGTGGCCGTGGAGGACATATAGGTCATATTCTCCACACCGTTGATAGCCTCTTCGAGTGGCACAATGGCACTCTTCTGAATAGTTTCGGCACTCGCACCCGGGTACGACACCGATACATTGATAGTAGGAGGCGCGATACTTGGATATCGCTCGATAGGCAGCACGGCCAAACCTATGAGTCCGCCAATGATGACGACAATCGATATCACTGACGATAGTACAGGGCGATCGATAAATGTTTTAATATTCATCTCTGTTTCTCCTTATTTTGAGGTTACTCCTACTTCTTTTTGAGGTTTACAAACTCCTTAATCTTGATAGGTGTGTCATCGCGCAACAAGCCGATACCCTCAACAACGATGGTGTCGCCCTCCATCAAGCCCGACTCAACAATATACTCTTTACCATTGCTGATCTCGAATACGCCGATGATGGTTGCCTTGGCTATGCCTTTCTCGACCTTATATGCGTAGACCTTATCCTGTACTTCGAATGTTGCCTGCTGCGGAATAACTACGCAACCCTCCTGACGGTGAGGCAGAAGGATGGTGCCCGAGCCTCCCGAAAGGAGCAGACGCTTTCTGTTCGGGAACTTGGCACGAATGGTAACCGAACCCGTAGTTGGGTCGATGATACCGGATATAGCCTCGATGCGTCCCTTCTCCGAGTAGATTGTACCATCGCTCAACTGCAACTGCACCATTGGCAACTCCTGCAATGCGTTTTCGAGCGCGCCATATTGGCGTTTGAGCGACAATACCTGACTCTCGCTGAGAGAGAAGTATACATACATCTCCGAGTTGTCCGACACGGAGGTCATAGGTGTTGAATCCGAAGGGCTTACGAGTGTGCCGACACGGAATGGGAGTGTGCCGACAACGCCATCAACAGGACTCTTAACCAAGGTGTAGGAGAGGTTGTTGCTTGCGGTGAGTTCGTTTGCACGAGCCTGTGCAAGTTGAGCCTTGGCACTCGCCAAAGTGGTGCGAGCCATACGGAGATCGAAGTCCGAGATAATATTCTGCTCGAACAACTTCTCCTTACTTGTAGCCGAAAGCTCGGCTGCATCAACTTGTGCCTTTGCTACATCGACATTTGCCTCTGCCGTAGCGAGGGCTGCCTGATAAGGCACCTGATCGATAACGAAGAGAGTCTGTCCCTGACGAACAATCGAGCCCTCCTTAACCTTGATGTCGGTGATGTAGCCCTGCACCTTCGGACGGATATCGACATCCTGCTTTCCTCGGATTGTAGCCGAGTAGGTCGAGCTGAGTTTGCGCGATGTTGTTTGAAGAATCATCGCATTGTACTCACGAGTGCGCTTTGTTTTGCTGGTCTCCTCCTTGCAACTTGTCAGAAGAAGTGCTGCAACAAGGCAAAGCATCAAACCTGAAAGTAAATTTTTTGTCATATTGTTTGTGGTTTTGTTGTTATGTTTCTGTTATAGTACAACAGCTTTTAAAAAAAGCTGTGCAAAGGTAGTAAAAATTAGGTAGTAAAACAAGGTAAGGGGCTGAATGAAACTCGCCCCTTATACTATATGTGGAAACTAAGTTTGTGCTATTTGATCTCCTCGTACAACAGGGAGATGGCGTATGCCGTAGCGCGCGATATGATTTGCGAACGGTCTGTGCCACAGTTCTTTAATATGGCAAAGCATTTTTCGGGAGTTGCCACGCCAATCCAAACCGTGCCAACAGGTTTTTCGGTAGAGCCCCCCGTTGGTCCCGCAATGCCGGTCGTTGAAATGGCAAATTTTGCCCCTGAAACGCCCCTGATGCCTTGTGCCATAGACTTTGCAACCTGCTCCGATACAGCCCCATACTGCTCGATATCCCTCGGATTTACACCCAAAACTTGACACTTTGCCTCGTTGCTATACGACACCACGCCACATAAAAAGTAAGCTGAGGCTCCCGCTTGTGCTGTGAATTTCGAGGCTATCGCACCGCCCGTGCAACTCTCCGCTACGGCGAGAGTATCGCCCCTCTCGGTGAGAATATTATGCACCAACTCTTCGACCGAAGCCTCCTCGAAACCTGCGATATTGTCGGGGAAGATTGTGCGTAGCGCAGCAAACTGTCGGTCAATCTCGTGGCGCACCTTCTTGCCCTCAACTTCGTATGCCGACAATCGCAATCGTACTACATTTGGTGCAGGGAGATAGGCGAGGTGGAGATGTTTGGGCAGTGCATCCTCCCACTGCGCAATGCGCTCCGCCAAAATCGACTCGGCAATGCCGAAGGTAATCATCGTGCGATGAACTATCTCGCGCAATTCAAATTGAGCCTTCAATCGAGGCATAACCTCCTCATCAATGAGGTGCTGCATTTCGAATGGAACACCCGGCAACGATACCACAACACGCCCGTTGTGCTCAAACCACATACCCGGAGCTGTGCCGTGCGCATTGTGCAGTACGGTGCAACATTCTGGTACCATAGCTTGTCCTCGGTTGAGATCGTTGAACGCTATGTTGCGAGCCGCCAACAGTGTGCGTATATGCTCAGCTTCGACCTCATCGTAGTGCAGTGTCGAGCCGAAGTAGTCGCATAGAGTGTGTTTTGTGATATCATCCTTTGTTGGGCCCAGACCTCCCGTGATAATTACGATGTCGCTCTCGCCAAGTGCGCGGTCGAGAGTGGCGACAATTTGGTCGCGGCGGTCGCCTATCGAGGTACGCGCGATTACGACAATGCCGTGCGCATTGAGTGCGCGCGATATGTAGCGCGAGTTGGTGTCGAGAATTTGACCTATCAAAATCTCATCACCAATGGTTATGATTGTAGCTTTCATCCTCTATTGATTATCCGTTTCGGAATTTTCGGCAGGCTGTTCGACCTCGGCTGCGGGCGCGATAAGGCTCTTGCATAAGTCGCCGACAAAGCCGGCTCCATTATATACAAACCCTGTGTATACCTGTACGAGAGTTGCTCCTGCCTCCATCATTCGCTTTACATCCTCGCCTGTCATCAATCCACCGACACCGATAATAGGGTAGGTGCCATTACATCGCTCGTAAACACGGCGTACCACCTCGATAGCCCGCTCGGTAAGTGGCGAGCCACTGACAGCTCCAATGCCGGCTTTGCGCAACTCCTCCTGCGGCGTTGCAAGCTCCTGCGGATGGGTTGTGGCGTTGGTAGCGATGATGCCATCAAGCGGCGTATCGACCATAATGTCGGTCATCAGGTCAATCTCCTCGTTGGTCAAGTCGGGCGATATTTTGAGTAGTATCGGACGATATTGATTTTGTCCTCGGCGGAAGTCGAAGAGGGGGTCGAGTATCTTCATTATACTCTCGCGTGTGCGAGGTACATACTGCTTGTGCGTGGTGTTGTAGCTCACATTTACGGCGAAGTAATCTATGTATTGATAGAGGTTGCGGAATACGCGCAGATAGTCCATTGCTGCCTCTTCGGGTGGTGTTACGGTATTCTTTCCGATGTTGCAACCTATGATTATACCCTTATGTTCGTGGCGTACATTGTTTATCACCGCCTCCAAGCCCTTCGAAGCAAGGCCTATGCGATTTATTATGGCCTTGTCGTTTTGAAGTGTGAAGATGCGCGGTTTGGGATTGCCTTGTTGAGGGCGTGGCGTTACGGTGCCAATCTCCACAAATCCGAAACCGAGAGCCGAAAGTGGTCGAAAAACCTCGCCATTGCGGTCGAAACCTGCTGCTAAACCGATTGGATTGCGGAAGTGCAAGCCGAAAACCTCGCGCTCCAAAGCGACATCTTCGGTGGCGTATATCTTGCGCATAAACCACTTTACCAAAGGCAATTTGTCGGCAATGCGTAGCAATACGATGCAGCACATGTGCGCTCGTTCTGCACCAAACAGGCGTGATATGATATGTAGAATACCCTTCATGACGGCGCAAAGGTAGCAAATAAATTAAAAGTTAAAAATTAAAATTTAAAAGTTATTTTTTAAAAACTCCTCGCTTCTCACTACTCACTGTCTTAAAAGTATTCTTCGCGATAGTGGTAGTTGTTGCGGAGCGACTCGAATTGTTCGGGGCTGTTGCGGAGTGTGTTGCTCTCGGTTGTGAGGTCGCAATACTCTTCGATTGTGGTGCAGATCTCCTTCCACTCAATCATCTTCGGGGTAACAACCTCTACTTCGGAAGGTCGCCAATCAATAAGTGGCAGGCCGAAGTGTTGCGCCAAGGCTTGTACAGCTAAGGCTGTGGCATTGGCCTTGCCTTGTGCCGAGTAGCCGGCGATGTGGGGTGTCGCAACCATCGATTTTGCAAGGTACTCGTTGTCTATATATGGCTCGTTTTCCCAGACATCGGTGATGTAGGTCAGGTCGTTACGGCGTGTTGCTTCGGAGGCTACACACTCTCCGCGCGAGGCGTTGATAAGGGTGGCGTTCGAATGAAGAAGTGCGATGTTGTCGCTATTTATGAGATGTCGTGTAGTGGCGTTGAGGGGGGTGTGAAGAGTTACAATGTCTGCCCGCCGCAAAACCTCTTCGAGTGAAACAAAACCGAGATGTTCGTACTCCTCGCGCGGAGGGTCAGAGCAGATTGTGTGAAAGCCCCACGCCTCGGCGTACTCCTTGATAAGGCGACCTACATGTCCCACACCCACAATGCCCAATGTGCGTTGTTGCGGGACGAAATTTTCGCGCTTGGCAAGTAGCGCCAAAGCTGCTGATACCCATTGTAATACCCCTCTTGCATTGCATCCTGCCGAGGTGGCTACCGCGATATTGCGACTGCGGCAATAGTCGCAGTCGATATGGTCGAACCCGATGGTAGCCGTGGCGATAAATTGCACGCGCGAGCCTTCGAGTAGTTCTCTGTTGCAGCGGGTGCGGGTTCTCACAATAAGAGCATCGGCATCTGCCACTATCTCGCGTGTGAAGTTGCGACCATCGAGGTAGATAACCTCGGCAAATGGCTCCAACACACCCTGCAAGAATGGTATGGCTTGGTCGGCTACAATCTTCATACGCAATATGTGGTTTGAAATTCTCTAAACACTACAAATTTAGCACAAATATAGCAGGTTTGAGCATTGGTTGTATATTTTTAATAAAATTTTTGTAATTTTGTCGCTTGGATATTGAAAAACAGAGAGGTAATCAATAGTAAGATTATGGCTAAATTGGTAAAATATATTGTGGTGTTTCTTCTCTTTGGAGGGGCGCTTTTCTCGTGTGGAAAGCGCACGACCAAGCTCGGTGGCGAGGCCGACACACTCTCTTATGTTGTAGGTCTGAATGTAGGTCACTCGCTTATGGAGATGGACTCTACGCTCAATGTAGAGGCTGTATGTGCTGCAATACGCGATGTCTACAATGGCTCGACAAAGATGACCTTGTCCGAGGCGCGCGACTACTATCTTGCAGAAAAAACCTTCTTCGTGCACGAGAAGGCCAAGGCCTATCAGGAGCGTTACCTTACCGATTTGAGTAAGCGCGACCGCAAGTATGTTCGCACGCGCAGTGGTGTGACCTACAAGATTATAGAGCTTGGCGATCAGAGTCATACGGGTTCGATGTCTATGCGCGATACGGTGAAAATCGCCTACAAGATTACGGACGAGGAGGGGCGTGTGATAGTCGAGGCCGACACCTTGCGCGACTCCTACCGCAACCTTGTCAATGGTTTGCAGGAGGTTGTCAAGATTGCCGGCAGTGGCGCAAGCTTCAATGCGTGGTTGCCATCGAAGACCGCCTACGATGTTGAAGGAGACAAGGAGTTGGGTATTGGTGCAAATATGATGCTTAACTACGAGGTCAAGATACTCGATATCAAATATAATAGAAGATAGAGGTATTGCTAATTAGAAAAAATCACTATCTTTGCACGATATTTTGGTGCGGACTACGCAGAATACAAACAAACTACAAAATACAACAGTAATTATGAAAAAGACATTTATGGCAATTGTGGCACTTGCTTGTGCTGCATTGGTTGTCTCTTGCGGCAATAGCAAGAGCTTTAAGATTGTTGAGGGTGATACCGCAACTTTGGACTCGTTGTCGTACTGCCTCGGTGCAAACATTGGTCAGAGCATCAAGATGCAGTTGAGCGATGTTCCGTTCGATATCGAGGTTGTAAAGAAGGGACTCAAAGGTGGCTTGACCAACAAGTCGAAGCAGGCTCACGAGGAGTCTATCGATCTCCTTCGTTCGTTCTTCAGCCAGACTCTCCCTGAGCGCCGTGCTGCACAGCAGGAGGCGATGTTGGCCGACTCGACAGCTACATTCAACTTCTTCACTTCGGCTGAGGAGTGCGAGGAAGTTTCGTATGCTTTCGGTAACGACATTGGTAGCAATGTAGCAAAGAGCAAGTTCCCTGTTCAGTACTATTGGGTGCTCAAAGGCTTACAGGATGCATATCAGGGTAGCACCGAGCTTTCGGATCAGGATATCATGGCATTCTTGCAGCGCTACTTCATGGTAGTTCGCCCTGCCGAGATTGCAGAGCGTTCAGCAAAGTGGTTGGAGAAGAAGGAGAAGGGCTTCGGCGTGAAGAAGACCGAGAGTGGCTTGCTCTACAAGGTTGTTAAGGCCGGCGATATGGAGCGTGCAGCCAAGATGGACGAGGATACAGTTCAGGTACACTATGTTGGTAAGTTGCAGGATGGTACCGTATTTGATGCTTCGCGCTTCGAGGATCGTTCGAAAGAGCAGCAGAAGCAGATTCGTGAGCATCGTCCATATATGTTCGATGAGAAGGGTAACCTCGTAGAGCCTGAGGAGCCAATCGAGTTCCCACTCAATCGTGTTATCAAGGGTTGGACTGAGGGTATGAAGCTCGTTGGTCCTGGTGGTAAGATTAAGCTCTACATTCCTGCCGACTTGGCTTATGGTCGCCGTGGTGCAGGTCAGTTGATTGGCCCTAACGAGGCTTTGGAGTTTGAGGTTGAGCTTATCGATGTTAAGCCTGCAACTGTTGAAGCTCCTGCTGCTGAGGTAGCCCCTGCAACAGAGGAGGTTAAGGCAGAGCCTGCAAAGTAATATCAATCAGATAGAGAGCTGTGGAGGAGCGATTGTTTAGGTCGCTCCTCCACTTTTTTATCTCTTGCGGTGTCGCTTGGGCAACTCGATATACTCTGTGTAGACTATACGAGTGTGGGGATTTGAGGAGGTTATCTCCTGCCGAATGGCCTTTGTCCCGTAGCGAAAGAAAAGAAACTTGCGCGGCACGCGATGTACCACCTGACGAAGAGTGTCGATGCTTTCGATACGACACTCGGCCTTGCCATTGCAGATGGAACCCTCGATGCTAATCCAACTATCGCTCCATCGAAATAGCGATGTCGTGTCTGACAACAATTGATCGTGGTGTGTTGTATCGTGTAGGGGTGCTGTAATCTCGACCTTGGTTTGCGAGGCTGCGGTTGCAATGCTCTCCACACGGCGCAGGCGCAGACCAAGAGCTTTTATGCGCTCGGTGTCGCGCGTGTGTTGTTTGCGGTACTCTCTGAGTTCGAGTTGCATTGCCACAACCGAAGCTGCCGACTCGTCAAGGCGTGTGCGGTAGAGGGTTGTTTCGGAGGAGAGAGCCTCGTTGTTGTTGCGAAGTCGTGCGATTTCGCCATGTATGCAAAATAGTTGCACACCACAAATGATGGCGAGCAGAGTTGCTCCCATCGCATAGATGAGTAGAAATTTTTTCATATTTTAAAGGGATTTTCTTGGTGCAAATATACCACCCGAAAATCCCCTTGTCAATACATATTTTTTGGAAAATTGCTACTCTTCGATTGATGCTATCTGTTTTGCTATACGCTCGGCCGTGATATCCATATATAGGTGTTCGCCATATTTGGCAATAGCCGTGATACCGCGATAGTCTATGGCAAGAAGTTCCTTTACAGAGCGCAACTCCGACACCATTATAGTCCCTTTGGTAACTCTGCGTTTTGTCATCGTAGCAGCGCGATATGCGAGGTCAAACTCCACTCCTGAACCCAACTGCGAGAAGCGTATTTCGTCATCGAATACGGCGACAGCTGCTGCACCGTCAATAGCTACAATCTCGCCATTGTCGTTTGCCCAAATAGCAACGCCCTTGTCGGCAATCTGCGCAGTGGTATGGTTTAGCTCCAACATCGCCTCTTTTGCTGAGGTGTTGAGGGTGATTAGCTCGCCCGACACCAACTCAATATAGCCTTGTGGTCGCAGTGCGCGCAGCGAAAAGGAGTTGTATAGATAGTCAATGCACTCCACCTCGATTGTACTGTCATCGTAGCACTTCACGCATACGGCATTGGCTCTATTCGGAGAGTAGCCACCATCGCGCAAAGCCTCTGCAATATTTTTGCATAGCCCACTTTTGTCGGTTGCTAAATTGCTGAGGAATAGTTTATTGCTCAGCTCTTCGAGGCGTGCGTAATGTTCTTCGAAGTGCAATGGCTTGTAGCCCTGTGTACGGATATGTTCGTAGATATAGGACACTGCTACATCATCATAATTTTCAGAATAAACTCGCGCAACAACTCTCCATTCGATGCTCCGCCATCGTCAATACCCTTGCTCTTGGCATCATACTCGGCGCACAATCCGATAATCTTGAAAACCTTATTATTGGGCCACAGTGGGGCACGGCGTGTAATCTCTTTCAGGAAGTATGGCGAGTTAAGGCGCATTGCACGGCACAATTCGCTCTGGTCGGGCATTGCAACACCTCGGCGGCGCGAATCCCAACATATATAATTATAGGTAAAGAGTTGTCGGAACGAGTCGTAAAGCACCCTAACACTCAGCAAAAGTGGATATGCCTTCGGATTTTCGCCCATGTATTGTGCAATGGTCAGTGCCTTTTCGAGTTGGCGGTCGAGTACAGCATTGCTCAACTCGTAGTTGTTGAATTGACGCGATATACCGATATGATTTTCGATATCTTCGGGGGTGATGGTTGTGCGCTCCTTTGGCAACGATACAATCATCTTTTCGAGTTCGTTGCTGATTTTCGATATGTCAACGCCCAAATGGGCTACAAGAATTTTGCTACTTGCCGAGTCGAGTTTCAGCCCCTTTGTCGCGGCAAATCCCGACAACCATCGCTCCGCCTCGTAGTCGCGTGGCGATACCGAGTCGAATACAACACCCTTTGCCTTGATGCTCTTGTAGAGAGGTGTTCGGCGGTCCATCGCTTTACCCTTGTGGCACAAAACAAGTATGGTCGAAGGCTGTGGCGATGCAGCGTATGAGTTCAGCAACTCCATCTTGTCGAGTTGTTGCGCCTCCTTTACGATAATTGCTTCGTACTCGCCCATCATCGGGAGTTGGCGACAGTAACTTGCCACCGTACCTCCGTCAGTGTCGTTACCATATATCACAATTTGGTTGAAGGCACGCATCGACTCATCCATGATACCCTCGGTCAGAGCATCGCATAGTGCATCAATAAAGTACAACTCCTCACCATGTAGCAGGTAAATAGGAGCGAACTTTCGAGCCTTGATATCGCTCATTAAGCGATGAAATTCGGTTTCGCACGATGCGAATGTAACCTTCTCTGCCATATCGTGTTATATGGAATGTTTTGTAACCTTCAAAATACTCTCGGTATTTGCGCCTATGCGGAAGCGATCGTCAGTACGGCGACCTACAACCCATACAATCTCCTCGCCTGATACCAACACAAATTGTCGTTTGCGCTCTACAACGGGGACTTTTTGGTCGGTGAGGTAGTCGCCAACCTTCTTGCGGCCTGCCATGCCGAATGGGATAAAGGTATCCCCCTCGCGCCAACGGCGCAGGCGAAGCGGATATTGCAACTTTGACTCATCAATCAGTGCAACATCGCTCGGCAGGTGGTATTCATTGACATTGTCGATGTCGGTGTGTTCGTAGTAGAGGACCGAGTTGCCGCAATAGCTACGCATATCATCGCGCTCGACAATAACTTCGCAATCATCCTCCTCCTCGATGCGGGCAACCATGATATTTCCCCTGTCGAGGTATGCCACATAGTCGCGCGAGTAGAAGCGGCGATCGGTTACACCACGCTTTAACGCCTTGTTCAACTCCTCGACAACATCGCCCTTAAAACCATACGAGGAGTTCAACAACTCGTAAATCACGAAGTCGCGAGGATACATTGCATCTATTGCTCCAACCTCGATGGTGTCAATGCCGTTTTCACTATGCAAGGCGACCTCCCGTATATTGTCAATCGCCGCATCAATAAATCTCTGTGCATCGTTCAGACGGTAGAGATTTCCACGCATCAGCGCTGTAAATCTTGGATTTATCTCCTGCAACATAGGGAGCAATCCCAAACGAATCTTGTTGCGCAGATACTTTGTCGAACGATTTGAAGAGTCCTCTCGGTATGGAATATGGTTCTGCACAGCATACTCCAAAATATCCTTGCGCGTAGCATAGAGCAGAGGTCGCACTACACGGCCATATTGACGATTGATGCCTGTAAGACCTCGCAATCCTGTACCACGAAGCAGATTGATGAAAAATGTTTCGATTGAGTCATTGGCGTGGTGAGCCACAGCAATTGCGGTGCAACCCTCCGTCTGGCACAACTCGTAAAACCACTCGTAACGCAGACGGCGGGCGGTCATCTCCATCGAATCGCCCGTGCGAGCCATTTCGCCCAAGGTGTCGAAGTTTTTAGTGTGACATACGATACCCAACTTCTCGCACTCACGGAGCACCATTTCGGTATCTTCGTCACTCTCCTTACCTCGCAGCCCGAAGTTACAATGCGCCACCTCGACATTGTAGCCAAGACGGACAAATATGGAGAGCATAACCATCGAATCGACTCCTCCCGATACGGTCAGAAGAATCTTATCCTCATGCGAGAATAGTTCATGTCGTTCGACATACTTCTCAAATGCCTGCAACAGAGTTTTAGTTTGCATAATAAATAATATCTCTAACGCCCCTAACGCCTTTAATGCCCCTAATTAAAGCACATTCACTTCCGGTGAAATCTCAATGCCGAACTTCTCTTTGACGGTCGCTACAACCTTGTGTGCAAAGGCTATGACCTCGCTACCCGTAGCACCTCCGAGATTCACTAAAACCAATGCCTGACGCTCGTGTACGCCGACATTGCCCTCTTTGTAACCTTTCATTCCCGACTTGTCGATAAGCCAACCGGCAGCGAGTTTTATCTTGCCCTCTTCGGCAGCAGGGTAGTGTGGCATATCGGGATATTCGGCAAGTAATTTCTCTGCCACCTCGCGCTCTACAACCGGATTTTTGAAGAAACTTCCTGCATTGCCCAAAACTGCAGTATCAGGCAATTTTGAACGGCGAATTGAGCAGATGGCATCGCGAATATTTGCCAATGTAGCACCACCTCGCGCCTCTACCTCGCGAATAACATCGCCATAACCGAGTCGAGGATTTGCAATCTTTGATAGTTCGATTTCGATAGCTGTGATAATCACACGCCCCTTCAGTGAGTGCTTGAATACACTCTCACGATAGCCGAAAGCGCAATGCTCGGCAGCAAGGGTTACGAAGTTTCCACCCTCCACGAAGAACATCTCGACCGAGCGAATAGTATCCTTCGCCTCGACACCATATGCACCGATATTCTGCACGGGTGCTGCACCTGCCTTGCCAGGGATAAGCGAGAGATTTTCGATGCCCCACAAACCGCGCTCTACACTCCATGCTACCAAATCATCCCATTCAACACCTGCTCCTACCTTGACGCGAACCGAGGAATCACTCTCCGAAATGACCTCTATACGACTGTCGCAAGGGGTGATTAACAATGGCTCTATATCCTTGGTAAACAATATGTTGTTACCTCCGCTAATAACATACCAATCCTCTGTGCCATACTTGGCAAATAGTTTGGGTAGCTCCTCGGCACGGTCAAACTCAACAAGTCGTTTTGCCACTTGTCTTACATGGAATGAGTTGCGCTCCGAGATATCTATATTTTCGTAGTAGCGTATCATACTGCACTATTTATAGTGCAAAGATAAGAATTTGAACGGAAAAAATAGTTTTTAACTCCTAATTTTTCTCTCTTCTCAAAAAATGGTAATTGAAAAAAAGAGTGGATGGCCTTTCGGACACCCACTCCTGATGGTAATTATCAAGTTTCGATTAAACGATACCTTGCTCCAACATAGCGCGAGCTACCTTCAAGAAGCCGGCGATGTTAGCACCCTTAACATAGTTGGTGTAGTCGCCCTCGGCACCCGACTTAACGCATGCCTCGTGGATAGACTGCATGATGTAGTGCAACTTCTCGTCAACCTCGGCAGCCGACCACGAAATGTGCATTGCATTCTGAGTCATCTCCAAGCCCGAAGTAGCAACACCACCTGCATTCACTGCCTTACCAGGAGCGAAGAGGATGCGAGCCTTCTGGAATGTAGCGATAGCCTCAGGGGTACAACCCATGTTCGAAACCTCAGCAACACACCAAGTACCGTTTGCGAGCAACTCCTCAGCATCAGCACCTGTCAACTCGTTCTGGAATGCGCAAGGGAGTGCGATATCACACTTCACGCTCCAAGCCTTCTTGCCAGGGATGAATGTTGCATCGGTGAACTTCTCGGCAAATGGAGCTACGATATTGCGGTTCGAAGCACGAAGATCCAACATGTAAGCGAGCTTCTCCTCGTTCATGCCGTTAGGGTTGTAAACAACACCGTCCGGTCCCGAAATAGCGATAACCTTTGCGCCGAGCTCGGTAGCCTTTGTAGCAGCACCCCAAGCAACATTACCGAAGCCGGAGATAGCAACAGTAGCACCCTTCAACTCCTTACCTGCGCGGTTGAGCATATGCTCTACGAAGTACAAAGCACCGAAACCGGTTGCCTCTGGACGAATCAACGAACCACCCCAAGAGAGGCCCTTACCAGTCAAAACACCAGTGTTGTACTCACGAGCCAACTTCTTGTACATACCGTACATGTAGCCAATCTCACGACCGCCTACACCAACATCACCTGCCGGTACATCGGTGTCAGGACCGATGTTCTTCCACAACTCCCACATGAAGGCCTGGCAGAAACGCATAATTTCAGCATCGCTCTTGCCTACAGGGTCGAAGTCCGAACCACCCTTAGCACCACCCATTGGGAGGGTAGTCAATGCGTTCTTAAAGGTCTGCTCGAAGCCGAGGAACTTCAACATAGAGAGGTTCACGGCCTTGTGGAAACGGATACCGCCCTTGTAAGGACCGATAGCCGAGTTGAACTGAACGCGGTAACCGAGGTTGGTCTGGATTTCGCCATTGTCATCAACCCAAGTAACACGGAAAGTGATGATACGATCAGGCTCAACCATACGCTCTACGATCTTTGCCTTCTCAAACTCTGGATGCTGGTTGTAAACCTCCTCGATTGACTCCAACACCTCGCGTACCGCTTGCAGGTACTCGCTCTCACCCGGATGCTTGCGCTCCAAGTCGAGCATAATCTCATTTACATTCATAACAGTTGTAATTTTTAAAAGTTAGGTTTTATTATAACTCCACTAAATTGTGTTTAATTGCATATACTACAAGGCTCGCCGTATTGTTCGAACCCGTTTTTTCGAGTATGTTGGCACGATGCGAGTCCACGGTGCGCTTCGATAGAAAGAGTTTGTCTGCAATCTCCTGTGTCGAAAGACCTTGACAAATGCCCAACAACACATCCATCTCGCGCTCAGAGAGTATCTCCGCCTCATCGTTGCGGCGCATAGCTCCCGACAGAGCCTGCATTACCGCGGCGCAGATATACTCATCGTTCGCCATTACACTTCCGATAGCCGCAAAGACCTCCTCTACTGAAGAGTCCTTCAATAAGAACCCCTTTGCTCCTGCCTCGATCATCATCGAGTAGTACTTCTCATCACCGAACATCGAGAGGCATATAACCTTCAAGTTCGGGTTGCGCTCCAAGGCTGCTATCGTGGCCTTGTCGCCTGAGAGGTTAGGCATCGCAATATCCATAAACACCACATCGGCATTCAGGGCGATATCGTTCGATAGAAACTCTTCGCCATCACTCGCCTCGGCTACTACGCGACATCCTTGCTTGCCGTCAATAAGTCCTCGCAGACCATTGCGGAATAGGGCGTGGTCGTCCACGAGTGCTATGCGTATCTCTCGACTCATTCTGTGTAACTCCTTCCTCTATATCCTTTATTAAATCCTCTTTGCATCAATCTGTGCCGTAGCCCTCATTCCATTATTCTCGCTGCTTGTGATGGTTATATGCCCATTCAGCGAGTCTATGCGCGAGGTTATGTTCGACAGTCCCATGCCATTCGACAATACCTTGTCGGGGTTGAAGCCACGACCATTGTCGGCATAGTCGAGCGAGAGTGTCGTATTGTCAGACAGTAACGATATGGTTATGGTCGTACAACCTGAGTGTTTGAGAGAGTTGTTTATAAGCTCGCAAATAACTCTGTATATAACGACCTCTATATCGTTGTCGAAACGCTCCTTGTCGAGGTTTGTCTTGAACTCGATATTGATAGTGTGCAGTGCCGCTATCCTCGAAATGAAGTTCTGTACCCCCTGTGCCAATCCAAAATCCATAAGAACCTGCGGCGACATATTGCTCGAAATCTCGCGTACGGAGCGAATAGCCTCGTTAATCACAAAACGGGTATTTTGCAATATCTCCTGCTGCTCGTTGCTTAGTCTCTCTGCCGATATTGCCGAAAGCGACATCTTGGCTGAGGAGAGCAGTGGTCCCATGCCATCGTGCAACTCCTTTGCGAACTGCGAGCGTGAACGCTCCTCGGCACGCAATACGGCCGAGAGTATGCGTTTGTTCGTCAGCGAGCGTTGAAACATCAATCTGTCAATATGGTTTACTAACCTATTGGCAAACAATACCGCCACAACGATACATAGCGACACCACCACATCCGATATGAGGAAGTGGCGAATATCGACACTGCCCTTCGAACATATCATGTAGAGATGCTGACCAAACGATATGGCAAATCCGATGATGCACAATATCCATATCACACTATACTTGGTGCGACTGATTAGGTGTATGGCGTAACCGATAGCCAGCAACTGCACTATCATTATCACCACCATTGCAACCGTCAATCCAACGCCCAGCATACTCTGTTGCTCTCTACAATATTTGCTTCAACTGCTCCAATTGAGCATAAGCTGTCAAATCAACCTGTACGGGTACTACCGACACATATCCGTTTGCCAAGGCCCACTCGTCCGTATCTTCGGCTTGCGGCTCGGCATTCGAGAAAGCCCCCGTTAGCCAAAAATAGTCGCGACCATGAGGATCTGTTCTCTTGTAAAACTCCTCGCGCCAGTATCCGCGAGTCTGTCGCGAAACCTGTACTCCTTTAATCTCCTCGCAAGGTATGTTTGGAATATTCACATTCAAACACAGCGAACGAGGAAGTTCCTCGTTAGACAATACCGCTTCGATAATCTGCGTTCCGTACTTTACCGCGCCCTCGAAGTCGGCATCGAGGGCGTGATCGGTGAGCGAGAGTCCGATGCTTGGGATATTGTAGAATGCCGCCTCGATAGCTGCACCCATAGTTCCCGAATAGAGAACATTTACAGCAGCATTCGAGCCGTGGTTAATTCCCGATATTGCCAAGTCTATTTTCTGATCGCAGAGGAGATGGTCGAATGCAATCTTCACGCAGTCGACAGGTGTGCCGTTGAGCGAGTAGACCGTAACACCCTCCTCTTCGCGTACCTTGCGCAAATAGAGGGGGTTATAGATGGTGATAGCTTGACTCATACCACTTTGCGGAGCATCGGGAGCAACAGCTATCACTTTGCCGAATTGGCGAGCAACCTCTATGGCTGCTGCAAACCCTTTGCTGCGGTAGCTGTCATCATTGGTCAAGAATATAACTCTCTCCTTTTCCATAGCACATCTAATCTAATACAAAGATATAAATTTTTTGCGAAACAAAATACTTTATTCGGAAAAACTTTTCGGAATAGTCTCGAAAAACGAAATGCGTCCCAAGCTGGGAGAAGTGTTATTATATAGAAATCGGCAAGCCTTTGGGCTCGAACGGTACCCGCAGCCGAGAGCCGACCGAGCAGGATGGATTGTGCGCAGACAAACCAAAGGTTTGGGATATTGATTGAAAAGCAGGTGTCAAATCTAATTGGACAGATGCTTTTCAACTAAGATTCAAATGTTGCGCAGCAACACTGCGCACAATACATTGCGAAGACAAGTCGGCCGAGGTGCCACAAGCTGAACGAGTTCTATTCTGAGCAAACGAAAAAGGAGTTCTCCGAAGAAAACTCCTTTTGAAGTGCCCAGAATAGGACTCGAACCTACACGCCTCTCAGCACTCGCACCTGAAACGAGCGCGTCTACCATTTCGCCATCTGGGCCTTGCGAGTGCAAAGGTATATAAAAATTTGCTATTTGCAACTTGGGACAACTGTTTTTTTTGAAAGTTTTCCACTTTCCACTTTCATATTTCAACTTTTTTTGTTATCTTTGTTAGGATGAACCAAAAGAACGAATAGAGTGGCCTCTATATATCTCCATATTCCATTTTGCAAGCGATTGTGCGGATATTGCGATTTCTATCGCAGTGTCAAATTGAGGTATATGCCTGAGGTGATCGAAGTTATGCACCGCGAGTTGGCTGAGCAGCGAGATTTTCTGCACGACAACACTATTCGTACAATCTATTTTGGCGGTGGTACCCCTTCTCTGCTCGCTCCGAGCGAGATAGAACACTTTGTTGAGCAGGTGCGTGAGCAGTTCGATTGCTCGCGGTTGGAGGAGGTTACTATCGAGGTGAATCCCGATGATATTACGGCAGAATATATTACTGAGTTGCGCAAGACTTCGGTCAATCGTATTTCGATGGGTATTCAGTCGCTCAATGATGATTGTCTGCAATTTATGGGACGCAGGCACTCGGCACAACAGGCTATGGATGCGGTCGGGATGTTGCAAAGGGCGGGGTATCAAAATATCTCGGTCGATGTGATTTTTGGCGTTGAGGGGTTTGGTTCGGAGGAGCTGGCGCAAACCTTGCAGGGGGTACTCTCTATGGGTGTGCAGCATATTTCGGCCTACCACCTGACTATTGAGGAAGGTACCCGCTTCGGGCGTATGTTGGCGCGGGGTGAGATGCACGAAGCAGAGGAGGAACGCAGTGAAGCGGAATTTTTGCAGGTGCATGATACACTGATAAAGGCAGGTTTCGAACATTATGAGGTGTCGAACTACGCTCTTCCAAACTATCGCTCACGCCACAACTCTTCCTATTGGCGCGGTGTTGAGTATCTTGGCGTAGGCGCGGGGGCGCACTCCTTCAATGGTGAGGTACGCCGCTGGTGCGAGCAGCCTATAGAAGAGTATATAAAAGGTGTAGAGTATATCTCGGAAAGGTTGTCGAAACGCGATAGACTGAATGAATATGTGATGACCTCGTTGCGCTGTGCAGAGGGGTTGTCGCTCGCGCAGGTGGAGCGTGATTTCGGCTCCGACAAACGCGAAAGATTGGAGCACGAGGCGGATGAAATACTCTCTTCGGGATTGCTTGTACAAGAGGGTGAGGTACTGCGTATTACCCCTGAGAAGATGCTGTTGTCGGATATGGTTATAGAGCAATTGATAGAGCTGTAAAAGCTCCGTATTATATATATTAGTATAAATTATTAAAATTTTTTAAAAAATACCTTGTTAATCTAATTTATAGTCGTATATTTGCGGCGGACTAATGAGAAAAACAACAAATTATCAGATAATTATGAGTGAGATTAAGTTTAATCCAGATGTCCTCTTTGAGGTTAGCTGGGAGGTTTGTAATAAGGTTGGAGGTATTCACACCGTAGTAGCAACCAAAGCGTTGACTGCAACGAAGCAGTTGGGCGACAGATATATTACCATTGGCCCCGATTTTTCGCAGGATAGCGAGGTGTCGGAGTTTGTGGAGGATGCAATGTTGTTGAAGAATTGGCGACAGACTCTCTACAATGAGGGTATCCGTGTTCGTATTGGTCGTTGGAATGTTTGCGGCGAGCCTATCGCTATACTTGTGGACTTCACAACGCTCTTTGCGAGCAAGGACGATGTGTTGAAGGAGTTGTGGGAGACCTACAAGGTCGATTCGATATCGGGGCAGTGGGACTATGTTGAGCCTGTATTGTTCGGATATTTGGCAGGTAAGGTTATCGAGTCGTATGTCGATAACTTCTGTGCTACGACCGAGAAGGCTGTGGCTCACTTCCACGAGTGGATGACCTGTTCGGGAGGCTTGTATTTGCGCAAGCACTCTCCATATATTGCTACCGTGATGACCACTCATGCTACTGTTATGGGACGCTGCATCGCGGGCAACAACCTGCCTCTCTATGGCTCGTTGGCATCGTTCAATGCCGATGACTTGGCTCGTCAGTTCAATGTTGTGGCTAAGCATTCGATTGAGAAGATTGGCGCAAAGAACTGCGATGCATTCCTCTCGGTTAGCGATATTACAGCTCGTGAGTGTGCTCACTTGCTGGGCAAGGAGGTAGATGTCGTAACCCCTAATGGATTCGAGAACGACTTTGTTTGGAGTGGTAATGAGTATGACGCGAAGCGTAAGGAGGCTCGCAAGGCGATGATTGAAGTTGCTGAGGCTTGTCTTATGCACAAGTTCGAGAAGGAGCCTTTTATTATCGGCACAAGCGGTCGCTACGAGTTCCATAATAAGGGTTTGGATGTATTCTTCGAGTCATTGAAGGCTCTCGAAATATCGGGTAAACTCGACCGTGAGGTGTTGGCTTATGTAACAGTACCTGCTGCAAATCTTGGCGCACGCCACGACTTGCAGGCACACTTGCAGGATAAGTCGCAGCCAATAGATGCTTCGCAGTATCGCTACTCGACACATGTTCTCGAAAATACCTCTTGGGATCAGATTGCAAACGCAATTAACGGCAGCGTGCTCGATAAGGCAGAGTCGAAGGTTAAGGTGATTTTCGTGCCTACATACCTCAATCAGAACGATGGTATCTTCAACAAGAACTACTACGAGTTGCTCGTGGGTATGGATTTGACCATCTATCCTTCGTACTACGAGCCGTGGGGATATACTCCACTCGAATCGATTGCATTCTCGATTCCGACCATCACAACCACATTGGCAGGTTTTGGTGTTTGGGCTTCGGAGCAGGAGCACAATAAGGGTGTAGTAGTTGTTGAGCGTAACGATAACAATGGAGCAGAGGCTGCAACAGCGGTTGCAGATGCGGTACTTCGCTATCTCGCACTCTCGGATAAGGAGGTGGCATCGGTGCGTAAGGCAGCATTCGAGATGTCGAAAATTGCACTTTGGGATAACCTCTTTGCATACTATCAGAAGGCTTACGACTGCGCAATTGAGAGCTGTGTGGCTCGTACCAACCGCGCCGTTATGGGCGATGGTGGAGCTTCGCATGAGCAGATTAACTTCGTGCGTCAGCAGTTGTTTGTTGAGCGTCCAAGTTGGCAGCGCGTGATGGTAGAGAAGTCGTTGCCTGCACGCTTGCGCCCACTCGAAGAGTTGTCGCGCAATTTGTGGTGGAGTTGGACTCTCGGCGCACGCGACTTGTTCGAGGCTATCGACAAGGAGTTGTGGGTAGAGGTCGATCGTAACCCTATCGCACTGCTCGACAAGGTGTCGATGGATCGCCTGTCGGAGATTGAGAACGACAAAGAGTTCCTTGCGAAGATGGATGCAGTATATGCACAGTTCCAGGAGTATATGAACGAGAAGCCGAGTCCGAAGGCTCCAAAGATTGCCTACTTCTCGATGGAGTATGGTTTGCACCACTCGTTGAAGATCTATTCGGGAGGTCTTGGTATCTTGGCAGGCGACTACTTGAAGGAGGCTTCCGATAGAAATACCCCAATGGTAGCGGTAGGTCTTTTGTATCGCTACGGATACTTCACTCAGCGTCTTTCGGCACAGGGTGCGCAGGAGGCTACATACGAGGCACAAAACTTCTTTAAGTTGCCAATCCTCCCTGTTCGTGAAGAGGACGGTTCGTGGGTAACTACGCAGGTAGCACTTCCTGGTCGTACTTTGAGCGCTCGCGTATGGCGTTGTCAGGTTGGTCGTACTCCGCTGTACCTCCTCGATGCCGACTATGAGGCCAACTTGGAGGAGGACCGTCAGGTAACTCACTACCTCTATGGTGGCGATTGGGAAAACCGCTTGAAGCAGGAGATTTTGCTCGGTGTCGGTGGTATCCGTGCCCTCGTGAAGATGGGTATCAAGCAGGAGGTTTATCACTGCAATGAGGGACACGCTGCATTTATTGGCGTAGAGCGTATTCGAAACCTTATGTCGCGCAAGAAGCTCTCCTTCTCGGAGGCATTGGAGGTTGTGCGTTCGTCATCGCTCTTTACAACCCACACCCCTGTACCTGCGGGACACGATGCATTCCCTGAGTCGATGATTCGTCAATATATGTCGCACTATCCTGATACTCTCGGTATCACTTGGGACCAGTATATCAACCTCGGTAAGGTCAATCCGAACGACCCGAACGAGCGTTTCTCGATGTCGGTACTCGCTTGCAACCTTTCGCAAGAGGTTAATGGTGTGTCGTGGTTGCACGGTGAGGTATCGAAGGATATCCTCGGCAATATGTGGCCGGGCTACTTCAAGAAGGAGTTGCACATCGGCTATGTAACCAATGGTGTTCACTTCCCTACTTGGACAGCATCGAACATGCGCCGACTCTACTCGCGTTACTTCCCTAATGGATTTGAAGGACACACATATAACATTCCTGAGTGGCAGAAAGTATACAATATTCCTGACGAGGAGTTGTGGAACGAGCGTATGTTCCTCAAACAACGACTCATCAAGACTATCAAGCGCCGCTATACCGACCCTACACAGGTTCGTTTCGACCGCCCAAGCCAGATGGTACAGGTTGCAGACCGCATCAAACCGGAGGTGCTGACCATCGGTTTTGCCCGTCGTTTCGCAACCTACAAGCGTGCATACCTGCTCTTTACCAACCTCGAACGTCTGTCGAAGATTGTAAACAACCCGGAACACCCTGTTCAGTTCATCTTCGCCGGTAAGGCTCACCCTAACGATAAGCCGGGTCAGGATTTGATTAAGCGCATCGTCGAGGTATCGCTTATGCCGGAGTTCGTCGGCAAGATTATCTTCTTGCAGAACTACGATATGGAGTTGGCTCACCGTATGGTTCAGGGTGTCGATGTATGGTTGAACACCCCTACCCGTCCGTTGGAGGCATCGGGTACATCGGGCGAGAAGTGTGTGATGAACGGTGTTATGCAGTTCTCGGTACTCGACGGCTGGTGGGTCGAGGGTTACAAGGAGGGTGCCGGTTGGATGCTTCCGATGGAACGCACCTTCACCGAGCAGCGTTATCAGGACGACTTGGATGCCGAGATGATCTACACGACCATCGAGGAGCAAATCGTACCTAAATATTACGCGCGTAACGAGAAGGGCATCCCGACCGAGTGGTGCGCTTCGATTAAGAGCTGTATCGCCGATATCGCATCGAACTTCACAACCAACCGTATGCTTACCGACTACGAGGAGCGTTTCTACAACAAGCTCGCCGAGCGCAAGCATAAGATGGTTGCCGACAACTATATCCTCGCTCGCGAGATTGCGGCTTGGAAGCGTAAGGTTTCGGCTGCGTGGGACAATGTGAAGGTGCTCGACGTACAGCGTGCGCGTGTCGATAAGGAGGCAATCTACGTGGGCGAGACCTACCACTACGAGGTGACGCTCGACGTAGCAAATCTCCGTCCGCAGGATTTGGGCGTAGAGTTGGTAGTTGCCAAGCCGATGGTTGCGGGTCAGGCGGCCAATGTCGATTACTCGTTGCAGTTGCAGCAGGTGTCGGCCGAGGGCAGCCGCGTAACCTACGCACTCGACTACACGCCTCGCAAGACGGGTACGTTCGATATCGCAATTCGCGTCTATCCGAACAACGAGAAGTTGTCGTATCGTATGGATTTCGCGCTCGTTAAGTGGGCGTAATCCATATCGCAAACGGGCAGGGCCGTGACAAAAGCGCAGAGTTTTTGTCACGGTTTTGTGCGTAAAAATAAAAAATGTGTAAAATTTTGCAAAACAAAGGATACAATTGATAAAAAATTTAGTATCTTTACAGAACGAGTTGTAAAAAAACATAAATATTATGCCGGGACTTACCTTTGATAAACGCGAACTTGGAAACTTGGAGTATTCGCTCCAACGCGAAATGTTGGCTACCGACCGCCGCGGCGGTTATATGAGTACCACCATCGTTGGCTGCAATACGCGCAAGTATCACGGACTGATTGTCGCACCGATTGATATGACGGAGGAGACCTACGTTCTGCTCTCGTCGCTCGACGAGACCATCGTGCAGCACGATCAGTCGTTCAATTTGGCTCTGCACCGTTTCCGCGGTGTCTATGAGCCGCGAGGACACAAGTACATCACCGACTTCGAGTACACGCCTTGTCCGACCATCACCTATCGTGTCGGCGGTGTGATTTTGAAGAAGGAGTTGCTGTGGATTCACAAGCGCACGCATCTGATGATTCGTTACACGCTTGTCGATGCCCACTCCGAGACGACGCTTCGTCTGCGTCCGTTCCTCGCATTCCGCAACAAACACGCCCTCTCGAAGGCGAATATGTACGCCAACGTGCGTTCGTATCCGGTAAAGAACGGCGTCAAGAACCGCCTCTACGACGGCTTCCCTTGGTTGCATATGCAGCTCAGCAAGGATGATGCACAATTCATTCCGGCTCCGGATTGGTACTACGATTTCGAGTACCAGAAGGAGATTGAGCGCGGTTACGAGGGTCACGAGGACCTGCTCACGACCGGCTACTTCGAGATGAAGATACAGAAGGGCGAAAGCATCATCTTCTCGGCTTCGGTCGATGAGATGGCATCGGCCGACGATATCGTCAAGGCGTTCGATGCGTCGATTGCCCGCCGTACACATAAAATCGACTTCCGCTCGTGTCTGCACCACTCGGCACGCCAATTCATCATCCGCCGTCCGGGCGACCGCACGGAGGTTATCGCCGGCTACCCGTGGTATGGTGTCGATGGTCGTTCGACCTTCATCGCTCTGCCGGGTCTGACGCTCGAACAGGGCTATAAGGAGGATTGCCTCGCCGTGCTTGACACAATGGTTGGCGATATGCACAATGGCGACTTCGCCGGCTCGGCTTCGGCAGAGGTGGCAGCCGATGCTCCGCTCTGGTTCTTCTGGACCTTGCAGCAGCTCGAAGCACACATCGGCGCAAAGGCCATCTGGGAGCGTTACGGTGCAGCGATGAAGAGTATCCTCGCGGCATATCGCAGCGGTTTCTTCGGCGGTTGCGTGGCTCTGCACGAGAACGGACTCGTATGGGCATCGCGCGACGGCTACGCGCTGACGTGGATGAACAGCGTGATGAACGGCATCCCGCAGACCCCGCGTGCCGGCTACACGGTCGAGATTAACGCACTGTGGTACAACGCCGTATGCTACGCGTTGGAGTTGGCAAAGAAGTGTGGCGACAAGTCGTTCGTCGCAGAGTGGAAGCATCTTCCGGAGAAGACCAAGCAGTCGTTCATCGAGAAGTTCTACCTTGCGGAGGATGGCTACCTTGCCGACTACGTCGATATGCGTTCGACCAACAAGTCGATTCGCTGCAACCAAATCATCGCTTGCGGTCTGGACTATCGTATGGTCGATGACTCGCAGGCGGTCAATATTCTGCTCACCGTGCGCCAGCACCTGCTCACGCCGCACGGTCTGCGTTCGCTCTCGCCTCGCAACCCGCTCTTTGAATCGACCTACAAGGAGAATCCGATTGAGCAGGAGGCGGCAAGCAAGAATGGCGCAGTATGGGTATGGCCGATGATGTTCTACTTCAAGTGTGCATTTGCGCTGGACGGCGTACGCTTCCTGCCAAAGGCAGAGGAGATGTACGAGTCGTTCGACGAGAATATCCAGACCTACTGCATCGGCTCGGTTGCCGAGTACTACGATGCCAACCCTCCGTTCGCACCTCGCGGTGCCGTATCGCAGGCGTGGAGCGTAGGCGCACTGCTCTACATCAAGCAGCTCATCGAGCAGGAGCAGAGCAAGGCAGCAAAGCCGGCAAAGAGATCGTCTTGCGGCACGAAGCGTTCGTGTGGCGCGAAAAAGACGAGCGAAAAGAGTGTTAAAAATGTAAAAAAATAGTGGTACAATGAGGGTTTTGATGTTTGGATGGGAGTTCCCACCGCACATTGCCGGCGGTTTGGGTACTGCCTGCTACGGAATGACGCGCGGATTGGCGCGTAACGGCGTCGATGTAACATTCGTTATGCCGCGAGCATCGGGCGACGAGGACGAGCGTTTCGTCAAGGTTGTCAGCGCAAGCGAAATCGAAACGGTCTTTGGTAAGGTCGATTCCGATTCGGCGGATATTATCGAGAAGATGTCGTTCATACATATCGACTCCAACCTTGTGCCTTACCTCTCGCCGGAGGATTACGAGACCTACCACGACGAGTTTGTCAAGACGGGCGAAAAGCGTTGGGAGACGTCGGACGTGTGGAGTCAGCGTTACACCTTCTCCGGTAAATACGGAGCCAACCTGCTCGAAGAGATTGCACGCTACGCCATCGTAGCGGCACAGGTTGCCAAGAATTTGGAGGGACAGTTCGACGTGATTCACGCCCACGACTGGCTCACCTACTTTGCCGGCATCGCCGCAAAGCGCGTATCGGGCAAGCCGCTGGTTGTGCATATGCACGCTACGGAGTTCGACCGCTCGGGTGAAAATATCAACACGCAGACCTACGCCATCGAGCGTGCCGGTATGCACGCTGCCGACCGCGTGATTGCCGTGTCGAACCTCACACGCAACATCATCATCAACCGCTACGGTGTGCCTGCCGAGAAGGTTGTGGCGGTACATAACGCCGTTCGCTTCACCGACAAGGGCGAGGCGTGGCCGGAGCGTGGTGTGGATGACAAGGTTGTGACGTTCTTGGGTCGTATCACCTTCCAGAAGGGCCCCGACTACTTCGTCGAGGCGGCTGCGAAGGTCTTGAAGCGTTGTCCGAACGTACGTTTCGTGATGGCGGGCTCGGGCGATATGATGAACCACGTTGTGCGCCGTGTGGCACGCCTCGGCATTGCCGACCGTTTCCACTTCACGGGCTTCCTGCGTGGTGCCGATGTGGATAAGATGTTCCAACTCTCCGACGTGTTCGTTATGCCGTCTGTCTCCGAGCCGTTCGGTATCGCTCCGCTCGAAGCGATGCGCTCGAATGTGCCGGTGATTATCTCGAAGCAGAGCGGTGTTGCCGAGGTGCTCGACTACGCCGTGAAGGTCGATTATTGGGATGTCGATGCACTTGCCGACTCGATTTACGGTCTGGTAAACTACCCTGCTCTCTCGAAGATGTTCTCCGAGAAGGGTCTGGAAGAGGTTATCTCGCTCAAATGGAACGATGCGGCAGCAAAAATCAAACGAGTTTACGAGGATGCGATTGCCTCGATGAAGTAGGATAAATAATAAAAACGAAATATATGAAAACAATTTGTCTGTATTTTCAGGTACATCAGCCGTGGCGTTTGAAGACCTATCGTTTCTTCAACATCGGCAAAGATCACAACTATCTCGACGATTTGACCAATCGCGCCATTATGCAGAAGATTGCACGCGAGTGCTACCTTCCGATGAATGCGTTGCTGCTGAAACTCATCAAGGAGAATGGCGGTGCTTTCCGCGTATCGTTCTCGCTCACGGGTACGGTTGTCGAGCAGTTCAAGCTCTACGCTCCGGAGGTTCTCGACTCGTTCCGCGAGTTGGTTAAGACGGGTTGCGTCGAATTGCTTGGCGAGACCTATTCGCACTCGCTCGCAGCACTTTCGAGCAAGGAGGACTTCGTCGAGCAGGTGAAGGCACACTCGGCAATGCTCAAAAAGGAGTTCGGCGTAAAACCAAAGGCATTCCGCAATACGGAGCTTATCTACTCGGACGAAATCGGTATGATGGTAGGCGATATGGGCTTCAAGACGATGCTCGCCGAGGGCGCAAAGCACGTGCTGGGTTGGAAGTCGCCAGACTTCGTATATGCAAGCGCCGGCGACCAGTCGTTGCGCCTATTGCTGCGCAACTACAAACTCTCGGACGATATCGCATTCCGTTTCTCGAATCAGGGCTGGGATGAGTATCCACTCACGGCAGACAAGTACGCTTCGTGGCTCAGCGAGGCCGATGGCGAGGTTGTGAACCTCTTTATGGACTACGAGACCTTCGGCGAACACCAGAAGGCATCGACCGGCATCTTCGACTTCGTAAAGGCACTGCCAAAGGCAATCCTCGACCGTGGCGACCTCTCGTTCGCAACCGTTTCGGAGGCAACCGCTGCCCACCAGCCGGTAGCCGTTATCCACTGCCCTCACGTTATGTCGTGGGCTGACGAGGAGCGCGACGTGACCGCTTGGCTCGGCAACGACCTGCAGAACGAGGCGTTTGGCAAAATCTACGAGTTGAAGGAGAAGGTTAAATCGCTCAAAAGCGACGACTTCAACTACGTCTGGAACTTTATGCAGACATCCGACCACTTCTACTATATGGCAACGAAGTGGCTCTCGGATGGCGACGTTCACTCCTACTTCAACCCTTACGGCTCGTCGTACGAGGCGTTCATCAACTATATGAACGTGCTCTCCGACTTCCAGATTGAGGTTGAGAAGGCACTCGCTGCAAAGAAGCAGGCAAAACGCTGCAAAAAATAACCTACGGAGCATTGTACAGAGCCGGGGGGGGTGATGATAAGGTGACGATAAGGTTTGCAAACCTGACGTACTAATGGCGAAAAGCCGATGTGCGGAAGGTGAAAGCCAAACACCAAAACCTCCTACGCTCCTAACAATTTGACGACTCCCGCCCGACTTCCCATTACGGGAGGTCGGGTCTTTTTTTGCGGATGGCGGGGAGAGAGGGCGGGGTTTTTAGGGAGTTTAGAGAGTTTAGGGAATTTAGAGAGGGGACCTTACTTGA
>JAZSOV010000127.1:0-5547 GCA_045537095.1 Alistipes sp.
GAAAATAAACGCTACAATGCCCCACACCTGTATAGTGTAGGGCGAAGACACGAAGTGTGCCACACCTACATATACAAGAAATGAGTGCTGTTCGTTATCCTTTCATTCCGAAAACTTCCACATTTTCAACAAGGAGTGCGAAAAACACTTTCTATATGTCCGCTAACGGGCTGTGTGCCAATTAGACATTGCAAATGTAGGCATTTTATTGCAGACATCAAATAATAATTCCAAAAATTATTCGTATCTTTACCGAGTTAATCAGACTTTTGTTGCGATGAAACTTTTCGATAGTATAAATTCGTGGGTAGGAGGACTCTTTCGTAAGCGCAGGGTGGCGGTGTACGACCGCGAGGATATGCGCTGGCAGGCCGACCTTTCGCCTGCTACACTTACAGCAATAGGCGTAGCGGTGGTTACGCTTATCTTTGGCATACTGCTTCTGCTTGTAGCCTATACTCCGTTGCTCGATTTGATGCCCGGCTATCGTACCAATGCCGGTCGCTCGCGCGAAATGCTTATCCGCAGCATCGTACGCATCGACTCGTTGGAGCGTAAAATGAACGATATGCTCTCCTATAATGAGAATCGTATTTTGGTTGTTAGTGGAAAGACTCCTGCAATGCAGTCGGTTAAGAATGACTCGTTGCAGCGCAATAAGGGTTATGTCGCTCCGTCAAAGGCCGATTCACTCTTGCGTCAGAAGATTGAGAATGACGAGCGCTATCGTTTGAACGAGGCGAAGCCTAAATCGGCAATACAAAACTCGCTGAATGCGGTGTCGCCAATGTATGGACTCATTTCCGAACGATTCAATACGAAGGGTTTGCTCGGTGTCCGCATCAATGGAACGAAGGATGCGCAGGTGTCGGCAATAGCTGATGGTATGGTGGTTTTGAGCGATTGGTCGCCCGAAGCAGGATACTGTGTAGTAATTCAGCACAAGGATAACTACCTATCGGTATATCGCCACCTATCCGGAGTGCTTCTCTCGAAAGGTGAGCGCGTGCAGGGCGCACAAGCGATAGGCTATGCCGGTAGCGATAAGGATGCAGACCTCTCGATGCTCGAATTTGAACTTTGGCGCGAGGGTAAGGCGGTAAATCCCGAACTCTATATTATATTTTAGACGAGAGTTAAAGCGCACCCTTACTAGCCGTTACTATCCGTTACTCGCCCTTAACTAGTTGCGCCTTGACAAGGCTCGGAGTTCGGAAAACGCAAAACAAAAAAACTAAACAATGAAGCAACGACTTGCAATACTTGGTTCGACAGGCTCAATAGGAGAACAGACGCTCGATATTGTACGGGAAAATCCCGAGCGTTTTGAGGTCACATCGCTCACTGCGCACAAGAATTGGCAACGCTTGGCAGAGCAGGCTATCGCCTTCGATGCAGATACGGTGGTTATCGGTGACGAACAATACTACAAACCCCTCTGTGAGGCTCTGGCAAACTATCCGATAAAGGTCTTTGCGGGCGATGACTCCATCGCTGCGGTTGCCTCGGCAGGAAACTGCGACACGGTGGTTAATGCGTTGGTCGGTTATGCGGGCTTGATACCTACGGCTCGCGCTATCGAGGCGCACAAGCGCATCGCCTTGGCGAACAAAGAGACTCTGGTTGTGGGAGGTGCTACGATTATGCCGATGGCAATAGCAAATAAGGCACCTATTTTGCCGATAGACTCTGAACACTCGGCTATTTTCCAGTGCCTTATTGGCGAGAATTCGCCGTTGCGCCGACTTATCATCACTTGCAGCGGTGGTGCTTTGCGCGATGTACCAAAGGAGAAGTTGGCAGAGATAACTGCCGAGCAGGCTCTGCAACATCCTCGTTGGGATATGGGCGCAAAAATCACGATTGATTCGGCAACGCTCGTAAATAAGGGCTTCGAGGTTATCGAGGCGCATTGGTTGTTTGGTACACCTGCCGAGAAGATTGATGTGGTGATACACCCCGAGTCGATAATCCACTCGATGGTGGAGTTCGAGGATGGCTCTATTAAGGCGCAGATGGGAGAGCCCGATATGCGCACACCTATAAGCATTGCGCTGATGTATCCCGAAAGGGCAGTGCGCGATACACCACCATTTGACTTTACGAAAAACTCCTCGCTTACCTTCCGTGAGGTGGATAATGAGAAGTACCCTGCACTTGGCATCGCCTACGACTGTTTGCGCCGTGGAGGCTCGGCAGCGGCTACGATGAATGGCGCAAACGAGGTCGCTGTGGCTGCATTTCTCAAAGGGCAATGTCGCTATACGGATATTGTTGGAGCGATTGAATATGCCCTCGTGAAGGCTCAATTCTCGGCAACGCCTTCGCTTTTGGACTACGCCACAATTGATGCCGAGTCGAGGCGATTGGCAAAGGAGTTCTTGAAGTTGTAACGATGTTTGAGAATAGAGATATAGAGAGATTTGCCGTTCGCCTTGCCTACTACCTTGTGACACTTGTCTGTCTGGGTGTGTTGGCGTGGGCATTGTATTATGCCTATCTATATTTCAATATTCCGCTTGTTCTTTGGGTGTTTCTCTACATCGCCATTGCGGCATACTTGGTCGGTGTAGCGATATTTGCGCACAGAAAGAGAGGTTTTGCGAGAGTTGTTGCTCACAGTGCAACTTTGCAGTTGGTGCCGCTGTGTGGTGCGATACTGCTCTTTTGCCTTGTTTCGAGGGACGACAACTACAAACCCGTACCCGGCAAGCCAAGTGCCTACGAGCGAGCCTTCAACGATATGCAGGACAAGCAGAAGGCGGCGGCTTTGGCGAATGGGCTTGCGCCATTCAAGTCGAGAGCCGAGATTGAGGAGCGATACAGAGAGTTGCGCCGAAAGGATAAGTTGGTGCGCATCGAAACAAACCCTAAATATGTGGTGCGAGAATTGACCTACTCTTCGCCCTATGTAGTGCCGAAAGTGGAGGAACTGTTGGAGGATATAGCCGACTCCTTTCAGGAGAAGACGCAGTCGAAGGCGAAATTTATCGTTACGAGCGTACTCCGCACCGAGGAGGATATAAAGAAGTTGAGAGGAGTAAATGGCAACGCATCGACCGCATCGTGCCACTGCAACGCCACCACGATAGATATTTCGTATGTGCGATTTGAGCCCGATAAGGTCAAACCTCGCAACAACTACGAATTGCGCTTGGCATTGGCACAAACACTGCACGAACTCCGTAAGGCGGGGAGATGCTATGTGAAGATTGAGCGCAAACAGTACTGCTACCACATAACCGTTAGATAACGCAACAAGTGCGTTAAATTGACAATTGACGAATTGACGAATTGAGAATTAAAAGTATTATATATGGATATTTTAATCAAAGTTTTACAGTTTTTTATGAGCTTGACACTGCTTGTTGCGGTGCATGAGTTCGGACACTTTATTATGGCGCGCATCTTCAAGATTCGTGTCGAGAAGTTCTACATCTTCTTCGATGCAGGTTTTTCGCTTTGGAAGAAGAAGTGGGGCGATACGGAGTATGGCCTCGGTTGGTTGCCTCTCGGAGGTTACTGCAAAATTGCAGGAATGGTCGATGAGAGCATGGATAAGGAGCAGTTGGCAAGTGCGCCACAGCCTTGGGAGTATCGCGCAAAACCGGCTTGGCAACGCTTCTTGGTGCTGATTGCAGGCGTTACGATGAATGTAATCTTGGCATTCTTTATCTACTGCGGCATCTCCTTCTCGTATGGTTCGCAGTATATCTCGAATGAGGATATGATTTACGGCTACGAGTTCAGCCAGAGTGCCGAGCAGCTCGGTTTCCGTGATGGCGACCGCATCGTAACCATCGGTGGCGAGAAGGTGGAGAATATCAACTCTATTCTCGGCAAAATTCTTCTTGCGAAGGAGAATTGCGAGGTGGAGGTTATCCGTGAGGGCGCAGAGCATAAGTTCGTGCTTGACAACGAGATACTCAACATTATGCGCAAGGAGAACACCTTCGAGAAGGAGCGTCTTTACTCGCCGCTTATTCCGTTTGTGGTGGATAGCATTACCACTGTGGCGGTTGCCGAGGCGGGGTTGCAGAGGGGCGACCGCATTATCGGTATTGGCGAGGAGTCGTTGCCATATTTCAACCACTACGCCGACCGCCTTGCGAAGTTGGCAGGTACGACTGCCGATATTAAGGTTTTGCGTGGCGCAGATACCTTGTCGTTGGCTCTGCCTGTAAATGCGGAGGGTAAGTTGGGCGTTGTTACCGAGAATTTCTTTAAGGTACGCACCGAGGAGTACAACTTCTTCGAGGCTATCCCTGCGGGCGCACGACTGACCGCCAAGACAATCAAGAACTATTGGGACCAGCTTGTGCTTATCGTAAAACCTGATACGGGCTTGTACAAACATGTGGGCGGCTTTATCGCTATCGGCAATATCTTCCCTTCGGAGTGGGATTGGCACCAGTTCTGGTCGATGACGGCGTTTTTGTCTATTATCTTGGCGGTGATGAATATCATTCCTATCCCCGGACTCGATGGCGGACATATGATATTCACCTTCTGGGAGATGCTCACGGGCCGCAAAGTGAGCGAAAAGGTCTTGGAGGTCGCACAATATATCGGTATGATACTGATACTTGCGTTGGTGCTCTTTGCAAATGGAAATGATATTTACAAACTATTCAGATAGTTTGTAAATTGAGAATTGACAATTGACAATTGACGAATTGACAATTATAGGTATCGCCTCGCAGTTTGTTCCGCGAGGCGATAATAGTTTTGGTATTTATATACAAATTTACACTTAAAAATTTTGTTATCAAAGGGAGCAACCGAAATTGCTCCCGAATCGTTATCTTCTGCCGTGCTTTTCTCCGAGAATTTCCGTAAGGAAACAAAAGAAGCATAAAATACTAAATAACATACGCTATATGATTTATGAATGTAAATATTTAAGACAACATCTAACTATAATTGCCAATACTTTCCAAGAAACGAAAGAAACAATAGTACAGATTAACGCAACTATGAATCCCCAAAAGTCAAAATAATCCAAGTCGAAGCCTAAATATGGTCTATCACAATTGCGAATTGAAAATAGGATTGTACAAATTCCTCCTGCTATGAGTATTAAATATGACAATACATTTATCGCAGACTCTACCCATTCTTGATTGTCTGCAAATTCCTTGTGTTCATTTTCACTATACATAACTACAATTGTTTTAATCCATATACTTATCAATCAATTCCAACATCTCTTTTTGTTCTTGTGAGCCTTTGTAGTGAACTTGCTTGCTGCCATCAGGAGCAGTATAGCCACCACCTTTCATATACTCTCTACGAGCATTTCTTTCGATAGTAGCAGCACCCTCCATTCCTGCTTTTTTCAATGCTTGCTCTCGGCTGACCGACTCCCAATACTTGTCATCTTCTACTCGTGGACTTGAAGAACTCCCACCAAAGCAAGAAGTTAGACAAACGGTAGTTGCACATAGCAACATCAATCCGAAAATCTTTTTCATAATACTTTGAATTTAAGTTAAACATATAATTGTGCTGTTTGCACTCATTGCCGTTAGATGGCAACCGTTTAAC
>JAZSOV010000036.1:0-8176 GCA_045537095.1 Alistipes sp.
GACAACAGCCAAGGCTGGTTTTAAGAGAAGAGGGGCATCTCTCTAAAAATGCAAAAATTGAGATAGAAAATAAACGAATAATAAAAAACAGAAAACTATGGCAAATCACAAGTCATCAGAGAAGAGAATTCGTCAGACAGCAACCAAGCGTGCACACAACCGTCTTTATCACAAGACTACTCGTAACGCTATCAAGGCTCTCCGCAACACTACCGAGAAGGGTGCTGCCGAGGCGTTGCTTCCAAAGGTTACAGCTATGCTCGATAAGTTGGCTAAGACCAACATTATCCACAAGAACAAGGCTGCAAACCTCAAGAGTGCGGCTCAGTTGCATGTAAACGCTCTCTAATCAGAGCAAAGTGCAACCGTTACAAGCAGACTATCCTTTATTAGGTGGTCTGCTTTTGTTTTATCACCCGCTTTTTCTATTAACAAAACCTAAAAAAATAGAGATAATTATGAGAAAATTTTTAATCGCAGCCGTACTATGTGTTATGGCGCTCGACTGCTTTGCAGAGGTTAAGTTCCCAAAGGGACGCGATGTTGAATTTGGCTTACAGGCTCATCGCGGTATTTCAGCACGCTACCCCGAAAACTCTATTGTTGCCTTCAAGGAGGCGGGTAAAGTTCCATACTACTTTGGTATGGAGACCGATGTACAGATGACATCTGACGGTGTTTTGGTATGTATGCACGACAATACCATCGATCGCACCACAAATGGCACAGGCAAAGTTTCCGACTATACTTGGGCAGAGTTGAGCAAACTACGCCTCGATGGTGGCTATGGTTGGAATGACAAGTATGCAGGCAAGTTGCGTATTCCAACATTTGAGCAGTATCTGAAAATATGCAAGAAGGCAAACCTTGTGCCCTATGTTGAGTTGAAACTCCTTACTTCCGAAGGTGTTAGAAAGACTATCGAGATGCTCCACGATATGGGCTTCGAGGGCAAGTATGTGCTTTCCTCGTTCAAATGGAAGTATCTCAAAGAGGCAGCAAAATACTCAGATGCACCTCTCGAATTTATGGCTGGTTCTAAGAAATGGACTGACGAGAACCTTCAATCGTTGAAGAAGATTAAGAATGCGGTAATACGACCTGCGGCAAAGTTCGTTACAAAGGAGTTTGTCGATAAGTGCCACTCGATGGGATTTGTTGTTGAGTGCTACGGCATCAAGGTTGGCGATGCAAAGACAGTTGCAAAACTTCGTAAGTTGGGCGTCAAGGGCGGCACTTGCAACGACTGGAAAGGTTTGAATCTCGACTAATAGCGATTTTATTATAGTGGTAGAGAGTGTATTCTTATGCGGATATACTCTTTTTTTGTGAAATAATATACAACCCCAATATCGTAATCAGAGCATTCACTAATAACAGCTCAAATCCAAACTGATAGCCACAGAACCACACTTCCGAGTAGAGGTCGAGCAGTGCGCATACCGCAGGTGAAATAAGCACAATAATCGGTACATATCGGTCACGAACTTTGCGTTTTGAGAAGAAACCAAAGGTGAACATTCCGAGTAGTGGTCCAAAGGTGTAGCACGACATCTTAAAATATAGGTTAATGGAACTACTATCGCCCCACGCTTTGAAGGCGATTATTACCAGCACCATAACCGCGGTCATCGCAAGATGTACGATGTGGTTGATTTTTGAGAATCTCTCCTCGCTAAACCGCTGGCGACCATGTATAATATCGACCATAAAAGAGGTTGTAAGGGCGGTAAGCGAACCTCCTATCGAGGAGAAGGAGGAGGCCACAACGCCTAAAACAAGGAGGGAGCTCATGATTGTTGGCATTCCCTCTTGTGAAGCGATAAAGGCAAAAATCTCATCACCTGCAACACCTGAAATGGAGTTACTATCGAGATAGAGGAAGAAGAAAGCCCCCAAAATCAAAAACAGGGCAATCACCACGATCTGTAAAAGCGAAGATAGGACCATATTGCGTTGTGCCGAGCGTAGTGAGTCGCTACTCAATACGCGCTGCATAAGGTCTTGGTCGAGACCGGTTGTGGCAATAACAATAAAGATGCCCGAAACGAAGAGTTTGAGAAAGTGGCGACTATTGTTGATATCATCAAAAAAGAGAGTTTTCGTAACTCCTCTCTCCGAACTCTGTTGAAAGGCCTCAATAAAGGATAAATCGAGGGAGCGAAGCACAAAAATCATAGATATTACCACACAGGCAACCATGCAGAATGTCTTAATTAAATCGGCCCAGATAACAGATGATAACCCGCCACGATGGGTGTAGAGCCAGGCCAATAGCATAAATGCGATTGTTGTAGCCCAGAATGGAACGCCAAGTGGTGAGCCGAGAAGTTGCTGCAACACTAAGCAGACAACAAAGACCTTCAATGCTGCCCCTAAAATCTTCGCAACGAGAAAGAGCCATGCACCTGTGGCGTGGCTGACTGTGCCAAAGCGATTGTTGAGATATTCGTAGAGGGATATTACATTATGTTGATAGTATAGAGGAATTAACCAATATGCTATTATGACATACGCAACGACAAATCCTAATCCCATCTGTAAATAGGAGAAGGCGTCTTCTCCCACAGAGCCGGGTAGTGATATAAATGTTATGCCCGTAATAGCCGCGCCTACCATCGCCAATGTTACCAACCAGCGAGGGTGTCTCTTTTGGGCTACAGAGTGTTTGTTGCTACCCGAAAGGTGGGACACTACAAAGAGCAGTACAATATATGTTGCAACAACGGCAAGTGTTGTCAGCGAGGTCATACTTCTGTTTTTACAGTTTTGGGTTAAGAGGCATATACTATTGATTGATGGCCTCTTTTAGTTGTTTCAATGCTTGGTGTAGTATGGCACGCGGAGTACCGATATTTAATCGCATATAGCCCTCGCCTCCTATGCCGAAGATTGCACCATCGTTAAGAGCGAGTTTCGCCTTATTCACGAAGAGGTTGATAAGTTCGTCGTGCGATAGGTTTAATGCGCGGCAATCGAGCCATACGAGGAAAGATGCATCTGGTCGAATGGCAATAATTTGCGGGATATACTGCTTGCAGTAGTCGATGGTAAAATTGATATTCTCCTCGATATAGGATATCATCTTTTGTCGCCAAGGTTCTCCGTTTTCGAAAGCCGCAATGGTCGCTATTGTGGCGAATATATTGGGTTGATTGAGCTCATTTCCCTCCATCCATCCGAAGAACTTCTTGCGTATAGTATCGTTTGACACGATGGCGTAGGAGGAGACAAAGCCTGCGATGTTGAAGGTCTTTGTTGCTGCACCGAAAGTTATGCTGCACTCAGCCGCCTTACTGCTGACCGATGCAAATGGGGTATGGCGTTTGCCCCACAGAGCCATATCACAATGAATTTCGTCAGAGATGACAATTATGCCGCGGCTGTGGCAAAACTCGGCAAGGCGAACGAGTGTCTCGCGGCTCCACACAATGCCGATTGGGTTGTGCGGATTGGCCAAAATAAGCATCTTGCAGCGGCTGTCAGCAACTTTTTCGAGCTGTTCAAAATCTATTTCATAGCGACCATCTTCGGAACAAAGCAGCGGATCTTCTACGACCACCAAGTGGTTATGTTCAGCCACATTGCGAAATGGATAGTATACGGGTGGCATAATTATAACCTTATCGCCCGCTTCGAGCAGCGATACCATTGCCATGCCTATTCCCCTGATGATGCCGGGGATGAAACTTATCCAATGGCTCTCAATTTGCCAATTGTGATGTGAAGCAACCCAATCGATAATCGCTTTGTTGTAGCGTTCAGGTTTTAAGGTGTAGCCAAAGATTGGGTGTTCGAGTCGCTCTTTTATGGCCTCGGTGATGAAGTCGGGTGTAGCAAAATCCATGTCGGCAACCCACATTGGTAATAGGTCGCTCTTGCCATACCACAGTTCGAGACCATCGTGCTTGGTCGAATCTGTACCACGGCGCTCTATTATTTGGTCAAAGTCGTAATTCATAACCGATTGAGTTAGTGGTCTATTTTTACAATCTGTCGAGTACTCGGCGGATAATCTCCACACTCTCACGAATTTCGTCATCCGAAATCACAAGTGGTGGCGAGATACGGAAGGCGGTTGTGCAGTAGAGAAACCAATCGCTCATAATGCCCTCCTCTTTGAAGAGTTCCATAGCGCGGAACAGACGCTCCTCCGAACCAAGCTCTACCGCTAACAAGAGTCCGCTACGGCGAATCTCGACTACGGCAGGGTGATTTTTCAATAAATCCTCGTATAAGGCTCCTTTGCGCTCGACATCGGCTACAATATTGTGCTTTTTGAGGTAGCGGAAAGCCGCCAAACCGGCAGCACAACATACGGGGTGTCCGCCAAAAGTTGTGATATGTCCGAGTGTTGGATTATCCTGCAACGAATCCATAATCTTCTTCGATGAAACGAACGCTCCAAGTGGCATGCCTCCGCCAAATGCCTTTGCAAGGGTTATAATGTCGGGAGTTACACCATATTTTTGGCAGGCGAACATCTCGCCCGTACGCCCCATTCCGGTCTGAATTTCATCGAAGATAAGCAGTGCGCCAACCTCATCGCATCGCTTGCGCAACGCTTGGAGATAGCCCTCTTTCGGAGGTCGCACACCCGACTCGCCCTGCACCGGCTCACACAAGACACAGGCTGTCTTTTCGGTTATCTGTTGCAGGTCGTCAAACGAGTTGAAATCCAACGCCTTGCAGTCGGGCAAAAGAGGTCTGAAAGCGTTTTTCCACTCCTCACCTTCGGGCTCTCCCATCATACTCATTGCACCGTGTGTAGAGCCGTGATAGGCGCGGCGCATCGATATCATCTCGGTACGGTGGGTATATCGTTTTGCCAACTTCAAAGCCCCCTCGACAGCCTCGGCACCCGAATTGAGGAAATAGACACTCTCCAACGGTGCAGGTAATGCCTCGGCAATCTCTACGGCATACTCCACTTGTGGTCGCTCGACCATTTCGCCATAGACCATAATGTGCATATACTGCTCGGCTTGATTTTTGATCGCCTCGACAACATCACGATTGGCGTGGCCGACATTGCTTACCGATACGCCTGACACAAGGTCGAAGTAGCGTTTTCCCTCAGGCGTGTAGAAAAATACTCCTTCGGCACGCTCAACTCCGACAAGCATTGGTGAGGGTGAGGTCTGAGCCACATTCGCAAGAAATTGACGGCGTAGAATCTGTGTGTTTGACATAGTTGTAATACTCTCTTTTATTACGCAAAGTTACAAATTATAACCACATATTCAAGAGACAATACATCATCTTTTTTGTAAACCATAGAGAATTTATGTATATTTGTACAGATAAAAATTGTGAAAAATGGCAGTAGAGAATAGTTCGTTAGAGTATGTTTCGCAGGCGATAGAGTCCCAGCGTGAATATTTCCGCAGTGGGGCAACCCTTGATGTGAAGTTCCGCAAGGAGATGTTGCAGCGCCTGCTCGACTCGTTGCACAAGTGGGAAAAACAGCTTGCCGAAGCGTTGTGGAACGATTTGCATAAATCCTACGAAGAGGCCTATATGACCGAATTCAGCATCATATACGGAGAGATTAAAAATCACCTTAAACACCTCTCTTCATGGGCTTCCCCAAGGAGCACAGCCAATTTATTAAAAATGTTTCCTTCGCGCTCAAAGGTACTGAGCGAGCCACTCGGTAACACCATTATTATCGCTCCTTGGAACTATCCTGTACAGCTTCTGCTCAATCCTTTGGTCGGAGCTATTTCAGCGGGCTGTACCGCAATTCTGAAACCATCGCCCTATGTACCACATGTGGCGCATGTGTTGGAGCAGATGATTGACGATACATTCGACGACAACTATATCGCCATCGTGCAGGGAAACCGTGATGTCAATCGCGCACTCTTGGCGGAGCGATTCGACCTTATTTTCTTTACGGGAAGTCCCGTTCTTGGTCGTCAGGTGATGGAGGCGGCTGCGAAAAACCTAACCCCCGTAGTTCTTGAACTTGGCGGAAAGAGCCCTTGCATTGTGGATAAGGAGGCCGATATTAAGGTTGCTGCCAAGCGTATTGCGTGGGGGAAATCGCTCAATGCCGGTCAAACCTGTATTGCTCCCGACTATCTGCTTGTGCATCGAGATATTAAAGAGGAGTTTGTGGAGGAGTTGCGCAAGGCGTTTCGTTCGCTTCTTGGTCGCAAGCCGCAAAAGACAAAACACTTTGTCCGCATCGTGTCGGACAAGGCCTTCGATCGCTTAGTCGGTTACCTCGACAATGGGGCTATTCGCTTTGGAGGCGGTTATGATAGGGAGACACGATTTATCGAGCCGACACTCTTGGATAATGTTTCGCCTTCGGCTCCCGTGATGCAGGAGGAGATATTCGGTCCTATATTTCCACTTTTGACCTTTGTCGAGACGGAAGAGGCGGTGAAGTTTGTCGTTGAACGCGAAAAACCTCTTGCCCTCTACTATTTCGGTTCGACCGATAAGGGCGAGGAGGTTTTGCACCGCACCTCTTCGGGTGGAGCCTGCCTAAATGATGTTATTATGCACATCGCCAACGATAATGTTCCGTTTGGTGGTGTTGGCAATTCAGGAATGGGATCGTATCATGGAGAGGAGAGTTTCAGGGTGTTCTCACATCGCAAGGCGGTAGTAACAACAACTACACGCTTCGATGTTCCATTCCGATATATGCCGTATAGACTTTTTTCGTTGATAAAAAAGTTGATGTAACTCTATTGTAGTAGCAAACAAGGGGCGCAACCTTTACGGATTGCGCCCCTTGTGTTATTATATGAGGTGTTGTTTAGTACTTCAACACCTTCGATGATGCATAGGACAACTTCAAGGCGTTAGCACGGCGAAGCTCCTGCTTCACATCGGCAACAACACCCATCTTTGTATTCTCGTCGGCCTTCAAACATACGGTCATCGAGGCACGGTCCGACTCGTTGAGGTTGTCGCGCTCGCCGGCAACGAAGTCCAAGATGTCCTTTGTTGTTTTGTACGAGTCGTTCAACTGGATACGAGGTGCGGTACCGAACTTCGCCTGCATATTCAACGCAGGTGTACCTATATGTATATATGATACCAAGTTCTTCTTTTCGAGTTTCTGAACCTCGGTTGCCTCAGGCAACTTGTAGGTTACGAGCAACTCCTGATCGCGCATCGAAGTCGAAAGCATAAAGAAGAAGAGGATGATATATACGACATCGGGCAACGATGTGGTAGACATAGCGGGCACTTCACGCTCGCCCTTTTTCTTCATTACTGCCATAATTACTTCATCATTTTACGCGGCTCTGCCTCCGAAATCTTCATTGGAATAGCCTTGGTTATTACTTTGCGCTCAGCGTCATCGAGGTCAGCGAACTTCTTGCCGAACTTGCTCATTGCAACCTCGTCACGCACCTCATTGAAGGCGCGGGTAAGTTCGTTCTGAACCTGAATATAGACCTGATAACTTGTATCACGAGTATTCTGCAACGAAACCACACCCTCACTGACAGGATATGCCCACTTCGAGCCATCTGGCATTTCGATTTCGGTAACCTTCTTCTCCGGAAGGTTTTCGTCATCGAGAGGATTGAGGATAAACTCCTTCGCCTTATCCTTCAAGGCGTTCAATGAGATTACCTTTCCTCCTGCCATGATGTTACCCGAACCGGAAACGAACACCAAGAGAAGGTTTCGCTCCTTCACCTTGATATCCTCCTGCTTCACATTCGGATCTGCCATTGGTGGCAACATACGCACAATACCGGTATCTACATCCATGGTCGAAACCACAAGGAAGAAGATAAGCACGGTAAATGCGATATCCGCTTGTGACGAGGCGTTGATTTCAGGTATTTTCTTACTTTTAGCCATAAATACTTATTACTTTAATGCGTTGCGAACCTCGGCAAAAATTGTTACGAGAAGTGTCGCTGCTGCCACTACATAGGTTACAAGAATACCTGTCTCAGAGATAACCAACTCAAATGGGTCATCGAAAACGCCTCCTGCCGAGTTTGGTACAACCAAACCATCGTGGCTCAATGCAATGCCGAGGGCTGCGCCTACGACAACTACAACCAAAACAACAGCAATAAGTGTATTCTTTAATCCCGCAGGGTTGGTAATCGTACCCTTGATGGCCGCACAGATGACGCTAAGAACTGCCACTACGAGCAATACATAGCCCCAAATGAGGTTCCAACTGATG
>JAZSOV010000078.1:0-10208 GCA_045537095.1 Alistipes sp.
AAAGCTTGTTCTTCCTAAGACCGCTGGCCTCCGACTTCTACCCTGAGATTACCGAGATGCAGGCACGCGCTATCATCGAGGCTGCAATGAATGTTAAGGCTTCGGGTACACCTGTAAAGGTTGAGATTATGGTTCCACTCGTAGGTAACCACAAGGAGTTGCGCTACCAGAAGAGTGTAATCGACCGCGTAGCTAACGAGGTGTTTGCAGAGCGCAACGACAAGATTGACTACCTCGTAGGTACAATGATTGAGGTTCCACGCGCAGCTGTAACAGCTAACCAGATTGCAGAGGTTGCAGAGTTCTTCTCGTTCGGTACTAACGACCTTACTCAGATGACTCTTGGCTTCTCGCGTGACGATATCGCTAAGTTCTTGCCTGTATATCTCGACAAGAACATCATCAAGGCAGACCCATTCAAGGTTCTCGACCGCAATGGTGTAGGTCAGCTCGTTCGTGAGGCTGTTATGAAGGGTCGTTCGACTCGCCTCGACTTGAAGTGCGGTATCTGTGGTGAGCATGGTGGTGAGCCATCTTCGGTAGAGTTCTGCCACTATGCTGGTTTGAACTATGTAAGTTGCTCTCCATTCCGTGTGCCTATCGCACGCTTGGCAGCGGCTCACGCAGCGTTGAATCAGAAGTAGTATAACTTCGCATAATATTTGAGAGTGCCAAATCGAAAGCGTTGGCACTCTTTTTTTGCTGTCAGATATTTAGGTATTTATACCTAATTTGGGGCAAAAATAGGTCTTACAGGATGTGTGACGGATAGCGAAATGAAAAATTTTGTACCTTTACATCGCTAAAAAATAGATGTAACACTATAAAAAAATAAGTAATGGTAGATATTTTTGATAGACTCGAAAAGAATGCCGGAGGCCCTATTGGTCAGTATATGAGTGCTGTTCATGGCTACTTCGCATTCCCTAAGTTGGAGGGCGAGATTGGTCCTCACATGCGTTTTCGTGGTAAGATGATGCTCAATTGGAGCTTGAACAACTACCTCGGCTTGGCAAATCATCCTGAGGTGCGTAAGGCAGATGCTGCTGGTGCCGCCGAGTTCGGTATGGCTGCTCCGATGGGTGCTCGTATGATGAGTGGTCAGACCAAGTATCACGAGCAGTTGGAGCGCGAGTTGGCCGAGTTCGTAGGTAAGGAGGATGCCTTCCTTCTCAACTTTGGTTATCAAGGTATGATTTCGATTATCGACTGCTTGCTTACCCCACGCGATGTTGTTGTTTATGATGCCGAGGCTCACGCCTGCATTATTGACGGTTTGCGTATGCACAAGGGCAAGCGTTTCGTCTATGGACACAACAACGAGGAGTCGTTGCGTAAGCAGTTGAAGCACGCCACAGACCTCGCTGAGGAGCAGGGCGGAGGTGTTCTCGTAATCACTGAGGGTGTGTTCGGCATGAAGGGCGACCTTGGCTTCCTCGATGTTATCGTGAAGTTGAAGGAGGAGTTCTCGTTCCGCCTTTTGGTCGATGATGCGCACGGATTTGGAACTATGGGCCCCGGCGGTCGTGGTACAGCGGCACACTTCGGCGTTGTTGATGGCGTAGATGTGTTGTTCAACACCTTCGCAAAGTCAATGGCAGGTATCGGTGCATTCGTATCGGGACCGCGTTGGTTGATTAACCTCTTCCGCTACAATATGCGCTCGCAGCTCTACGCGAAGTCGTTGCCTATGCCGATGGTTATCGGAGCATTGAAGCGTCTTGAACTTATCCGCAACCACCCAGAGTATCAGGAGAAGTTGTGGGAGATTACCCGCGCTTTGCAGTCGGGATTTAAGGAGAATGGCTTTGATATTGGTGTTACGCAGTCGCCTGTAACCCCTGTCTATATGAAGGGTGGTAACGAGGAGGGTACAAACCTCATTGTCGATTTGCGCGAGAACTATGGAGTATTTTGCTCGATTGTAATCTATCCTGTAATTCCGAAGGGCGAGATTATCTTGCGAGTTATTCCTACGGCAGCCCACACCATGGAGGATGTTGAGTATACAATCAATGCATTCAAGACTGTTCGTGAGAAGTTTGAGCGTGGCGATTATGCTGCTATGCCAATTCCGCAGAAGGCGGATCCGGACTTCAAGGTTCGCTAATTGCATTACTGCATACAAACAAGAGAGGGCGTTCAAGGTTTGTGAATGCCCTCTCTTGTTGGATATATGGGAGGGGGATAACAAGATAGAGAAGGGATAACCGAGATTTTTCGGCTCTCTCGCCTCTGCTTTCTTCTCTCATCTTTGCACTTTCCACTTATTTTTTATATCTTTGCACGATTATAACTATTGAATTACTATTGTCGTATGAAGTTCAAAGAGTATAAGAATCTCGATTTATCGGCTCTTGCCAACGAAGTTTTGGCGGAGTGGGACAAGAAAGATACTTTCGCAAAAAGTATCGAAACACGCGAAGGTGCGCCGGCATTTATCTTCTACGAAGGACCTCCTTCGGCAAATGGTATGCCGGGCATTCACCATGTTATGGCGCGTACTATCAAAGATGTTTTCTGCCGTTACAAGACGCAGCAGGGCTATCGCGTAAACCGCAAAGCGGGTTGGGATACTCATGGCCTGCCTGTGGAGTTGGGCGTTGAGAAGACTCTCGGCATCACCAAAGAGGATATCGGCAAGAAGATTACCGTGGAGGAGTACAACCGCCGCTGCCGTGAGGATGTGATGAAATACACCGATGTATGGAGCAACCTCACTCGTCAGATGGGCTATTGGGTAAATCTTGACGATCCATATATTACATACGACAACAAATATATTGAGACTTTGTGGTATCTCTTGAAGCGACTCTACGATAAAGGGTTGCTCTACAAGGGCTACACCATTCAGCCATATTCGCCTGCCGCAGGTACAGGACTTTCGACTCACGAGTTGAACCAGCCGGGTTGCTACCGCGATGTTAAGGATACCACCTGCACGGCACAGTTCCGCATCGTGCGTAACGAGAAGAGCGAACACCTCTTCGAGGGTGCAGAGGGTGAGCTATTCTTCCTCGCTTGGACAACTACTCCTTGGACACTCCCATCGAACACTGCACTCTGCGTAGGTCCGCAGATTGAGTATGTCCGTGTGAAGTGCCAAAACCCATACACCGAGGCTCGTCAAACTATCATTATGGCAAAAGAACTCGTAGGCTCTTACTTCGGCAAGAAGCAGGAGGGTACATTCGAGGTTGAGGAGCAGACCTTCAAAGGCAAGGAGTTGGAGGGCATCGGCTACGAGCAGCTTATCCCTTGGGTTAAGCCTATGGGCGATGCGTTCCGCGTAATTGTGGGCGACTATGTAACCACCTCGGACGGTACAGGTGTCGTTCATATCGCACCTACCTTTGGTGCTGATGACGACCGCGTGGCTCGTGCCGCAGGTATTGCACCACTCTTTATGGTCGATACCGCAGGCAAGAACTGCCCTATGGTGGATCGCTCAGGTCGTTTCTTCCGCTTGGAGGATTTGGATAAGGAGTTTGTTGAGAAGTATGTCGATGTTGCACTCTACAATGAGTGGGCAGGTCGCTATGTTAAGAATGCTTACGATGCTACATTGGCAGATAGCGATACCACGCTCGATATTGACATCTGCGTAATGCTCAAAGGCGAGAGCAAAGTTTTCAAGATTGAGAAACACACCCACTCCTACCCACACTGCTGGCGTACCGACAAGCCAGTGTTGTACTATCCTCTCGACTCGTGGTTTATCCGCACTACGGCACTCCGTGAGCGAATGATGGAGTTGAACGACACAATCAAGTGGCAGCCTGAATACACAGGCTCCGGTCGTTTCGGCAAGTGGTTGGAGGGATTGGTTGATTGGAACCTCTCGCGTTCGCGTTTCTGGGGTACTCCACTCCCAATCTGGGCTAACGAGGACTACTCGGAGATGAAGTGTATCGGCTCGGTTGAGGAGTTGATGGCGGAGATTGATAATTCAATCGCTGCGGGCTTTATGACCGAGAATCCATACAAGAATTTCAAGGTGGGCGATATGTCGGCAGAGAACTACTCGACCGAGAATATCGACCTTCACAAGCCTTATGTAGATAACATCGTATTGGTATCATCAAAGGGCGAGCCAATGCACCGCGAGAGCGATTTGATTGATGTCTGGTTCGATTCGGGTGCTATGCCTTATGCGCAGCGTCACTATCCATTCGAGAATGCCGACTGCTTCGACAAGTTGTTCCCTGCGGACTTTATCGCCGAGGGAGTGGACCAAACTCGTGGTTGGTTCTTCACTCTGCACGCAATCGCTACTATGCTGTTCGACAGCGTAGCATTCAAGAATATCATCTCGAATGGCCTTGTTCTCGACAAAAACGGCAACAAGATGTCGAAGCGTTTGGGCAACGCCGTAGACCCATTCGAGGTACTCAACAAGTACGGAGCAGATGCCACCCGTTGGTATATGATTTCAAACTCCGATCCATGGGAGAACTTGAAGTTCGATATTGATGGTGTCGATGAGGTGCGCCGTAAGTTCTTCGGAACGCTCTACAACACCTACTCATTCTTTGCCCTCTACGCCAACATTGACGGCTTCACTGGCAAGGAGGCAGAGGTACCAATGGAGAAGCGACCAGAGATTGACCGTTGGATTATCTCGTTGTTAAATACTCTTGTAAAAGATGTGACCGCTGCATTGGAGGATTACGATCCAACCCCTGCGGCTCGTGCTATTCAGGATTTTGTGGGCGAGAATTTGTCGAATTGGTATGTACGCCTTAACCGCAAGCGTTTTTGGGGTGGCGAGATGAACGAGGATAAGCTCTCGGCTTATCAAACTCTCTACACCTGCCTTGAAACCGTTGCGAAGTTGGCTGCACCATTCGCTCCATTTATCTCGGACCGCATCTTCTGCGATTTGAACGCTTTGAGTGGTCGCCACACGGAGGATTCAGTTCACCTTGCATCATTCCCTAAGTGCGATGAGTCGCTTATTGACGCTCGTTTGGAGGATATGATGGCTATGGCACAGCAGGTATCGTCAATGGTACTCGCATTGCGCCGTAAGGTGAATATCAAGGTGCGTCAACCACTTGCAAAGGTTTTGATTCCGGTGCTTGACGATACAACCGAGGAACATCTGTTGGCTGTTAAGTCGCTTATTCTTAACGAGGTAAACATCAAGGAGATGGACCTTATTCGCGAAACAACAGGTCTTATCACCAAGCGTATCAAGCCTAACTTCAAGACTTTGGGACCTCGCTACGGCAAGTATATGAAGCAGATTGCTGCAATGACTGCCGAGTTCTCGCAGGAGAAGATTGCCGAAATTGAATCTTCTACTGAAATCGTACTCGATATGGGCGGCGAGCAGATTACCGTAACCCCAGCCGACTTCGAGATTATGTCGGAGGATATGCCGGGCTGGTTGGTAACAAGCGAGGGCAAACTCACCGTAGCACTCGACATCACCCTCACCGAGGAGTTGCAGAAGGAGGGTGTGGCTCGTGAGTTGGTAAATCGTATCCAGAATATCCGTAAGGATTCGGGCTTGGAGGTAACCGACAAGATTGAGGTCGAGATTGAAGATATAGAGACTGTACACGCAGCCGTTGCGGAGTTCGCATCGTATATCGGTCAGCAAACTTTGGCAGTAAGCGTCAAGACCGCTGCCGAGCCACATGGCGAGTTTGTGGTTGATAGCGATGTAAACGAGATACCTCTCAAAATCGCAATTAAACGAGCATAACAAAAAACTATATACAACTATGAAAAGACTATTATTACTCTGTATTGTTGCCGTACTTATGTGTGGCACTTCGTATGGCTGGGATCGCCGTGCGCACGCCACCGTAGCAAAGATTGCCGAAAACCACCTAAACCCTAAAACAAAGGCTCTGCTCAATAGCTATCTCGACGGAAAGTCTATCGTCTATTACGCATCGTATGCCGATGATTACAAGCAGGATATGCTTTTCGATGTGGGTTTCGAGCCTGCGAATGTTGCACGTAAGATTCCTTATCCTCACACCTTCGAGGCTAACGACGACTGCACCGTCTTTGATGGTCTGCGCCGAGGCGACAACTATGTTAAAAACTGCATCTACCTTGCCGACAAGTTCGCCAAGGAGTTGAAGGAGGGGCACAAGACGATGAACGACTCACTGCGCTTCCACAAGATTGTGATGCTGGTGCATTGGGTGGGCGATATGCATTGTCCGCAGCATATCCGCTATCCCGAGGACCAAACCGCAGGTATGTATAAGGTGAAATATGGCAACCGAGAGGTCAAATACCACACTTTGTGGGACGGCATTCTCTTTGGTCAGATCTTTCCTTGGAGTTTCAGCGACTGCGCACTGATGATTGACACCTTCGCAGCAGAGGATGTAGCCAAGATTCAGCAGGGTTGGCTCTTCGATTGGGGCAAGGAGACGGCAATTATCTCACGCCCGGTACACAACTATCGTGAAGGTGCCGTGATAGATAGTCAAAAGTATCGTAAAGAGTATGGCTGGTTGGCCGAGCAGCAGGTCCGTAATGCGGGCTATCGCTTGGCAAAATTGCTGAATGAAATTCTCAAATAACTCGTTCCGAGAGTAGTTTTAGGGCAAAAACTGTTATTTTTAGCAGATTTTTGCCCTAAAAATTTGCAGGTATCAAATTTTTGCGTACCTTTGCCACGCTGATTTGAAAGAATTGGCTCCTCAAAGCCCAGGTGGTGGAATTGGTAGACACGCTACTTTGAGGGGGTAGTGGGCGTTAGCCCGTGTGAGTTCGAGTCTCGTCCTGGGCACTAAAAAGAGCCTGTCTAACAGATGAAAGTTAGACAGGCTCTTTTCTTGTTGTTTTAATGCTCTGCTTTGTTCTCTAAAAAAGAAGGGCCTGCATCAATAATGCAAGCCCTTTGGTTTGTTATACTGTTTTGTTATGCCCAAGTATCAGGGTCTTCGGTGCCGAAGCCCGGCAAACCGAATGAAGTGCTATTCTCGTAGCCGCGCTCGGCGACCACCTCATACGCCATAACCTCTGGTGCGAAATATATCTTTTTCATAATCAAAAATTACCTTTAATTGTCAATTATCAATTATCAATTCGTCAATTATCAATTGGTAGTTTTACTCCGCAAGCGTTACTCCTGCATAGCTTGTCAATACGCGGTCGCTGAACAAGTACTTCGCAAGGTTTGTCGAGTCGATAGTAGTCGAGGTTGCGCCCTCTACGAATGTACCGCCAACCTTGCAATCTGTAAATGCATATGCTGTTGTCGAAGCAACACCTGTGAGCATACCTGCTGCAATACCCTCATCTACGGCCAAAGTACAATCAACTGTAATATTCGAAAAATCCTTTTGTAGATCGCCAATAGCGGCTCCGATTACATTATTAGTCGAACCCTTTACGCCTGTTACACTGATATTACCGTTATTTGTAATAACAGCAGCAGATGTGTCATACAACGAAGTCTCTCGATTCTTCATATCAGCGATTATTCCACCAACATATAGGTTCTCACATGTAGCATCAGCCACCTTGTTCGAGATAGTGAGAGTACCATTATTGGTTACATTTCCAAGCGTTATATATATGTCATTTGCGCCGTCTGTTATACTAAAAATGCCGGATGCACATAGTGTGTTTTCTGACGAGACCTTAATATCGGCAGCACCATTATTGGTAAAACTCTTAATATTGCTCCACAATTTTACAGTTCCATTAGTATCATTGTTGCTCGCAGTTGTTTCCAAATGTTTGTTTTGATAATATCTACCATACAAGCCGCCATAATAGTGGACATCGGTTGACTTACTATCGTATATATACTTCATATTGTTGGTGCAATTGTCGATGGTATAGTGAGCGTAACAATAGCCCATAATACCACCAACATTGATATGACGATGGCTATCGCCTGTTATGGTCATTGTGCTTGAACCATCAGCCTTGCCATTCACGCAGTCCTTGATCTCAAACTTGTGAATACTCTTATTATTGGTTTTGGCACTATTACCATTCATCCAAGAAGAACCTATTAATCCCATTAGAGTTCGAGTTGTTGTGCCACTAACTACATTTGAACTTGCAAGTAAGTTACCCTCATTTGTGCAGCTATACATTGTTAAGCGGAATCTTGTAGAACCTGAACCATACCATGAACCAAGAATTCCACCAATAAACATCTCTTTCTTGGTCGTTTGCACATAGTAAGATATATTTGCCTTATTGGTACAAGTGTTCAATGTTACAAGGTTAGAAGCAGATGATACATTATTTGTAGACAAAGCAGATGTTCGACCGGCAATACCTCCCATTGTCAATATTCCTGCCTGGGTGCCGATATCGGTGTAGATCTTCTCGCCTGTATTATCACAATTGGATATATTGACACGACCGGAAGCGACACCAATAACTCCGCCCAAATCTACTCGTACAGTAAGTTCTGTCTCAGTCGGTGCGCCATAAAACTCTATATTACCACTGTTGTCGCAGTTTGTCAAAGTAAACTTTCCCTCTTCCTCGTCGTATAGCTGTCCAAATAGGCCTGCAATAGTAGTATTAGAAGTTCCAGTGCTGGTAGTCTTAACGGTTGCCTTGATATTGCCACTGTTAGTGCAATCCTCTGCGGTAAAGTGATAGTATCTATTGCCACTACTGTTATATTTCTCAGCGATAATACCTGCCAAACGAATAGGATTTGCAGCATCAACCTCAACTGTCATATCTGCCTTGTTGTGCAAGTTGGTAAGTGTTGCAACATAGAGTCCACCTACGGAAGCTGTGATACCTCCAATATACATATTTCCGGCTGAGCCACCACCTATTACTTTGACAGGCTTATTGTTTGTCAAGTTGCTCATTGTAAGTGTATGTAATGTTGCCGAAGTATTTTGGGTCTCCCCTGCACCCAATGTTGCTTTTTTGACATATCCGAAAAGACCACCAAGACGCAAGTACTCATCACCTTCATTGCTTAGATTAACAATTATATCACAGTTATTAACGCAGTCGGTAAGAGACATATCGCCATCGATATAATCTGTCAAACCAACCAAGCCGCCGATATAATTCACTTTATCGGATGAACATGAGATATTGATTTTGCCGGCTACCGAGCAGTGCGAGATATTTGCACCATGGTATGTATTGATCATACCGCCAACGACAGTGCTGGTTGCATTGTTGATATACAAGCCGCGCACATGCAGACCATGGATGGTTGATGCAACCTCATTGAACAATGGCTCGGTCAGGATATTGTCCTCGGTGAAGTACTTGTCATATACAACAGCGAAACCATTACCCTCAATTGTGCCAACATAGCTCTTGGCATTGATAGATGACCACGCACCCTCGAACGAGGAGATTGGGATGGTAATATCGCTGTGGAACTCGGCAGGCATAGCCAAAGTTGCATTCGCAGCCTCCAACTCATCCGCAGTAGACTCGGTGTTGTCGACCACAGCCTGTGCAGCCTCGACAGCCTTCTTGAATTGAAGCAATGAGCCGTAGGTGTTGATCACAAACTTGTCGGCAGTGCTTGTTGCCTCATAGACGAGGTCTGTATTAAACTCGCGTACATTGCCTGCTTTGAGAGGCTTCGTGCTATCTGCCTTGATGGTGGTGTGCATTACGCCATACATCTCGTCAGTGAGGGTTACATACAACTCGTCGTAAGTGCCGGCAGGAACAGCAATATAGACATAGGTAGCCTCCTCATCGCTAAATTCAACAGCATCATAATAAGGGCTGAAATAGTAGGTGATAACCTCGTCCGCTGTTTCGGTAGGAGTAAGTTCGCCCGTTGCAAAATCGAGGTTGAACGCACCTGCGATAGGCTTACGATCGAGAGTTGAGAGCTGTATTGATATGAGCTTTGTGCTGCTCTTGACACCAATCTTCAAAAGACCTGTCAAGTGGTTGAGCTTTATACCGGCACCATTTGCGCCATAACCATACAGTACAGTTGCATTGTTGCTGATATTGCCCGTCTCAGGCTTAAATTGTGTTGTAGGGAACTCCACCTGACCAGCTGCAGCAGCAGGGTAAGCCAAGCAATACGGAGTTGCAAGCTCACCTTCAAATGTGAAGGTTGCAGTTGCCTCACCTGCCTCCTCAGCTGTCAAAGCGTCAGATGCAACGCCATTTACCGACACTTGGTCGCCCTCGGCCCAAGTGAGTGGATAGGCCTCATTTGCCTTGTCGCCCAACTGAGTACGCGAGCCATCTAACGAAAGCGTTAAGGT
>JAZSOV010000045.1:0-20109 GCA_045537095.1 Alistipes sp.
GAGCATATCAAGGACCTCGGTACTTCGGCTTGCCCTCCATATCACCTTGCAGTCTGCATCGGTGGTACTTCGGCAGAGATGTGTCTTGCAACCGTGAAGAAAGCTTCGGCTGGCTACCTTGACGAACTCCCAACTTCGGGAAATGAGGGTGGTCGCTGCTTCCGCGATTTGGAGTGGGAGGAGAAGATTCTCAAAATATGTCAGGAGATGGGTATCGGCGCACAGTTTGGTGGTAAGTACCTCGTGCATGATGTTCGCGTTATCCGCGCACCTCGCCACGCCGCTTCGTGCCCTGTTGCTATCGGCGTAAGCTGCTCGGCAGACCGTAATATCAAGGCAAAGATTACCCCTGAGGGTATCTTCGTGGAGCAGTTGGAGAAGAATCCTGCACGCTTCCTTCCTGCTGAGGCACCTGCAATGTCGCCGGCAGTCGATATCGATTTGGACGAGGGTATGGATAAGGTGCGTGAGATTCTTACCAAGTATCCAATCAAGACTCGCCTTAATTTGAAGGGTACTCTTATCGTGGCTCGCGATATCGCTCACGCTCGTATCAAGCAGATGCTTGACGAGGGTAAGCCAATGCCTGAATATTTCAAGAATCACCCTGTGTACTACGCAGGTCCTGCAAAGACCCCTGCCGGATATGCTTCGGGCTCGTTCGGTCCTACTACCGCAGGCCGTATGGACCCTTATGTAGACCTCTTCCAGAAGCACGGTGGCTCTATGGTTATGGTAGCGAAGGGTAACCGTTCAAAGGCTGTTACCGATGCTTGCCACGACAATGGTGGCTTCTATCTCGGCTCAATTGGAGGTCCAGCTGCAATCCTCGCTAAAAACTCTATCAAGAGCGTCGAGGTTGTTGACTTCCCTGAGCTTGGAATGGAGGCTGTTCGCAAGATTTATGTGGAGAATTTCCCTGCCTTCATCATTGTAGATGATAAGGGTAACGACTTCTTCGCAGACTTCGCTCATTAAAATTGTTCTGAGCGGTGAATTTTGCGCCTTACTTCGGTCGCTGAGTTGCTCACATACGCCCAAGTATGCTGCGCACTCAGCGCCTTGTAACGCACAAAATTCCCTCGCTCATAAGCAATTTTGGGGTTGTGGGATAGGAAAAGAAAAATAGTTTTCCGTTTCGGAGTAGGTGGCTGATTACCACCTACTCTGGCAATAAAAAGATGAAAATTTGCGTTTGTTTCGTATGCAAACATTTTTGAAGAAGATTTCCATGTTTTTAGTGGCGTTGTTCGCCATCTTCTCGGTACATGCTGCCGAGGAGGTGTCGTTTACGCTCAATGCTCCGATGATTACATCGGTAGGCGAGGCTTTCCGTATCGAGTTTGAGCTCAACGCCAAGCCCGACAGCGACTCTTTTGTGCCGCCTTCGTTTGAGAATTTCGATGTTGTGGCGGGACCTTCGGTGTCGCAAGGTAGCTCAGTGCAGATTATCAATGGCGAGATGACCAAGAGTATAAGTTATGCGATAACCTATGTGCTTCTTCCTCAAAAGGCTGGAACTTTTGCCATTGCCCCTGCAACTATCGGAGTAAAGAAAAAGAGTTACACCACGCAACGCACTATGATTGAGGTGCGCGATGGAGCGCAGGGTGGTGGCTCGGCGCAACAAGGTGGCGGTCGCAATCAGAGCGAGTCAGCCGAGAGTAGAGCAAATCGCACAATCGAGAAGGATGATCTGCTCTTGCGCCTCGAACTATCGAAGCGACAGGTCTACAAGGGCGAGCCTATATGTGCTATCTTGAAGTTATATACGCGCAGGCCTATCGCAGGTTCCGAGTCATCAAAGATGCCTGTATTCAATGGCTTTTGGTCGCAGCAGATTGAGGTGGAGCAGGGGCCTTTCCGCGAGACACTCAATGGCAAGGTCTACGATGCCTACAATATCGCCGAGTATCTACTCTATCCGCAGCAGGGCGGTACACTCACCATCAAACCTGCCGAGATGACTGTGGTGGCGCAGGTGCCTATAAAGTCCAATCGCAGCTACGATCCATTTTTTGGCGGAGGACACGAGATATACAATGTGCGCCGTGCGCTCAAAACTCCGGAGGTGAAGGTGCAGGTCAAGGAGTTCCCTGCGGGTGCTCCGGCTTCGTTTGCAGGCGCAGTAGGTCGCTATACAATGTCGCACAAGCTCTCCTCCTCGGAGGTAACTGCCAATTCGGCTGTAACGCTCCAACTGACAATCTCCGGCACGGGAAATCTCAACTTTATATCAGCTCCTACACTCTCGTTGCCTACATCTTTCGAGTTGTACGATGTCAAGAGCGAGGAGAATATCGAAAATCGAGCATCGGGCAGTATTGGCTATCGCCGCTTTGACTATCCGTTTATTGTGCGTGCCGAGGGCGATTACGAGATAGCACCTGTCGAATTTACCTATTTCGACTTGGAGAAGAGAAAGTATGTTACTCTTGCTACACCATCTTTGAGCGTTGTTGTTGCGCCCGACAAGAATAGCACAACGGCGCAACAGCAAGTTGTCGTGGGGGTAAAGCGTGAGGATGTTCGCCTTTTGGGTGAGGATATACGATTTATAAAACTCGGCTCGCCGGCACTGCGCTCGGTGGTTGCACCGTTCGTACTCTCGCCACTCTATTGGTTGGTTGTGGCGTTGATGTTGGTAGTGGCGGTAGTTGTATATTTTGTTGTACGCAAGTATATCCGCGATAGCCGCAATGTGGTTTTGGTTAAGGGTAAGCGAGCTAACAAGATGGCAATCAGGCGTTTCCGCATAGCCGAGAAGTATATGCGTGAGCAGGACCGCAGAGCCTTCTACGAGGAGATGTTGCGAGCTTTGTGGGGTTATCTTGGCGATAAATTCAATATCCCTGTGGCGGACCTTACTCGTGAGGTCGTTCGCGAAGAGTTGTCGAAGCGTGGTGCAGCGAATGAAGCGGAGAGCGTGATTGCGGTTATTGCCCGCTGCGAGGAGGCTCAATACTCGCCTATGACAACAGTGGAGATGAAAGATATCTACGAGGAGGGAATTGATGCAATATCGAAAATCGAGTCGGCAATTAAAAAGTAGCGAAAGATGAAGAGGATAATTATATTGACGGCTTTACTCTTGATGTCGGTGGTGGTGGGTGCTGTGGCGCAGACCTCGACAGAGCGTTGGGAGGCGGGAAATAAGGCGTATATCGAAGGCGACTACGATAAGGCAATAGAGGAGTACACCGCCATTCTCGATGGTGGCGAGTACTCGATGAAGTTGTACTACAACCTTGCCAATGCCTACTTCAAGGCGGGGGCAATGGGTAGAGCGATACTATATTATAATAAGGCGTTGCGAATAGCTCCTTCGCAGGAGGATATTCGTCACAATCTCGCCTTGGCGGAGGCGCAAACCAAAGACCGCATTGCGGTAATACCGGAATTTTTCTTAAATCGTTGGTTGCGTACCGTGCGTAACTCAATGAGTTGTACAGCGTGGAGCGTGTTGTCGCTTGTGTGGTTTGGAGTCTTGTTGGCATTTGCCGTTTTGTTCCTCCTGGCATCGCGTGTCAGATGGCGTAAGATGGGCTTCTATGGAGCGTTGTGTGCTTTTATGTTGTTTGTTGCAACGACTTCGTTTGCAGTCTCTTCGCGCAATGATATGCTCTCTCACAATGAGGCTATCGTAATGGGAACAGCCATATCTATTAAAAGTTCCCCCGACCGTTCGGCAACCGATTTGTTCGTTCTGCACGAGGGTACAAAGGTTAAGGTTCTCACCGAGGTTGATGAGTGGGTTGAGGTGGTTATTGCCGATGGCAAAAAAGGTTGGACCGAACGCAAAAACATAGAAGAGATTTAATAAGAGAGTGGTTTTCAAATTGACAATTGACAATTGACGAATTGACAATTAATGGTATTTGTTATTTAGGCCTGCGGCGCAATTCTGCATTTTGCATTTTGCATTCTGCATTCTCTCGTCTAAAATAAGATTTATGTCGAAACTATTGGATAATGTTGTTGGGGAGTTATCTCGACTTCCGGGTATAGGTCGCCGCACGGCTCTGCGCTTGGCGATGCATCTACTGCGTATGGATACGGAGGATGTGGTGGCGATGGGGGAGAGTATGATTGACTTCCGCACAAAGATTTGCCGTTGTGCCAAGTGCAACAACCTCTCCGATACGGAGATTTGCGATGTATGCGCCGACTCCTCACGAGATACCTCGACAGTCTGCGTAGTGGAGCAGGTGTCGGATTTGCTTTCGATTGAAAAGACTCACCAATATCGTGGAGTTTATAGCGTTTTAGGTGGCGTTATTTCGCCTATGCAAGGCATTGCACCATCCGATTTGCGCATCGACCTTCTGCTCGACCGTATCGCTATGGGCGAGGTTAAGGAGGTGATAATCGCCATCTCGGCATCGGTAGAGGGCGAAACGACAATGTTCTATCTGATGAACTGTCTGAAACGCTTTCCTCACCTGAAAATTACCACCATTGCACGAGGTATCGGCTTTGGTGATGAGTTGGAATATGTTGATGAACTGACCATTACACAGGCGTTGATGAATCGCCGTGAGGTCGCAAAAAATTAGTATTATGAAGAAGTTTTTTTCTGTAATGATGGTAGCTTTGCTGTTGGTAGGCTGCTGTTCGTCGTGCCGTATGCGCGCAAAAAATGCAAAGCCTTTGGAGGGCACAATGTGGCATCTTGTGAAGATGGGTGGAGAGAGCCTTACACTTGCTGCCGATGAGTTCAACATCATCTTGAACGAGAATGGTCTTGGCGGCCGTGGTGCTTGCAATAGCCTGCTCGGTCAGTATGCTACCGGCGAGAAGATGGCGTTGCAGTTCTCGGCTCTCGGCTCGACAAAGATGCTCTGCCCTGACAATGAGGCGTTGGAGATGCAGCTGATCGGAGTACTTTCGCAGACAACACACTACGATATAGATGGCGATATGTTGATGTTGATGCAGAATGGCACTATCCTCGCTGTATTCAAGGCGCAGGCGCAGTAGCCCTTGGATGACAGATAGATAGCTCTCTTATGGATTGGCTGCTCGACCTTGGGTATGTGGGGCTCTTTGTCGGCTCATTTCTCGCCTCTACGGTGGTGCCATTCAGCGCCGATGTGTTGCTGATAGGTATGCTTGCCGCGGGCGGTGCTCCGTGGATGGTTATAATAGTTGCTACGGTCGGCAATTTTCTCGGAGGATTAACCTCGTATGGCATAGGCCGTCTGGGCAAGTGGGAGTGGATAGAGAAACTTGGGGCTAATCCTGAGAAGATTTCGCGCCATAAGGCGAAGATAGATAAGTATGGAGTATGGGTGGCACTCCTCTCATGGGTACCTTTCATAGGGGATGTGCTGGCCATTGCGCTCGGTTTCTTCCGCGTGCGATTTGTGCCGTCAGCTATCTTTATGCTGATAGGAAAGTTTGGCCGTTTTGTGGCGTGGTATCTTATCTATACGCTGTTTTAGATGAGGATGTTTGCAGTTGTGCAGGTGTCGGCGCGGCATAAATTTTGAAATATTTTCGGGGTAAATTTGGAAGTATCGTTTTTTTGCCGTACCTTTGCACCAGCAAAACGCGAGAGACCTAATAAGACACTTAGTTCTAAGTAGAGATACATCGCGGGGTGGAGCAGCTGGTTAGCTTGCCGGGCTCATAACCCGGAGGTCGGAGGTTCGAGTCCTCCTCCCGCAACTAAACGAGAGATAATCTTTTCAGATTGTCTCTCGTTTTTTGTTGCTGTCGGAGGCTCAGTCAGTCGGTGGCGGTGTGGCAGAGTTATCTTTGGTTTGCGATTATTGCTTTCGCAACATCTTGTCTTTGTCCGATGATTATCTTTGAAAATAGATTTTCAGATATCATCTGACAAATCCAAACAATCTGCGATTGTAATCGCAACCCTTCGCTCTGCTCGAACCTGCTGCGACCGTTCGAGTCCCTTGGTGGTCGAATATAGGGTATTGGCCCCCTTACTACCCCTTACTATCCGTTAATAGCCCTTAATCACCTTTAATCCTCCTTAATTATCTTGCGTCTTGATAGGCGACAGAGTTCGCAAAACAGAAACGAGAAAAGTAATTGTCAATTCGTCAATTTTCATTTGGCAAATTATTCAAAATTTATTACCTTTGGTAAAAATTCGGACACTATGGCAATTTTTAAGGTTGAAGGCGGTCGCAGACTGCATGGCGAGATCACTCCGCAAGGTGCTAAAAATGAGGCGTTGCAGATTCTTTGTGCCACACTTCTTACTGAGGAGCGTGTGGTGGTGAATAATGTGCCACAGATTCTTGATATTATTCAGCTTATTGATCTCTTGGGGGCTATGGGCGTGAAGGTTGAGCGATTGTCGGAGGACTCCTACTCTTTCTGTGCCAAGGATGTAAACCTCGACTACCTCGCAAGCGATGACTACCGCAATCGTTGCGCTCGTCTGCGTGGCTCGGTGATGATTGTAGGTCCGCTGTTGGCGCGTTTCGGTGTGGGTTATATCCCAAAGCCGGGTGGCGATAAAATCGGTCGCCGCCGCTTGGACACCCACTTTATCGGTTTCCAGAAACTCGGTGCAGAGTTCGATTTCGATGCTGCCGAGGCGTTCTTTACCGTCAAGGCGAAGGAGTTGAAGGGTACATATATGTTGCTCGATGAGGCTTCGGTTACGGGTACGGCAAATATCGTTATGGCTGCCGTGCTTGCCAAGGGCAAGACCACAATCTACAATGCAGCCTGCGAACCATATTTGCAGCAGTTGTGCAAAATGCTCAACCGCATGGGTGCGAAGATTTCGGGTGTAGGCTCGAACCTCCTCGAAATTGAGGGTGTGGAGTCGTTGGGTGGCACTACGCACACGATGTTGCCCGATATGATTGAGGTGGGTAGTTTTATCGGTATGGCGGCGATGAATCGTTCGGAACTCACGATTAAAGGGGTTTCATTTGAAAATCTCGGAATTATTCCTGCGCAGTTTGCGCGACTCGGTATTGCCATGGAGCGCCGAGGCGATGACCTCTATATCCCGCAACAAGACCACTATCGCATCGAGAGCTTTATCGATGGCTCGATTATGACTATTGCCGATGCTCCGTGGCCGGGTTTGACACCCGATTTGTTGTCTATTTTCCTCGTTGTGGCGACACAAGCGGAGGGTACGGTGTTGATACATCAGAAGATGTTCGAGAGCCGTCTGTTTTTCGTTGATAAACTGATAGATATGGGTGCGCAGATTATCCTCTGCGATCCTCACCGCGCGGCCGTAATAGGTCAAGACCATAGGGTGAAGTTGCGTGCTGCAAGGATGTCTTCGCCCGATATTCGTGCAGGAGTGGCATTGCTGATTGCAGCGATGAGTGCTGAGGGTATTAGCACTATTCAAAATATCGACCAGATAGACCGCGGCTATCGCGATATCGAGGGACGCTTGAATGCCATTGGCGCAAATATTATCCGTTTGGACGAATAGCGCAATTTGCTAATATTTAAATTGGCAATTATCAATTTGATAATTGTCAATTATTTTTGTTATCTTTGCCCCGATTATGAAGAAGATAAGAAATTTTTGCATTATAGCCCATATCGACCATGGTAAATCGACCTTGGCCGATCGTTTGTTGGAGGCTACCAACACACTCAATCAGCGCGAGATGCAGTCGCAGGTTCTCGACGATATGGATCTCGAACGCGAGAAGGGTATTACGATTAAGTCGCACGCTATCCAGATGAACTATGTGGCGCGTGATGGCGAACAATATACGCTCAACCTTATTGACACCCCCGGACATGTCGATTTCTCGTATGAGGTGTCGCGTGCTATCGCTTCGTGCGAGGGTGCGTTGTTGGTGGTAGATGCTACGCAGGGTATTCAGGCACAGACCATCTCGAACCTCTACCTCGCATTCGGCAACGACTTGGAGATTATCCCTGTGCTGAACAAAATCGATATGCCTTCGGCAATGATTGACGAGGTAAAAGACCAGATCGTCGATTTGCTCGGTTGCGACCACGATGATATTCTTTGCGCTTCGGGCAAGACGGGCGAGGGCGTTGAGGAGGTGTTGGAGGCGATTGTAAATCGCGTTCCTGCTCCTAAGGGCGATGAGGATGCGCCATTGCAGGCGTTGATTTTCGACTCGGTATTCAACCCATTCCGAGGCATTATCGCCTACTTCCGTATCTTCAACGGCTCAATCAGGAAGGGCGAACATGTAAAGTTCTTCAATACGGGCGAAGAGTACGATGCCGATGAGATTGGCGTTTTGAAGTTGAAGATGCAGCCTTGTGCCGAGTTGAAGGCGGGCAATGTGGGATATATCTGTTCGGGTATCAAGGACTCGAAAGATGTGAAGGTGGGCGATACCATCACTTCGGTTGCAAAACCTTGTACAGAGGCTATTGCCGGATTTGAGGATGTTAAGCCGATGGTCTTTGCAGGTGTCTATCCCGTTGAGGCTGACCAATACGAGGATTTGCGAGCTTCGCTCGAAAAGTTGCAGTTGAATGACGCATCGTTGACCTTCGAGCCTGAGAGTTCGTTGGCGCTCGGCTTCGGTTTCCGTTGCGGTTTCCTCGGATTGTTGCACATGGAGATTATTCAGGAGCGACTCTATCGTGAGTTCGATATGGATGTTATTACCACCGTACCGAATGTGTCGTACAAGATTACAACCACTATGGGCGATGTTGTCGAGGTGCATAATCCATCGGGCTTGCCAGAGGTTACCAAGATTGATAAGATTGAGGAGCCATATATTCTTGCACAGATTATCACCAAGGCGGACTTCCTTGGTCCGGTGATGAAACTCTGCATCGACAAGCGCGGTGTACTGAAAAATCAGACTTATATCACACAAGATCGTGTAGAAGTTAATTTTGAGATGCCACTGTCGGAGATTGTATTCGACTTCTACGATAAGTTGAAGAGTATCTCGAAGGGCTACGCCTCATTCGACTACCACCGTACGGGCTACGAGGTCAGCAAATTGGCAAAGTTGGATATCTTATTGAATGGCGACCCTGTCGATGCGTTGTCATCGTTGATATATGCCGACCACGCCTACGACTTTGGTCGCAAGATGTGCGAGAAGTTGAAGGAGTTGATACCACGCCAGCAGTTCGATATCGCTATTCAGGCGGCTATCGGTGCGAAGATTATCGCTCGCGAGACTGTAAAGGCGGTGCGTAAAGATGTTACTGCAAAGTGCTATGGTGGCGATATTTCGCGTAAGCGTAAACTCTTGGAGAAGCAGAAGGCGGGAAAGAAGCGTATGCGCCAGATCGGCCAGGTACAGGTACCACAGACTGCATTCTTGGCAGTTCTCAAAATGGACTAAATTAGCCGTCTAACAAGGCTACTTTGTCGTTACGCTTGTGTCCAAACTCCTCACATACGCCAAGTATGCTGCGGATTTGTACACTGCGCAAGCCTAAAATTAGCACTTGTTATACGACTAATTGGCAATATAAATTGTTTGTAATAAAATGTGAACAAAGTAACTCTTAGATATGAAAAAAACAATTATAGACCTATTCGAGTCTTCGGTTGAGAAATTCGGCGAGAAGCCGTTTCTGCTCGAAAAGAGTACGGACAAGTTTGAGCCGACCACATACGCTGAGACTCGTGAAATTGCCCTGAAAACGGGTGCCGGTCTTGCTGCGCTCGGCATTAAGCCGAAGCAGGCTGTTTCGATTTTGGCGGAGGGTTGCAATGCGTGGATTACCTCGGAGTTGGGACTCTTGTATGCAGGTGCTGTCAGCGTACCATTGTCGATAAAGCTGGAGGAGGCGAACGACCTCTTGTTCCGCTTGCGCCACGCTGAGGTTTGCACTATCTTCGTTTCGCGTAATCAACTCCCAAAGATTCGCAATATCCGTGAGCAGTTGCCACTCTTGAAGCATATCATCGTCTGGGGCGATGTGGAGTTGCAGGAGGGAGAGATAAGCCTTGCGGAGTTGAATGCAATGGGCGAGAAGTACCTCGCAGAGCATCGCGAGGAGTTCTTGGCTATCGGTCATGCGATTCAGAACGATGACTACGCAACAATCACCTACACATCGGGAACTACGGCAGACCCTAAGGGTGTAATTTTAACTCATCGTAACTATACCGCAAATGTCGAACAGGCACTGACTCGTATCTCTATCCCTTCGGACTATACGATGTTTATCATTCTGCCACTCGACCACTGCTTTGCCCATGTTGCAGGCTTCTATATTATGGTGGCTTGCGGAGCTTCGGTGGCGACAACACAGGTTGGTCGCACGCCACTCGAAACATTGAAGAATGTACCTGTAAATATCCGCGAGGTTAAGCCTCATGTATTGTTGTCTGTTCCTGCTTTGGCAAAGAATTTCCGCAAAAATATCGAAGCTTCGATTCACAAGCAGGGACCAAAGGTTGAAAAACTCTTTAAGTTTGCGTTGAAGGTTGCCTACGAGTATAACCAAGATGGCTACACTAAGGGCAAGGGCTGGCGTTTTGTATTGAAGCCGCTTGTAGCATTGTTCGATAAGATTCTCTTCGAGAAGGTGCGCCAAGGCTTTGGTGGCAATATCAAATTCTTCGTAGGCGGTGGAGCACTGCTCGACTCGGAGTTGCAGCGCTTCTTCTACGCTGTGGGTATGCCTATGTTGCAAGGCTACGGCTTGTCGGAGGCTACACCTATTATCTCGGCTAACTCACTCGGCAAGGGGCGTCATCGCTTTGGCTCTTCGGGTAAGGTTATCCAGCCTTTGGAGTTGAAGATTCTCGACAACGATGGCAACGAAATGCCGTTGGGTGAGAAGGGCGAAATTGTTATCAAGGGCGAGAATGTTATGGCAGGCTATTGGAAAAATCCATCAGCTACTGCCGAGACCGTTGTTGATGGCTGGTTGCATACGGGCGATATGGGATATATGGGCAAGGATGGTTTCCTCTATGTTCTCGGTCGCTTCAAGAGCCTTCTGATTTCGAGCGATGGCGAGAAATACAGCCCGGAGGGTATGGAGGAGGCTATGGTGGATAAGTCGCCATATATCGACCAGATTATTCTGCACAACAACCAAAATCCTTATACCATCGCTATCGTAGTGCCGAACAAAGAGGCATTGCGCAGAGAGGTTGGTAACGATGCTGCAAAGGCTGCGGAGTTGATTGATGCCGAAATTCGAAAATACCGTACAGGTGGCGAGTTTGGCGAGGAGTTCCCTGACAGATGGTTGCCTGCGGCATTGGCGATTGTTGATGAGGCATTTACCGAGCAAAATGGTTTGGTTAATAGTACGATGAAGGTTGTTCGCAACAAGGTTGAGAGCCATTTTGCAGACCGCATCGACTATGCCTACACTGCCGAGGGCAAGCAGTTGCTTAACGAGAAGAATTTGGAATCACTCTCGAAGTTGCTATAATAATATAATAGGTTGCGGTAGTAGCTCAGTTGGTAGAGCATTGGCTTCCCAAGCCAAGGGTCGCGGGTTCGAGTCCCGTCTACCGCTCACGAAAAAGACCTCGTTTCGGAGGTCTTTTTTTGTTCGGTCTGCTCTCGGCTTCTGTCACCGTTCGAGCCATCGCCTATTTCTTTTCGTTTCGGCGAGACTCGGTCAGTTGGTTGCGCCTCGGCAGACTTATCTTCGCGATGTATTGTGCGCAATGTTGCTGCGCAACATCTTTGTTGATTATTGGCTATTAGTAGTTAATGTGGAAATTTTTTATTTTGAATTTTGTATTTTTATTGCTACCTTTGATTGAATTAACCGAAAATACCTTAAAATTTTACAAAATATGTTTAACGAAAAACAGATTCAAGAGATTGAGGCTCACGGCTTGACCGTGGCACAGGTGGAGAAGCAAATTGAGGCATTCTGCCAAGGTTTTCCATCACTCGAAGTGGTGAAGGCTGCTTCGCCCGAAGATGGTATAACCATACTTTCGGAGGAGAAGTGCGACAATGCCGTCAACTATTTCGAGTCGATTGTCGATAAGCTCGAAGTGGTGAAATTCGTGCCTGCCTCGGGTGCAGCAACGCGAATGTTTAAAGAGTTGTTTGAGTTTGTGAATGACGACAAGCGTGGCAAGGGCATTGATACCCTCCTGCAAAATATTGAAAAGTTTGCCTTCTACGAGGAGTTGAAGGCTACGGGCGTGGATTTCAGCGATGACAAGGCTGTTGTTTCAGCAATTATCAAGGCGGGACTGAACTATGGCGCGAAGCCAAAGGGATTAGTTACTTTCCACAACTATGCAGATGGCGCACGCAAGGCTATCGAGGAGCATTTGATGGAGGGTGCGCAGTATGGCGCATCGAAGGGTGTGTCGCGTTTGCATTTCACCGTGTCGCCAGAGCATAAGGAGGCATTCAAAGCTCTGCTCGACGAGCGTGTAGCCAAGTACGAGGCGAAGTTCGGCATCAAGTATGACATCTCCTTCTCGGAGCAGAAGCCTTCGACCGACACTATTGCCGTCAATCCCGACAATACCCCATTCCTTACCGATGAGGGTAAGTTGTTGTTCCGCCCTGCCGGACACGGAGCGTTGCTCTCGAACTTGAACGACATCGAGGCAGATATAATATTTGTGAAGAATATCGACAATGTAACAACCGATGCTTTGCGTGGCGATACCATCCGTTACAAGAAGGCGTTGGCTGGTCTGTTGGTTGCTACGCAACTACTCGCCTTTGCCCACTTGAAAGCTTTACGCGAGGGCACAGCAAACCTTGCAGAGGTAGCAGAGTTCGTAGAGAAAAAACTCTGCACAAAACTCCCTGCCGAGTATGATGCGGCACTTTTGGAGTCGTTGCTCGACCGTCCTATCCGTATTTGCGGTATGGTGCGTAACGAGGGTGAGCCGGGAGGTGGTCCATTCTGGGTTAAGAATGATGACGGCACACACTCTTTGCAGATTGCCGAGTCGAGCCAGATTTCGACAGAGGATATGCCGTTAATGAAGGCTGCAACACACTTCAATCCGGTAGATTTGGTATGTGGAGTGCGCCGAGCAGATGGTTCGAAGTTCAATTTGATGGGTTATACAGATCCTAAAACGGGCTTCATCTCCTCGAAGTCAAGCGGCGGTCGTGAGTTGCGTGCGCAGGAGTTGCCGGGCTTGTGGAATGGCGCTATGGCGAAGTGGAGCACCATCTTCGTAGATGTGCCAATCTCGACCTTCTCGCCTGTAAAGGTTGTACAAGACTTGCTCAGACCACAACACCAATAGACAATAACAAGCTGAACAAGATAGAAGCTGTCTAACAAAAAGGGAGTGTCAAAAAAACTTGTTGGACACTCCCTTGGTGGGAAGGTTCTCCCCGCTACAAAAAAAAAAGAGTGGCAAAACCTCTCCTAATCATTTTTTAGTAGGACAAAGTATCGAAATTTCTAACCCATTTTTGGAGGATTCCGAAAGAGTAATGGAATTTGCAAGGTGGTTTGGTGTATCGAGAATATAAGCCCCCTTTACAGAAAGGGGGTTTGGGGGATAGGTAACACACCGTCTCTCTCCGCTACAAAAAAAGGAGTGGCAAAACCACTCCTGAATTTTTTTGTAGCGGGAGAGAGACTTGAACTCTCGACCTCATGATTATGAATCATGCGCTCTAACCAGCTGAGCTATCCCGCCATTGCGTTTAAGCGAGTGCAAAGATAAGCTAAATTTCCGTTTCTACAAAATATTTTTTAACTTTTTGCCTATTTTTTGTTTGATGATGTTGTGGTTCGCCAAGTGTAACTATATCAGCAAAATGGTATTTTTATCACAATTTCAACTTTTTTTTGCTATTTTGTGCTAATAATGACTTAAAATTGCTATATTTGTTATTGCAATAACACAGAAACTATATCATTAAATAACAAATACCTATTAAAGCTATGGCTAAAACATTGAAAATCAGAGATTTGACTTTGCGAGACGGACAGCAGTCGTCATTCGCAACTCGTATGACTCAGGCTCAGGTGGAGCGATGCCTTCCATATTACAAGGATGCACACTTCTATGCAATGGAGGTGTGGGGTGGTGCAGTGCCTGACTCGGTGATGCGTTACCTCGGCGAGAACCCTTGGTATCGCCTTGAAAGTATCAAGAAGGAGGTCGGCGATGTATCGAAACTCACTGCACTCTCTCGTGGTCGTAACCTCTTCGGCTATGCACCTTACACTGACGAGATTATCGAAGGTTTCTGCCGCAATTCAATCGAGAGTGGTTTGGGAATTATGCGTATCTTTGACTGCTTGAATGATGTCAACAATGTAAAATCGACTATCAAGTATGTGAAGAAGTATGGCGGTATTGCAGATTGCGCTGTATGTTACACCGTGGATCCTAAATATCCAAAGTTGTCTTTCTGGCAGAAGTTGATGGGCAAGAAGAATCCGGCACCTGTATTTACCGATGATTACTTTGTAAATAAGGCAAAGGTATTGGCCGGTTTGGGTGCAGATATGATTACTATTAAGGATATGTCGGGATTGATTCCGCCACATCGCGTGAGCGCACTCGTGAAGAAGTTGAAGGCAGCGACAGGTGTCCCTGTTGATTTCCATACACACTGTACTCCTGGCTATGGTCTTGCATCGGTATATGCAGCTATCGCAGCAGGTGTTGATGTTGTTGATACCAACTGTTGGTGGTTTGGTGGTGGTACAGGAGCTCCTGCATTGGAGTTGGTATATCTCTTCTGCCAGAAACTCGGTATCGATATGGGTGTAAATATGGAGGCTGTTGCCAAGATTAACGAGCAGTTGAAGGATATCCGTACTGAGTTGAATGTTTCGGTGTTCGGCAAGGATAAGCCTGCACCAAAGCCATTCAATCCACTCACTGATGCAACTCCTGCGGAGGTTGAGGAGCAGCTTAATCGTGCGGTTGCTGCTGCCGAGAAGGAGGACTTCGCAACTTTGCTTGATGCGGCACAGAAGATCGAGGCATACTTCGGCTTCCCTGCACCTAACAAACTCGTTCAGGAGGCTGAGATTCCGGGCGGTATGTACTCGAATATGGTTGCACAGTTGCAGGCATTGAAGGCAGAGGATATCTTGCCAAAGGCAATGGAGTTGATTCCTGAGGTGCGTTTGTCGGCAGGTTTGCCACCACTTGTAACTCCAACATCTCAGATTGTGGGCGCACAGGCTGTGAACTGCGCACTCGACTTGAAGGCAGGTCGTGAGATGTATACCACAAAGAATAACCAGTTCGTAAACCTCGTGAAGGGTGAGTATGGCGAGACTCCTGTGAAGATCGATCCTGAGTTCCGCTTCAAGATTTGCGGTGTACGCGAAGAGAGCAACTACGATATTTCGAAGTATCAGCACCAGCCAAACCCTGAACTTCCGGAGGCAGGCGGTGTGAAGTTGGCAGAGAATGAGAAGAAGGAGTTGTTGCTCGAATTGTTCCCACTTGTTGCAAAACCTTATCTTACAGGCGTTAAGACTAAGGCTTATCAGGCTAAGGTTGCTGCCGAGGCTCCTGAAAAGGCTGAGGCTGCTCCTGCCGAGCAAAAGGCACAGCCTATCACCGGCCATACCATTGCTGCTCCACTTCCGGGTAAGGTTATCGAGTTTAAGGTTAAGGTGGGCGATGCTGTTGCAGCCGGTCAGGAAGTTGCAGTATTGGAGGCGATGAAGATGGAGAACTCTATCACTTCGGATGCGGCAGGATATGTTAAGCAGATCTTGGTTGCTACGGGCGAGAATGTCGCTACCGATGCTCTTCTTATTGAGTTGTCGGATGCACCGTTGGCTGCACCAAAGGCTGAGGCTGCTGCACCAAAGGTTGTTTCGGGCAATAAGGTTGTAGCACCACTCCCAGGCCGTGTTATCTCATTGAAGGTCAAGGAGGGTGATACCGTTGCAGCCGGTCAGGAAGTTGCAGTATTGGAGGCGATGAAGATGGAGAACTCTATCAACTCAGACTATGCAGGAACTGTTCAGCAGGTGCTTGTTGCCGAAGGAGATAATGTTGCAACTGATGCAGTCTTGCTTATCGTAGGATAAAAGCCGTCTAACAAGGTGATTTCTGCGTTACGCTTCGGTCATTGAGTTGCTCACATACGATTTAGTATGCTGCGCACTCAACGCCTTGCAAGCCTTGAAATCCCTCTTGTTATACAACTTTTAGATTGTTGAATAAAAATAGATTCTAATTGTCAATTTTTTAATAAAAACTTAGACTTATGGGATTTTTGAAGGACTTTAAGGCATTCGCATTGAAGGGCAATGTGATGGATATGGCAGTCGGTGTTATCATCGGCGGTGCTTTCGGTAAGATTGTTACATCGTTGGTGAACGATATCTTGATGCCGCCAATCGGACTGTTGCTTGGTAATGTCGATTTCAAGGATTTGAAGGTAAACCTTGCAGCGTTGAAGGATGCCGCAGTTAATGTAGTTAGCGAGGGTGCCGCACCATCGGAGCCTGTATATTTGAACTATGGCGCATTTATCCAGCAGATTGTGGATTTCACAATCTTGGCATTCTGCGTATTCTTGTTGGTGAAGTTTGTTGCTCGTCTTTCTAATATGAAGAAGAAGGAAGAGGAGGCAGCACCTGCGCCGGCACCGGCACCGGAGCCAGAGCCAACCAAGGAGGAGATTCTTCTTACCGAGATTCGCGACTTGCTCAAAAACAAGTAGAATATTTCGGCTTTACGACAGGTTCGACACATTGAGAGGTGTGTCGAACTTTTTTTGTGATTGGCGAGCGTTTTGGCGTGTAATTTGGAGGTGAAAGAGTTGAAGACATAGATATAAACAACTAAAAAGCTACACTTATGAAAAACACGACAGTATGTATTTTTTCGGTGCTTGGCGGCATTGTTTTAGGCTCGGCCGTAGCACTTGCGCTTGCACCAAAGACGGGGCAGGAGATGCGTAGTTTTGTGCGCGATTTTTTGAATGACGAGATTGACAAGTGGCGCTCAGCCTATAAGGATGCGATGCCCGCTTGCGATTGTGAAAAAAAATAGCACACAGACACCACTATGCGCGAAAATGGAACACGCTTCGCCGCTCTAATCATCGTTGTTTTGGCGGCATTGGCGGCTGCACAGCTGCTCCTCGCAGCGTTGGTTATATGGCTTGCCGAGTGTTTTGATTCGACTATCACTCCCTGCCTTGTTGTAGGACTCTTTATGGCTCTGCTTGGCTTTGTAGTATATAAGGTATCGTTGCGTGGCGTTATGTGCGAGATGCACGAGCGCATCGAGGCTATCTACGAGGTTGCGAGCCTTATCCGCAAGGCTGTGGAGTGGGGCATAGGGGCACTATCGAGAGTTAGGGGATAGGAGTTTAACTTCAACTTTTAACTCTGCACTTTTAATTTTTAATTAACCCCTCTTCGAGGGCTTTTCCTCCTTGCGGCTCGGCATAGTGTACAAGCACCCTCTGCTCTCGCTCCGCAGCGTCGGTTTTGCATTCTGCATTTTGCATTAAAAACCAACGGGCCTGCATCGCTGCAACCCCTGTGATTTTTGTCCGAAGTTGTATAACAAGAGCTATTTTGAAACTGCTCGCAGGCTGGAAAATGCGGAGTTTACTTGGCGTAAATGAGCATTTACAGACAAGGCAGATGCCGAAAGAGCCTTGTTAGACGGCTTCGCTAAGCCCATGTGTCAGGATCTTCGGTGCCGAAGCCCGGCAAACCGAATGAAGTGCTATTCTCGTAGCCGCGCTCGGCTGCTACCTCATACGCCATAACTTCTGGCGCTGTATAAAATGTCTTTTTCATAGTTATAAATTCTTAATTCTTAATTACCAAAGTTTACCCAAGTGATTTCATCCTTGCTCTCCAACCAATTTACCGTGCTAAATCCTGTCAAGCCGCGTAATCCGAGAATATAGTCGTTGTAGTTGGTCTTAGCATTCTCCCAAGTAGGTTTAACCTCTCCATCTACAACCGTTGCAGTGGTTGCGATATCACCACCAACTGAAATATTAGAGCTTGAAGCGGATTTGTTTGGAAGTTGACTACCTGTCAATAAACCGACTCTTGGATATGGCGTAAATTGGTACTCATCGCCATTCTCAGTGACAGTGTAAGCCTCAATCTCGCAGTAACATTGTACATTTTTATACGCCCTACTATCACCGCTTGTTTCAGTATTATGGTAACCAGTGAAACCGCCTACTCCGACATAGTTATCTTTATTATAGGATGTCTGAGATTGGAATACACCTGTTGCCTTTATATTTCCAGTATTAATTTTCGGTATATTATCGCCTAAACTACTAGTGCTGTTGTACACTCCAAGGAAGCCTCCTATATTTAATTTACTGTTAGCCGTACCCTCGAAAATAATATCTCCGGTATTGACAGCCTCTCCCTTTCCCTCTGTGTTACTAATAGTGCCGAACTTTGCACCATTAGCAATCATAGAGCCTACGAAACCTCCTACAAATAAGCTACCATTGGTAGTTGCCTCCTTTGTTACAGTAATGGTTCCGCTATTAATAATTTTGCCATTACCAAATAGGATATTGCCATTATTGAACCAGCCAACCACGCCGCCAACGGCTGTGTTACCACTTGTAGTAACCTTACCAAGTGTTATATCTCCACTATTAGAGAATGTTTTTTCATAGATATTGATGTAATTACTTGTCTTCTCCGACTGACCTGTAAGGCCTCCTACATAGCAAGTTTTTTGATATGAACCTTCTATGTTGATAGTCGCATTCTCGGTTCTTTCCACATAGTTATGGATGTTGATTATTGCAGCAGTATTCATATATCCCACTAAACCACCAATCTGAGAGCTTTCAGAGGCTGTTACATTGACATCTATCTCTCCATTAATTACTGTTTTTCCATTGATGTTGATAGTAGAATAATACATATATCCCACAAAACTACCGACTCTTAGATAACTGCCAGCTGAGCCCTCTACTGTTAAGTTAGAACTTACGAGTGTTTCGTTGTTGAAGTTGAATGTAGTAGTATTTGCGCTGCTACTGGTATACCCATCTGCAACAAAACCTGCGATATAAGCAAGTCTATAACTTGCACTCTCACCAATTGATATATCGCCCTCACTTTGACAGTGGTCGAATAGTATAGTTGATTTAGTTTCGCGTTGACAACCTATAAAGCCTCCTACGCGCAAGTCCAACATGCCCGTTGTATCATTAACTGTAATCGCACCTCTATTCGCACAATCCTTGAATTGGGTATACTCACTTCCGTCTGCATAGGTATAACCCATCAAACCTCCGATTGTTGCATGCATGTTTGTCGATGAAGACATTTGCGAGACGGTGATAGATGCATTATTCACACAGTTGTCGAATTGTACATACGATGCAGTACCTACAAAACCACCAACTGCACCATCTCCAAGAACATCCGCTTTGGCAGGGGTAAAATTTGTATTAATTGTAATACTTCCACTTACCGAGCAGTGCTCAACCTTTGGAGCATTGCCATTTGCAACAAGCTGACGAGCAAATGCACCGAAGTTAGGGTTCTCGGTCTCCTCTACAACAATATCGAGGTGCAAGCCCTTGAACGATGCAGCTGTAATATTAAACAACGGTCCTGGGAAGTTCTTGATAGCAAAGCCGTTACCATATACGGTTCCCTTGTAGTTAGGCGCAGTAATATTTGAGTTGTCGCCCTGGAAGGTCATATCATTCGGATTGATGACGATATCATTAACAACAACTGCATTCTTGCTCAATATTGCCAAAGCTGAGGTCTGCAACTCGGTAGCAGCAGCCTTATCTTCATCGGTAGCCTCTGTGTTATCGAGTGTAGCCTTTGCTGCTGCGAGATCGGCCTCTGCCTGTTCGAGAGCATCCTTAAAGGTCTTGAAGTCGCCGTAGTTTGCAATAACAAACTTATCGGTGGTGCTCATAGGCTCGTAAACAATATCCGAAGAGAACTCACGAACATTACCTGCAACGAGTGGCTTGCTGTCGCCGGCCTTTACGGTTGCATACATCACACCATAGGTGTCGTCAGTCAGAGTTACATACAGCTCGTCATAAGTGCCGGCAGGAACAGCTACATAGATATATTTAGCCTCATCCTCGCTCAATGCGCCATCAATGAAATTGTAGGTAATAACCTCGCTTGCCAATGGGGTAGGAACAAACTCGAAATACTCCTCATCGTTTACGGTATCGAGCTTCTTCACGGCTTCAAACGCACCTGCGATAGGAGCGCGGTCGA
>JAZSOV010000061.1:0-70199 GCA_045537095.1 Alistipes sp.
GGAATGATGATATTGGGTTTTTCTGCCACGATAATCTCATGTAAATGTTTGTTATTGAGTATCGAAAGCACATAACTGCGATGAGCCACCTGCATAGCAGGAGCATTCTCATAGCGGTCGAGCGTAATAACCTTTACGCCAAAGCGTTGCAGTTCGAGAGCCACCTCCTTGCCCAACTCACCAGAGCCGCACAAAAGAGCCTTTTTTGCCACCGATGTAAGTGGAGTTCCTATCTTCATATCTTATAAATGTATTAGCGAACAATTGTTTCAGCACGATCCGGACCAACCGAGATAATCTTCACAGGTACACCTGTCTCCTTCTCGATAAACTCTACATACTCCTTAAACTCAGCAGGGAACTCGTCGTAGTTGCGAACATTGCAGATGTCGCAGTTCCAACCCTTCATTTCCTTGTATACAGGAACGAGGTCGTCAGTACACTCGTAAGGGAAGTGATCCAACTGCTCTCCATTCAACTCGTAAGCCACAGCCACCTTGATTGTCGAGAATTCGTTCAAAACATCGCTCTTCATCATGATCAATTCGGTTACGCCATTCATCATAACGGTATATTTCAACGCTACCAAGTCCAACCAACCGCAACGGCGAGGACGGCCTGTTGTAGCACCGAACTCATTACCAATCTGGCGCAAAGTCTCGCCCGTAGTGTCGAACAACTCTGTTGGGAATGGACCGCTACCTACGCGTGTGCAGTAAGCCTTGAAGATACCGTAAACATTACCGATGCGTGTTGGAGCAACGCCCAAACCGCTACATACGCCCGAACAGAGAGTGTTCGAAGATGTTACATAAGGGTATGTTCCGAAATCGATATCGAGCAATGAGCCCTGCGCACCCTCCGCCAAGATTGGAGTGTCGTTTTGGAGTGCCTTGTTTACAAGCTGCTCGCTATCCACAAAGTCGAATTTACGCAATACCTCGATACCCTTGAACCACTCCTTCTCATAAGCGGTGATATCATAGGTGTAGGCATACTGACGAAGCATCTCCTCGTGCTTTGCCTTCAAGCGGTTATAGCGCTCCTCAAAGTCAGGCATCAAGATATCGCCTACACGCAAGCCGTTACGACCTGTCTTATCCATATAAGTCGGACCGATACCCTTCAAAGTCGAGCCGATTTTGGTCTTGCCCTTTGCAGCCTCGCTCGCAGCATCGAGCATACGGTGTGTAGGGAGGATAAGGTGAGCACGCTTCGAGATAACCATACGCTTGGTTACATCGATGCCCATCTTCTCGATATCGGCGATCTCCTCTGCGAGAATTACGGGATCAATCACCACGCCGTTACCGATGATGTTGGTGGCACCGTCACGGAAGACACCCGATGGAACGGTGTGCAAAACGAAACTTTTGCCCTCGAATTTCAGCGAGTGACCTGCATTTGGACCGCCCTGAAAACGAGCAATAGCCTGATAATTAGGAGTCAATACATCGACAACTTTACCTTTGCCCTCATCGCCCCATTGCAGGCCGAGAACTACATCTACCTTTTTCATTTTATATTTGAGTTATTGTTGTAATCTTACACGCTTTTAAATGCCATCTTGCTCATTACGCATTTTCGGTTGTAAAAGTACTATTTTCTATTAAAATAGAATGTATGTATAGCTTTGCAATTATTAACAATTTTTCAACCTTACATATTTTTGTGGGCTATTAGCTTTTAGCCATTGGTCATTGGCCATTGGCCATTGGCTTATATATATATATCGTCATTGCGAAGGAGCAAAGCGACTGCGGCAATCTCCATTATTGTTATTAAAATTAAAAGCGGGAGATTGCCACGAGCCTATCGGCTCTCGCAATGACACTCTTATTTATGTTTGCAATACTAAACTATATAATTCCGAAAAATAATGGCGACCACTCTGCGAAGAGCAGTCGCCATTGTTATTCAGATAATAATAGGTAAATTACTTTATCGTATCTATCCAATTCGCCATATCTTTCAACACCTCTTCGGATATCGTCTCCTCAATTGCGCCATAGTTGAGGGCGGTAGTTGGAGTACAATGTTGGAAAAGATGATTCAAACCATCATACTCTTTTATTACGCTCATCTCATTCTTTGGCAAATTCTCTTTTATGACAGGCAAGTTGTCATTGCTTAATACTTGTAAATCCAAGGTGCCATTTAGCGCCATTACAGGGCATTCTATCTTGCTAATAGCTTGTGCAGGGTTATATCCCAAGAACCAAGTCAGCCAGTTACCTCCGAAGGTGATGCACTTTACAAGGTTTGACTTAAAGTTATTTGGCAATGTCAATTTGTTTGTTTGGCACAATGTTTCAATGTATGCAGACTTGTCAGTAATCTCTTTGCCGCTAATTCTATCTGTATATACAAGCCTCAATGCAACAGCATAGTCGTCAATCATCTTTTGGGGTACTCCTTGGAGTTTCATTGCTGCTCCATTTTGACCAACAATTACATCTATACCAGTAGCAGCAGCACCAGCCAACGAGATAAGAAAATCTACACTCTTATTTGCGCCCATCATAAATGCGATAGTACCACCTTCACTATGTCCCAAAACACCTACCTTGCCAAACTTTTTAAGGCTACGCAGATATGCGATTCCGGCTTCGGCATCCGCGAGGTTATTCTCAGTTGTAGTACTTTTTGTCGGACCTGTCGATTTACCAACCCCTCTATCGTCATATCTTAATGAGGCTATTCCATTTTTGGCGAGAAAATCTGCAATAACAAGGAAAGGCTTGTGGTCAAAAATCTCCTCGTCACGATTCTGCCCACCACTGCCCGTAACCATCAAGACGACAGGAACAGAGCCTCCCTTATACTTCTCGAAATTAATAGGATAAGTCAATGTGCCGGAGAGTTGAGCACCCTCAGCTCTATTTGTGAACACCACCTCTTCGGTCGTATATGAAAAAGGAGATGTCGGAGTCTGGGGTCTACGAGGTTTATACTCTCCTCGTTTAAGTGTTAGTGGGAGGGTTAAACCATCTTGTGAGAAGGTTCCAACAAGTTTATCTTCGACCAACTCTGCTTCATACGAAGCGCCAATAGCAGGCACAGAGAGTGAAATTTTCTTATCCGTAAGAGTATTTTTGTGGCAACCAATACCCTTGACTCCTTGGTCCGGGCTATCAAGAGTACAAACCACATATCCGTCTTGTTGCTCTATATTAAGTCCGATATTTAATTCCCTCGACCCGAAAGAGAGTTTTCCAATCCAAGAGCCTGCCAGAGTTGTGGTATTATTGACTCCTTGTGCAAGAGCAATCCAAGAGTTTAAAATAAAAACCACAGAAAGGACAAAGTGTCTCATGTTACGATATTTTTATTAAAACCTTATGTACAATAACGAAGTAGCATTCAATGCACAAAGATAATGAAAATATCTTTGCCATGTCGTAAAAAAGACTTTGTGTCTTTGTTTGTTAGCACTTCAAATATACATACTTTTTTATGACAAAATAAAGGGCTTATTGCTGATTTTCGGTGAAAAACCTGTTTTTTTAATGGCTTATCAGCCGAGTTTTATTCTATTCACAATACTGTTTCGGTGTCACTCCATATTCGTGCTTAAAACGACTTGTAAATTGTGATTGGTTTCCAAAATGACATCTGTGACATAGCTCCTTAATCGATAAATCCTCCAAAATACTCAAGAAAAACTCCTCCCCAAAACAGAGAAGAGCCTCCCTAACTTTTTCTCTTGTTAGATAGGCTCTTTGTTGTGTTGAGCTGCCGGGACTCGAACCCAGAACGACAGAACCAAAATCTGCTGTGTTACCATTACACCACAGCTCAATCCGTTGCTCGTAAGCGGTGCAAAGGTACAAATAAAATTCAAAATGCAAAATTCAAAATGCAAAAATTTTGTAAAAAAGCAGAATAAATGGGTTTCCTATTAGCAAAATCGAATATGCTTGAACTATTTTTGTGCGAAATAATCAGAAATTGTTGTTATCCCCAATAATTTTCAATTCTCAATTTTCAATTCTCAATTCTCAATTATTTTAGCAGAGCTAAAATCACAGCCATCCCATTTCGTAATAGGTCACAATCTGTTCGAGCAGTTTATCTCGCTTTTCGGGTTGATAGTCGAGTTTGAGATTGTTGCCGAACATCTTGGCGAACATCTGCCAAAAGCCCGCAACAAAGCCACCTCGAAAATCCTTAATTATCTGATATGCTGTCTGTTCTGTTTCTCTATCGATAAGTTTAAGTAATACCTTGCCCTCCGAAATTGTCATCTTCAAAATCACGGGTGTATATTGCTTGATAAGTTGTTTTTGCAGTTGTTTTGCCAACTTCTCCTGCTCCTTTTTATCCTTTACGGCAAGCAGTTGTCGCTCCATTCGCTCCATCTCCAAACGCGCCTGCTTTGCCAACGGATAACACTTCTTCACTTGGCGTATAAGTCGCTGATAACGGCGCATATCGGGCTTGCGAGCATATTTGCGGATTGGAAGAATATGGATATGAGGTATAGAGTCGCCATTCTCCACCGTCCACTCTTGGCGGTAGAAACCACGCCCCCATCGTTGCGCCGACACGCTCGGTACAACAAAAGCGATAAGCAACAACAGTATGACTACCCTATTTTTCATAATTCTTTCCGCAAATATAACGATTTGGCGGAAAATTTCATTACTTTTGTGGCAGAAAAATTTAGACGAAAGACGAAAGACGAGAGTAACAGACCCCACCGGCTTACAGCCACCTCCCCTAACTTAGGGGAGGAATATAAAACAAAAAATACAATTAATTGTCAATTGTCAATTCGTCAATTGTCAATTTGAAACAAGCCGATGGCTAAAAGCTAAATATAATATGAAAGAGGGATTATCATTTACCGCAACAATGCGTGTAACACCGGAGGTTACGGCAGAGTATATCGGTTCGGGCGACTTGGCAGTTTTGGCTACGCCTGCGATGTGCGCCTTGATGGAGAACGCTGCAATGATGGCAGTTGCGCCCCATTTGGAGGAGGGAAATACGACTGTCGGAACGGCTCTGAATATCGAACATTCCAAAGCTACAAAAATAGGTGAGATAATCACCGCAACTGCTGTACTTACAGAGATTAACGGCCGCGAGTTGAAATTCAATATTGCTGCGCGAGACGAGGTCAGTCTGATAGGCGAAGGTACACACTCGCGCTTTATCGTAAACCGCGAAAAGTTTATGGCAAAGCTGCAATAAAAAAGAGTCCTTTGGGACTCTTTTTTATTGCCTTGCAACGACTGTATGTCTGCCTGCAGATAGGGTTATTGCACTACCCGACTTCTCGCCGCAACTCAACACCGAATATCCTTGTGGCAAGCGCACCTCAGCTGTAGTGCCTTCAGGAATGAGCAGGTCGATAACCAACTCGCCATTCTGCCTTTTAGCCGTCATCTCGATATTGCCGTAAACAGTTGGCACAACGCTCTTTACATAGTTTAGTGTAGCGAGATTTGGCTCCACCGAGAAGTGCTTAAACTGCGGCTCGACAGGTGCGACACCTGCGATATACTGCGACAAGATAGTCAATCCGCCACCACTCCACGAGTGGTTGTAGGTGCCATTGCCCGACTTGTACTTCATACCACGTCCTCCGGTGTACTCCCAGCCCTCCCAGAGTGTTGAGTAGTGAGAAGCAACCATCTCGCCAAAACGCCTCTCCATACGCTCCAAAGCATCTTCGTAGTATCCCATTTTGCAGAGAGCTTCGAGCACATATTTCTCCATATAAGCACTTGACTGATAGTAAGTTTTGAAGAACTGACGCATTGTTTCGTATCTCTTCTCAGGTACAAAGCCCGCCAATACAGCCATAGCCTGCACGCGATCGTCAGGCTCGTCTGCGTAATCCTTGCTGCGGTAGTGTTGTAACTCCTTATCCCAAAATCTTCTATTGAAATTGTACGACAGCACATCGTATGCCTGCTCGGCATATATAGCATCGCTATTATGCTCGGTGAGGCGAGCATACTCGGCAAAGCCCTTCAGTGCGATTGCATACCAGCATTGCTGCAGTGCGTGGTGGTCGATATTCTTGCCCCAATCGCCCCAAAACCAAGCACCCTTGCGCAGGTCAATCACCTCTTTATTTGACGGGTTCCAAACATCAAATAGATAACGCTTTACGCGATCGTAAACCACTTCGATTGTCTCGTTGTCGCCCGTCAGCATATAGTAGGTGTAGAAACCGTAGTAGCCCACCGATGCAAGCATCTGACAAGGCAGTTCCTGCTTGTACCAACCCGGAACGGGCGAAGATATTACGCCATCTTCGCGTTGGTGCATCATAAGTTCGAGGATAGCCTTGCGAGTAAGCTGATGTGCGCGTTCATCAAAGACATATCCCGTCTGTCCAAGCTCAATCACAACATCGCCCCACCATTGAGCGCGCTCGCGGTCGGGGCAGTCCATATAGTTGTCGCGCATATTCACATAGAGGGTGCGCTGCGCCTTTTTCCAAAGCGTGTTGCAGAAGTCGTTATCGCACTCGAATGAGCCTACAAAATCGGAGTCGTAGCCGCTTTCGCGATACTTTACATCGAGCACTTCAACTCCCTCAGGTACAACATATAACACCTCGTGCCCGTTCGCCCAGATAGGAGTCTCGAACTCCTGCTCTCCCTCGCGAGCGATATACTCAGTGTAGAATGCACGCGCCTTGCCAATCCAGTAGTCGTCAGTATACATTTTTATCGTTTCGCCACCCTTTGCTCTCAGCTTTATGTATGGGGTAACATGTGCATTGTAAGGCAGTTTGCAGACCAGCTCCCTACCCTGCCACTCTTGGCCCTCGTAGTCGCGTAGCTCGCTCCAACGCCAAAATGGGATAGGTCGTGCGACAAACTCGCCCCACTCCGCCTTTTCGCGCGATACGACAACGGCATCAGCCCAGCCGTCAGCATCTACGGGTTGCGAGAAGTCCAAGGCTTTGCGAGCATCGTAACCCACATTTGCACCCGCCAAGCGATACTTGCGAATGCCCTTCATATGCTTGCCGATATGCGGTGCCCATATAGCATCGTAGCGCATCGCTTTCCACGAATTGTCGCTTGCGATATGGTCGAGTGGAGAAGTTAAATCAAAATATAAACCAGGCATAGCTGACACTCTATGGCTGAACGAGTTGCGGCCGTAATATTGAACGAGTACAACCACCTCATTGCGACCGAATTTGAGGTTTGGCACCTCGTCCAAAACATCGCAATAGCTATCTTTCGGGTTAGGTCCTCGTTTTAGTCCACCCTCGCGAACTACCAACTCGCCATTTACCCACAACCAATATTTCGTATCGGCTGCGATGGTCAATTTTGCTTTGCTCGGAGCAAAGGCGAAGAACTCTTTGTGAAAACACTGCCATTCGCCATCGGCAATATGCTCGGCGGTGGTGATTATTTGCGCCTCCTGCTTCGAGCAGGATATGGCGAACATCGCGGCTGAAATCAGCAGAAATAGTATCCTTTTCATTGTTGCAAATTTGGTTAATAGACAAAGATATAGATTATTTTCGAAATCTACTCCTAAAAATATGGATATTTTTATTAACTTCGCAGCCGAATTGAGAGAATAAAAGACAAATAGATATGTTTGAAAAACTTACTGACCGCCTCGAACGGTCGTTCAAAATCCTAAAAGGTCAAGGTCGCATCACCGAGATAAATGTTGCCGAGTCGCTCAAAGAGATTCGCCGTGCGCTGATTGACGCCGATGTAAACTACAAGGTTGCCAAGCAGTTTACTGACGAGGTTAAGCAGAAGGCTCTCGGTCAGAATGTACTCACTGCCGTATCTCCTGGCCAGATGATGACCAAGATTGTGCGTGACGAATTGGCTGCACTGATGGGTGGCGAGGCTACCGATATCAAACTCGAAGGCACTCCTGCCGTTATCCTTATCGCAGGTTTGCAGGGTTCGGGTAAGACAACCTTTTCGGGAAAGCTCGCATCGTTTATAAAGAGCAAGAAAGGTCGTCAGGTATTGCTCGTTGCGGGCGATGTCTATCGTCCTGCCGCTATCGACCAGCTAAAAATCTTAGGCGAGCAGATTGGCGTGCCGGTATATACCGAGGAGGGCAACCAAAACCCTGTCGAGATTGCCGAAAATGCTATTAAATATGCTCGTCAGAACAGCTACAATGTAGTTATTGTCGATACCGCAGGTCGTTTGGCTGTCGATGAGGCGATGATGCAGGAGATTACCACGATTAAGCAGACCGTAAACCCTTGCGAGACGCTCTTTGTGGTTGATTCGATGACAGGTCAGGACGCTGTGAATACGGCTCGTGAGTTCAATGACCGCCTCGATTTCGATGGCGTAGTTTTGACAAAGCTTGATGGCGATACTCGTGGTGGTGCTGCGATTTCGATTCGTTCAGTGGTAAATAAGCCATTGAAGTTTATTTCGAGTGGCGAGAAGATGGACGCTTTGCAGGTCTTCCACCCTGAGCGTATGGCGGACCGTATCTTGGGTATGGGCGATGTTGTTTCGCTCGTGGAGCGTGCGCAGCAGCAGTATGATGAGCAGGAGGCTCGCCGTCTGACCAAGAAGGTGATGACCAACAAGTTCGACTTCAACGACTTCCTCTCGCAGATTGACCAAGTGAAGAAGATGGGTAACCTCAAAGATATTGCCTCGATGATTCCGGGCATGGGCAAGATGTTGCGCGATGTGGAGATTGGAGACGATGTGTTTAAGCAGACCGAGGCGATTATCGGCTCGATGACGCCGTTGGAGCGTGAGAAGCCTGAGATTATAAATGCTCGCCGCCGTGAGCGCATTGCAAAGGGTTCGGGAACTACGATAGCCGATGTCAATCGTTTGATGAAGCAATTCGAGGATATGCGCAAAATGATGAAGATGGTATCGGGCGGAAAAATTAAGATGCCTCGCAATATGGGAGGTATGATGAGAAGATAGAAAAAAGCACCTTTCGAGGTGCTTTTTTCTATCTTACTCCATCTCAAAATTAGAGATTGCCGAAGTATACAGCATTCATAAACAGTTTCATTGAGCTGTACCAGTATGAACGGAAAGTGAGATTTTCGGTTGAGTAGATAACTGTACCCTTACCTATCTTTTTCTTTACTATTATCGGGCTGGACGATACTCTATCAAGATTGCTCTGCGACATATATCCCGAAAGATAAGGCTCCGCCGCCCCCTTCACTACTGCCTTGTCAAATGTAGTATTTGCAGTGTCGATAAACAGACTGCCGCGCTTTAAAATTGGCAATGCAACACCCTTATCGTATCCATAGCCAAGTGGATCATTGCTATCAATATCGCTCTTTACAATGGCTCCGGCAATTTGCTCCGATTTAGGCTGATTGACAGGAATAGGCTTTAATGCTATATTGATAAGTTTCGTATCGTTCAAGATGGAGTGAGCCTCACCTGTGACAATAAGTGTACCACCAGCGTTTACGAACTCGTTCAAACGCTTGTAGATATCATCGCTTACAGGCAAAAGCGACTTTCCGCTCGGAATAATAAATACATCATATTCGCCGAAATCCTTAATCTGATGCAGACGATTTATATCAATACGGGTAGGCGTTAAACCGAAACGGCGATCAAGTAAATACCAAATCTCGCCACTTTCGAAATCGCTGATGCCACTGCCTGTAACCATTGCTACGCGCGGAAGATGTGCCAAACGAGTCGATTTGGCCATATTAAAAGGTCTATTTATGCCATGAACATCCACTCCATTCATCTTTGCAGCAGTAGCCAACTCATGGTATATTTCTTCGGCCGACAATGATTGTCCGGCAAGCGGAATATACGCAGTACCGCATCCGAACTCTTTGCCATTGATTTTGAAAGGTGTAGTTGCAATATCGACATGCACTCCTCTATTAAGCATTGCATAGAGCATATTATGAGAGTATAACTCCTTTGCTGCAACCAGATAGCCATACTTGCTTTGCTCGCACATTGTTCCCTCTGGGAATGCAAAATTTGTAATTTTCTCACCTATAAGTCCATCAACCTTCTCGACTTCGCACTCCTGCACATTGAAGGCATCTTTCAACGCCCAAGTGGAGATGTCGTAGAAGTTGGAGGTATTGAATTTGGTCAATCTCTCCCATGCGCCCTTAAACTTCAAGAAATAACGCTGGTCGGCAGGTACGATATAGGAGTCGCTTGTGCTATATGTTACGCCATCGACCTTGACATCTTTTGCGAGTTTATATACATCGAAATATTGATTTTTCATCCACTCCATCACAGCATATTCGAGACCTCTATCGCCGCGAGCATTGAAGATATAGCCCTGAGTCTTTGATTGCTTAATCAATTCTGCCTGACGCAAAAAGAAGTTGCGCTGATAGTTGTGCAAATCCTCTCGATTTTGATATGCTGCAAACAATGACACTATGCTGACATAGGTATGATTCTGAATAGATCTTGACAATCTCAAAACCTTGCCATTACCAAGAGGTTTGGCAAAGCCACGCGAGTTAGATTGCTCAATTAGAATATTTACAATACCCTGAATATCGCCATAAACATCACCTCTACCCAAGTAATAATCATCATATCGTGCATCCGAATAGGTATTTTGTTTTACTCTTTCGAGTATGGCTGTTGTGTATTTACCGATATAACGCGCTTTGTCTTGGCTCTCCATAGTAAGTAGAGGATGGAGCTGCTCTAAGATTCCCGGACTGCAAAATAGACCTCGTGTCTGACTCGACTCGTGGTTATCATACAACATATTTGGCATCCACTCGCACGCAACCTTGGTAAAGGCGCGTCCCTCAGGATGCTGTGTCAGGATATGGTCGCGATTGGCATCGTGCCAATAGTGGTTTGCTCGGCTGAGTGGTTTAGGTTCGTTGAGTGAGTACTCTCTGGTATTGACATCTGCAATATGTTTGCCTGTGCTCGACTCGGCGTTACACCAAGCCGAAAAACGATTGATGCCGTCAGGATTGATACCTGGCACTATAACTAATACTGTTTTATCCAAAACATCCAATACAGTAGGATCCTCAGAAGCTGCGTAGAAGTATGCAACAGCCATTGATGCCGATGAAGAGGAGTGTTCGTTACCATGAACGGCGTTTATGTGGCCTACAATAGCCGGCATCTTCGATATATCCAACGACTTCGACACCGAAACATCACTCAACTTCTGCTGCTCAGCACGAATTTCATCTATTCGTTCAATATTCTTGGGCGAAGATATTATCACCTCTATAATGGGACGCTTCTCGTAGGTGTACCCTATCGTACGGAGCTTCACTCGGTTCGAAGCACTCTCCAATTGCTTCATATAGCTGACAATCATATACCACTCTGGGTATAATTCGCCAAGTTCGAAGCCCAAAACATCTTTTGGCTGTGGGATGTTAGGATTAAATTTCCCGGTCAATTTAATCTCACCACCATCTTTGATGTTAGGGAGATATTTAGGAAGAAAGTAATCGAGTGTATGCTCGTACTTACTAAAAGTTGGCTGAGCCACAGCCGAGAGCATTGCACCTGTACACAGAACTAATAATAGAATAAATCTTTTCATAGTAGTATGTCTGATTTTTTATATTTATTGATTAAATTTTCAAATATCTGCAAAGTTAATATTTTTTTCTGTTTTTACAGAATTTGCAGAAATCAAAAATTTTGTTCAGCATAGAATTCTTAAAAGAGATTCATTATGTAGCATTCACGAAAAAGTGGTTGCTCAACAAGTTAGTTGAGCGACCACTTTACCATATAACTATTCTATTTTTATTAGAAACTACCGAAATAGATAGAGTTCATAAGAATTTTCATCGAGCCGAGCCAATAAGAACGGAAAGTAAGGCTCTCTGTCGAGTAGATGAGCGTACCCTTACCTACCTTCTTCTTCATAATCATTGGATTAGATGCTATTTTATCCAAGTTGCCCTGCGACACAAATCCGGAAAGGTAAGGTTTTGCTGCACCTGTCATCACAACATCCTCCAATGTAGAGGCCTCTGCATCGAGGTAGCGGCGACCACGCTTGAAGATTGGAATAGTCATATCCTTCTCATAACCATAACCAAGTGGATCGGTATGATCAAGCTCTGCCTTAACGATAATGCCGTACATATGCTCCGACTTAGGTTGGTCGGATTTCACAGCTTGGAATTTAATAGTGGCAAGCTCCGACTTATTAATGATACCACGAGCATTGGTAAAGGCGATAACAGTACCTCCAAGTTCGGTGTACTTCTTCAAACGCTTGTATACCTTGTTGCTCATAGGGTACAACGAGTGGCCTGTTGGGACTATAATTACATCGTACACGCTAAAATTCTTAATCTGGTGCATACGAGTAATATCGATACGGGCAGGTGTCAAACCGAAGCGACGGTCAAGCATAAACCAAATCTCACCACTCTCGTTTGCGCTAATGCCATGTCCTGTAATCATAGCTACGCGAGGGAGCTTTGTCAAGGTCTTGAACTCTTTGAGTACCAATGGTTTCTTCAATGCAACAACATCTACGCCATTCATCTTGGCTGCGGCAGTCAATTCTGCGTGAATCTCCTCTGCCGACAGTGGCTGGTCGCTGAGAGGGATATATGCTGTACCATAGCCATACTCTACTCCATTAACCTTGAAAGGCTTGGTTGCGATATCAACGCGAACCTTCTTAATCAACATCGCGCGCAACATATTGTGCGAATAGAAATCCTTTGCGCCAACCAAATAGCCGTGCTGACTGGTGCCATCCACGCTACCCTCGCCAAACTTGTAGTCCTGAATCTTTTCGCCGAGCAGGCCGTCTACATTCTCAACCTCGCACTCCTGAACATTGAATGCACGCTTGACAGACCAAGTTGTAACATCGTAGAAGTTGTCTACGGTAAACTCTGTCAAGTCCTCCCACAAGCCTCTGAACTTCAAGAAATAACGCTGGTCGGCAGGTACGATATACGAATCCTCGGCCTTGTACAACACCTTGCCCACCTTCACATCTTTCGCGAGCTTGTAGACATCGAAACGCTGATTTTTCATCCACTCCATCACATTGTATTCGAGACCGCGATCGCCACGAGTGTTGAAGATGTAACCCTGTGTCTTTGACTGCTTGATAAGCTCTGCCTGACGGAGGAAGAAGTTGCGCTGGTAGTTGTGGAGTTCTACGCGGTTTTGGTATGCTGCAAATACCGATACAATACTTACATAGGCCTGATTTCGAGCCGATGTAGCAAAGTCGAGAGTGCCGTCCTTGAACGGTTTTACAAAGCCGCGCGAGTTAATCTGCTCGATAAGGATATTTACAATACCCTGAATATCGCCGTAAACATCACCTCGGCCTAAATAGAAGTCGTCGTACTTGGTCTCCGAGAAAGACTTCTCGTTCACGCTGTCAAGAATGCTCTTGGTGTATTTACCAATTAAACGAGCCTTGTCTTGTCCCTCCATAGGGATAAGTGGGTGCAGACGCTTCAAGTCGCCCGGACTGTAATAGAGGCCTCGTGAGCCACCCTGCTCGTGGTTGTCGTACATTAGGTTAGGCATCCACTCGCAAGCTATCTTCGCAAATGCACGGCCCTCAGGGTGCTGTGTCAAGATGAGATCGCGGTTGCCATCGTGCCAATAGTGGTTGAAACGGCAGTTTGGCTTAGGCTCGTGATTGCCATACTCGCGAGTGTTTACATCTGCAATACGAGTGCCTGTGCTCGACTCGCCATTGCACCACGATGCAAAGCGGTTGATGCCGTCAGGGTTGATACCCGGAGTGATAAGCAATACGGCGTTATCGAGAATATCCAATACGGTAGGATCCTCCGAAGCGACATAGAAGTAGGCTACTGCCAACGATGCACATACGGCCGACTGCTCGTTTCCGTGAATGGAGTTGATATGACTCACGATAACAGGCATCTTCTCTACATCCAACGATTTCGACACAGAAGCATCACTCAATTTGAGGTGCTCGGCACGAATTTCGTCTAAGCGAGCCAAATTCTTAGGCGATGAGATCATAACCTCGATAATAGGACGCTTCTCGTAGGTAGTCTCTACGGTGCGAATCTTCACACGGTCCGATACGCGAGCGAGCGTGTTCATATAGTTGAGGACAGCGTGCCACTCAGGATAGAACTCGCCGAGCTCATAGCCCAACACATCCTTTGGCTGTGGAATGTTTGGGTTGAATTTGCCGGTAAGTTTCACCTCGCCACCATTCTTGATGTCCGGGAAATGCTTAGGCAAGAAGAAATCGAGTGTGTACTCATACTTGCTAAATGTAGGCTGTGCCGTTGCAGACATGATAGCGCCTACACAGATAGCAAAAAACAGAATAAATCGTTTCATAATGCTTTTTTTTTGATTGAGTTAAAATGTTTAATATTTGAGTTATATAAGTAAATTATCAATGCTGTTTCATAATCCATTACAAAGTTAAGAGGATTTTTTCAAATTTACAACAATAGAAGGGTTAAAAAACCACGAATATAATGTCGTTGTTTTTTACTTAGTCCTATCAGGCTGCCACAGACTGCGAATCCGATAAATCCTATTCACAGACCATCGGGCGCGCATCCTGCTATTATCCAATTCAAAACAAACCCTCCGCAGAGTTTTTTCTGCGGAGGGTCTGTCTGTTGTGCGGACTCCGAGGGTTGTCACGGCGCAATAGAATTAAGGGTAGTTAAAGGCTAGTAACGGCTAGTAAAGAAAAGCGCATACCCTTATTAGCCTTTAATGGCCGTTACTTGCCGTTACTTGCCGTTATTAAATTGCGCAATTTTCCGTTTAGAAGTCGTATCCCTCGATATAATCAGCGTAATCTTTCCAACCATCAGCCACTTTATATGCACCTTCTGCCATTGCTTGGCACTTCTTTGTATCAAATATATGCATCTGAATGCCCATAATATCGATTTTGCAACCACGCTCCTGCAATCTCTTAACCTGCGCTGTATAGTTTGAATCTCTTCTTAAATTGTTGATAATCAGCAAAATATCCCCTTGAGAATTTCCCGCAAAAAGATGATTCAAATTTGATATTATTAAGATAATTTGCCTATATTTGCAAAGGAATACTGTGTGGCGCAATTTAAATTTAACACTTTAATACATATATTTAACTCTTAAAAACATTAACACAAAATGAAAAAACCAACTTTTCTAACCCTGATTATTTCAGTGGTGGCCGTAGCGTTTTCAATTACGACTTCGGCGCAGACGAGCACTTTGAGAATGACTATTACTCCTGTACCAGTGCAGTGCGAATTATCGACTACCAAGTATGTGCCATTAACTAAAATCACTATTTCGACAGATGATGAGTCTGCTATCAAATGGGCAAACAAGTACCTTGCGTTGTGGTATGATAAGTTCGCTCCAGAAGTACTTCAAGAGAAGTATGCAGGCGATTTTAAACACGATAGCGCATACTCTATCAACATAAGTAAGGGTGATGTAAAGATTTGCGCAAAGGATATAAATGGTGTTCGCTATGCGCTCTATTCACTAAGACAGATTGCTATATCTAATCGCGGTACAAAAGAGGTAGAGCATTATATTGTGCCTGTGGGCTCAATCAACGACTACCCTGCTATGGATTTCAGAGGTATGCACATCTGCTGGTTTCCCGAAACAGAAGAGTATGAGATTGAGAGAATGATTCGTATGGCTGCATACTACAAGTTCAACTATGTAGTGTTGGAGCCTTGGGGCGTATATGAGAGCAAGACTGCGCCATGGCTTAATTGGGAAAATCCGCCAATGACAAAGGAGGTTATTAAACGATTGGTTGCTATGGCTAACGATCTCGGTGTAACACTTATCCCTCAGATGAATATCTTTGGACACGCATCTTACAGCCGAAGTATGTCGGGTAAGCACTCTACTCTCGACCTTCATCCTCAGTATCAACCGTTGTTTGAGCCATTGGCAGGTTGGAACTGGTGCCTTTCAAATCCAGCAGTAAAAGAGGTTATTGCCGACTATATGGTAGAGTTGCTCGAAGATTTCGGTAATCCTAAATTCTTCCATATTGGCTGCGATGAGGCTCATAAACCAAGTTGTCCTGATTGTTTAAGCTCAACATATTCAAAACTTTTTATAAATCATATTAAATCTGCCCACAAGGTATTAAAAAAGCATGGTGCAAGACCTATGATGTGGCATGATATGCTCTTGAAGAGAGGGGATAAGCGTTGGAAAGGCTACAAGGCTAATGGAACAACAGCTACTGCCAAAGCAGCAAAGATACTTCCAAAAGATATTGTCATCTGCGATTGGTTCTATCGAAAAGGAAGAGAGGATTATCCTTCCTACTCTTACTTCAAGTCGTTGGGTTATGATGTTTTGGCTTGTCCATGGAAGGATGTTAGCGGCATACGCGAAGAGGCTAAGGCTATCAAGAAGATTGATGCACTCGGAATGCTCGGTACAATATGGCACCACTACTATGGAGCTGATTTAGCTGCAATCTACACAAATACATCTAACTCTACTTGGAATCCTGGTGTCTATCAAAAGACAGGATATAATGCATTCAAAACACATATCAGACAGATATCTTGGGATATGAAGATAAACAAATACGAGCATTTCGGTATTAATCTATATCAAATTCCAGGCCGAGTAATAGAGAAATAATTTCATCTTATTTGACACTAAAAAAGCACCTTTCGGGGTGCTTTTTTTGCTATTAGCCGTTAGCTTATGCGCCAAGTTTGATGGCGTTGAATTGCAATGAATGGCAATCGCTCGTTATACACGCTGAATGGCAAATGCGCTTTGTTATTAAGCAGTCCTTTGGACTGCGTTGTCATTAAATGCCATTAAGGGCTGAAAGCCCGAATACCATTCAATGCCACAAAAATCTGCGCCAAAAAAACAACGACCACGCAAATCGCTTGCGTGGTCGCTCTATCTCCGTCATTCCGAGCGAACGGAGTGAGCGTGGGAATCTCCCTTGTTGTTTTTTTAATTAAAAAGTGGGAGATTGCCACAGTCGCTTAGCTCCTTCGCAATGACGGTTTTTATTGTTAAAATGGGTTAATTGCTAAAAATCTATAAAAATACCTTTAATTCTCAATTCTCAATTCTTAATTCTTAATTTTAATTTGTAATTTTGTGCACAAAATTACAAATAGAGATGCATAAGAGCGGTTTTGTAAATATTATCGGTAATCCGAATGTCGGCAAATCGACACTGATGAATGCCCTTGTGGGCGAGAAGTTGTCTATCATTACATCGAAGGCACAGACCACACGCCATCGCATTATGGGTATCGTAAATGGCGATGATTTCCAAATCGTCTACTCCGATACGCCCGGAATTTTGAAGCCTGCATACAAGTTGCAGGAGTCGATGATGAACTTTGTGCGTGGCGCAGTGAGCGATGCCGATGTGATTCTCTATGTTACCGATACGGTCGAGGAGCAGAGCGAGCGCAATGCCGATATCATTGAGAAGATTGCCGTAAGCGCAATACCGACAATCGTGGTTATCAACAAGATAGACCTTACCACGCAGGAGAAGCTCGAAAAAATCGTTGCCGAGTGGCACGAGCGTCTGCCTGAGGCGATGATTGTTCCTGCATCGGCAAAGGAGCAGTTCAATATCGAGGCTATCTTCGGCGCAATTTTGGAGCGACTGCCTGAGGGCGAGCCCTACTATCCGAAGGATACGCTGACCGACAAAACCCTGCGCTTCTTCGCCTCGGAGATTATCCGTGAGAAGATTTTAACAAATTACGATAAGGAGATACCCTATTGCTGCGAAATTGAGATTGACTCCTACAAGGAGGAGCCTACCATCGACCGCATCTCGGCAACGATATATGTGGCACGCAACTCGCAGAAGGGCATTGTAATCGGACACAAGGGCGAGCGACTAAAAAAAGTTGGTCAGCAGGCTCGTGCCGATATCGAGGCGTTCCTCGGCAAAAAGGTCTTTCTGCAACTTTTTGTGAAGGTAAATGACGATTGGCGCAATAACGACCGCCAACTCTCTCGTTTTGGTTACAACGATATTTAATTAGGGGCGTTAGGGGCGTTAGAGGCGTTAGGGAAATATGCGTAAAGTAGTAATTGCGATATTGTTTGTGTTGTTCGCCACGACTTCGGTTGTGGCGCAATACAATCGTGACTACTTCTTCTATGTAGGTCGCCGTCAGATGATGGACAACAACTTCAAGGAGGCGATACGCACGCTGAATGTATTATTGCGATTTGACGACAAGGCTTATGAGGGCTATTTTTTGCGCGGAATTGCAAAATACAATCTTGACGACCTGCTTGGTGCTGAGGCCGACTTCACGGAGGCAATAGAGAAAAATCCCGTATTCACAACTGCCTTTACATACCGCGCCATAACTCGTTCTCGTTTAGGAAATTACGATGATGCACTTGCAGACTTTCGCGAGGCGATAGAGTTGCGCCCTGACCTGCCAAATCCCTACTATTCGCGAGGTGTTACCCGTCTGCTAAATCAGCAGTTCAAAGAGGCTATCGAGGATTTCAACAACTTCATTCGCTACGAGAAGAAGGTTGCCGATGCCTACATAAATCGAGGTGTTTGCCACCTCTACCTCAAAGATACCGTGCGAGCGTATGCCGACTTCGACCTCGGTATTCGCACCAACCGCGAGAGTCCTACGGGCTACAACCGTCGAGGTGTATTGTTGATGCAACAAAACCGCTTGGAGGAGGCTGAACGCGACTTCGATATGGCGGTGAAGTGCGATTCGATGTTGCCGATGTCATATTTCAATCGTGCTTTGGTTTATAACGAAACCAACCGCCCGATGCAGTCGCTTGCAGACCTCGACCGTGTAATTCAGCTCGACTCAACAAGTTCGATTACATACTTCAATCGTGCCATAATTCGCAGTCGCATAGGCGATTACAACCGTGCGCTCGAAGACTACAACAAGGTTACGCAGTACTCGCCCGACAATGTTTTGGTCTATTACAATCGCGCCCTACTCTATCAGCAATTAGGCGAAATTGAGCGTGCCAAAAACGATTACAGCAAGGCGATTGAACTCTACCCCGACTTTGCAAATGCCTATCTTGGGCGTAGTTATCTGCGCCACCTACTGCGCGACTACAAGGGCTCGCGTAGCGATAAGCAGATTGCCGAGCGCAAAATTGCGGAGTATAAATCGCGCCTGAACGACACGACATATTCGATTTATGCCGACACAACACGCCGTTTCGATAAGTTGCTATCATTTGAGAGCAAGTTGGCTGGCTCATCGTTTGAGCGCATCACTTCGCGCCGTACAAATGACGAGAAGATGGCACTGCTGCCACTCTTTAAGTTTACATTTACGCAGGATTCGACCGAGCAGACCGCCACTGCAAGCAAATTCCACTCGCAGCGAGCTGAGGACTTCTTGAAGCGACTCAACAATCCGCTACTTGCCATTTCGTGCCGAGAGAGCAGTATTGCGCCAGACTCGCTTGTGGCTATAAATCGCCGATTGAAGCAGAGTGCAAAGAGTGGTGCAACAACATTTGAGCAACTGTTCCAACTCGCCATTTCGGAGTCGTTGGTTAAACAATATACGAATGCTGTAAATACCTATACAGCAGCCATTCAGGCCTCGCCAACTAATCCGTTTGTTTATCTTAATCGTGCAGCAACGCAGGCCGAAATGATTGACTTTATCTCCTCGATTGACAACGCCTACCAGCGCATCTCTATCGAGTCGGACCCTGCGCGACAACTGCACAATCGTTCGACACGCACATACAACTACGACGAGGCGATAGCCGACCTAACAAAGGCTATAAAGCTCCATTCGGGATTTGCCTACGCCTACTATAATCGTGCAAACCTACTCGCCTTGTCGGGCAAATTACCCGAAGCATACGATGATTACTCAAAGGCTATCGAGTTAAACCCTCACTTCGCCGAGGCGTACTACAATCGTGGTCTGATACAGATATATATGAAAGATACGCGCAAGGGGTGTCTTGATATCTCGAAGGCGGGCGAGTTGGGTATCGAAGAGTCGTACGAGGTGCTGAAAACCTATACTAAATAGTAAAAAATATCAAACAAAACTTAAATAATAGATTTTATGACTCAAACTATCACACAAAAACTCAGTGACTCGAAGGTGGCGCGATGGAGTGCTCTGCTTATCGTGTCGTTTACGATGATGTGCGGATACTTCATTACCGATGTAATGGCTCCGCTTGAAGACCTTTTAACGAAAACTCCTGCCGAGGGTGGCTTGGGTTGGACAAGCGATGAGTATGGCTTCTTTTCGGGAGCGTATGGCTACATCAATGTATTCTTGTTGATGCTCTTCTTCGGAGGTATCATACTCGACAAGTGCGGAGTGCGCTTCACGGGCTTGATGTCGTGTTCGTTGATGTTCTTCGGCACCCTTATCAAGTGGTACGCTCTCTATGCCGATTTTGGTACGACTACCCTATTCGGTTACCCTATGTCGGTCTTGCTCGCAGCACTTGGATTTGCAATTTTCGGTATGGGAGCCGAGATTACTGGTATTACCGTCACAAAGATTATCGCTAAGTGGTTTACTGGTCACGAACTCGCCTTTGCAATGGGCTTGCAGGTGGCTATGGCGCGTATTGGAACGGCCGCAGCATTAGCTTGCAGTCTGCCTATTGCCAACCATTTTGGCGCAATATCATCACCTATACTGCTCGGCGCAGCACTACTCTGCATTGGTCTGCTCGCATATATTGTATATTGCGTGATGGATAAAAAACTCGACGCTTCGGGCATTAGCGAGGAGCAGGGCGAGGATGAGAGTTTCCACTTTGCCGACTTGAAGGTAATATTCACAAACACGGGCTTTTGGCTTATCGCAACCCTTTGTGTACTTTTCTATTCGGGCGTATTCCCATTCTTGAAGTTTGCAGCAAAGTTGATGATATACAAATATGGTGTAGAGCCTGAGTTGGCAGGTCTTATCCCTGCGATGTTGCCATTTGGCACCATTCTGCTCACTCCACTCTTTGGTACGCTCTACGACCGTATCGGCAAGGGTGCTACGCTGATGATGCTCGGCTCGTTGATGCTCACACTCGTACATATTCTCTTTGCACTTCCGGTGCTGAACGAGTGGTGGTTTGCTATTATTGTTATGGTGGTGTTAGGCATCGCCTTCTCGTTGGTACCATCGGCAATGTGGCCTGCTGTACCGAAGATTATCCCATTGAAGCAGCTCGGCTCGGCATACGCCATCATCTTCTATATTCAGAATATCGGTCTTTCGATGGTGCCAGTGCTTATCGGTAAGGTAATTCAGAATTATGCCACTATCGAGACCGCTGAGGGCATTACTTACGACTATACTATTCCGATGTCGATATTTGCATTGTTTGGCGTTATTTCGGTCTTTGTATCGTTGCTTTTGAAGCGTGTAGACAAGCGCAACGGCTACGGCTTGGAGAAGCCAAATATCCAGAAGTAGTGTTGCTGAACAGATAAAAAAACAGTGCGCAGGCCCAAGTGTGAGTCTGCGCACTATTTTTATTATCGTTAAATCTTATTTCTCAGGTCGCATTACGACATAAGCCATATTGTTGTCCTTCAAAACCTTTGCGGCAAGAGCCTTCAAATCGTCGTAGGTCAACTCCTCGACCGCCTTCTTGTACTCGGCAAGCGAATCCATACCGCGATAGTTGTAGAGATCGAGCCAATCAACCCATGTACCATTCTGCTGGATTTGGTTCTCGTACTCCTTCAAGAGGTATTTGCGAGTCTTCTCGACATCATCCTTGTTAGGACCTTCGGTAGCAATCTTCTTAATCTCATCAACTACAATCTGGCTCAACTCATCAGCCATCTGCTCATTGGTGTCGAACAAGACGATAAGCTGATACCAAGGTTTGTAATCTGCCATTACACGACCACCTACACCTACGCTGTAAGTACCACCCTTCTCCTCGCGGATAGAGATAGTATAGCGGCTACGAAGCACCTGCGAAAGAACATTCATCGCAACGCGATTCTTCATTGTATAGTCAATAGGACCTGTATAGATGCGGGTTACGCCAACCTTTGGCTGCTGCATCTTAACCTTGAAGTCGTTTACAACTTCGCCCTTAACAGCCTGTACGCCATCATCAACCTTCTTGTTGAGTTTCTTCGATACAGGAAGTGAGCCGAGATAGTTCTCAACGAGAGGCTTCAACGCCTCCAAATCAACATTACCTACGATATAGGTAGTGAAGTCTGCTGCATTCGAATACAACGCTCTATAAGCAGGCTCTAACAGTTCGAACTTAACCTTGTCGAGCAATGCAGGGGTAATCTGCTGACGGCGGAAGTGGTCGCCGTAGAGAGTCTTCTGACGCTCAACTGCCGAGATATAGTCAGGGTTGGTCTGCAAATTCTCAATATAAGGCTTCAATTGGCTCATTGCAACATCGAAATCCTCCTTCGAGAAGCGAGGCTCAGTGAACTGCAAGTAGATAAGCTGCATCAAAGTCTCCAAATCCTTTGGCGAAGCCATACCCTGAATACCCGTTTCATAGTCGTCAGGCGAAACATGAAGGCTTACGCTCTTACCTGAAAGTTGCTTGCGAAGGTCGGTAGCCGAGAACTTCGATACACCCATACGCCCCATAAAGGTCGAGAGGAATGCCGAAGGCCAATACAACTCATCACTCAATGACGACTGTCCAAAGTGTGCAATCATCGTCACCTGCACCTCGTCAGCCTTGAACTTGGTAGGCTTAACAACCACCTTCATACCATTTTTCAATGTCCATGTAGTAGTGCCATAAGCCTCATTCTTGCTCTCCTTCTTAACTTTCGAGCCCTTCAACTTCTTGTCAGCAGGGATAAGAGGCTCTTTAACGGTATTGTCAGCATAAGGCTCGATAGTAGCAGCCTTAACCTTTGCCAAAACCTCCAAGCACTGCGCCTCGGTTGGATTTACCAAACCCTCACGCTTTGGAGCCTGAACGATTAACACCTGATTGTGGTCGGTGATATACTGCGATACCACTTGGTTAATCATAGGCAGCTGCAACTGCGAGATAATCATACTATCCAACTTCCACTCGGTCTCTGCATCTGGCATAGCAGCATTCTTGCGGAAAGCGTTCAAGTAGCGGCGTACATACTGACCATTCTTGCGGTCGTTGCGGTTGTTGTATGCAACCTCCTGCATCTTCATCACGCTCTGCTTTGCACGCTCCAACTCGCCCTCGGTAAAGCCGTGACGGCGAATACGCTCCAACTCGGTGTAGGCAGCCTCGATACCGGCGAGGAGTTTGCCATCTTGTGTATTCACATCGAAACCTGCGCATGCCAAAGTTGGGCAGATGCCGATACCGCCATTCATAAAGCGTGCGCCTGTAAATGGAGCATTTGGCTTCATTGCAATATCGCGGAAACGAGCATTTGCCATCTCGTCAGCAAGAGCGTCAATAAGAGCCAACTGCTCGGCTACAACAGTGTTGTTCAACTGCTTTGGCAAAGCTTGACGCTTGATAAAGAGCGATGCACCCGACTCGGTCATCTCCGGATCCTCGAAGAGAGAGATGATAGGCTCTTTGTTGTCAGGAACAACGATATGCTCCTTCTGTGGAGCATCTGCAGGCGATGCAGGGATGTCGGCCATCAACTTCTGCAATTTAGCCTCTACCTCATCAACATTGATATCGCCAACGATTACCACTGCCTGATACTCAGGGCGATACCACTTGTGATAGAAGTTTTCGAGCGAAGAGTGGTCGAACGACTTCAAGCCATCAAGATGACCGATAAGGTTGCGGTGCTCGTAGCGAGTACCCTTACCGAGGGCCTTCAACAGTTGAATAGTTCCGCGCCACGATGCGCCATCACGCATACGCAACTCCTCCATGATAACGCCACGCTCGGCATCAATCTCCTTTGGCTGCAAAGCGATAAAGTGCGACCAATCGTGCAGAATAAGGAGCGCCGAATCGACAATACCCGGACGGATTGTCGGAACATCTTTCAAAAGATACTCAGTGTAGTCCCATGAAGTACCTGCATTGAGGTTTACTCCGAACTTTACGCCAACGGTTTCGAGATACTCGATAAGCATCTTGCCCGGCAAGTTCTTTGTACCATTAAACGCCATGTGCTCCAAGAAGTGAGCCAAGCCCTGCTGGTCGTCCTCCTCCTGAATAGCACCTACATCGTGCGAGATGTAGAAATCGGCCAAATTCTTCTGTTTGTCGTTGTGACGAAGGTAGTATTTCATACCATTCGGCAACTGTCCCACGCGAACAGCCTTATCCGCAGGGATTACCGGAATCTGTTGCGCTCCCGGTTGCGCAGCCACTGCGAAAGTAACTAACAACGCAATGACGGATGTGAATAAGTGTTTCATCTTACCAAAAATTTGGATGTTTAATTATTTACTATTTAGTCTATCTTTGTCTGCCATGTATATACAAACGATCAAACTGTTTTTTTATTGTTTATGCGACTTATCTTATAAGACGACACACAACACAAAAAACTACATAAAAACGCAATTTCGCACAAATATACAAATTTTTGTTTCAAAGTGAATATTTTGCCACAAAAAAAGCACCGACAGTGCGGTGCTTTTCCTGTTGAGTGGGTGTGCTACTACTCTATTGTATCTACATCCTCCACAATCTGCTGTGGTAAGAGATATGCATCTTTTGTTGTATTCTCCAAAACCCATACCACCCAATCGGCCCACTCGTTCCAAGCTGCCCAAGTTGGGGTGCCATCATCAGCAGGCTTGCTTGCGAGATACTTGCTCTTCCATATCTCGACCTGCGCGTTATGCTCTGCATCGCTTGGAACAGCCACACCGGGTGCAGGATATACATACTGCGGAAAGTTATCCTCAGCCCACTTAATAAGTGCGCTCCATACAGGCGAAGGCTCGGTTGGCTCCATCTCGAACTCGAAGTCCTCGATGCGGTTGATTGCTAACTGATAGGTCGAATAGTCGTTCTCGCCACCAAGATAATCGGTATATTTCGAATAGATCTGGTAGATTGCCAAAACATCGCCCACGGTGCCATTCTTCGGTGCATATTTACCTGCAAAACGCGAATAACCGCTTGTGCGTAGCATATAGACGCCATGATCAGAGGTATATCTTGCGTCATCATTATAGGTAAGACAAATGCTGCCATAGAGAGCCACATTATTTTCGCTGTAAGCCAAGTGGTACCAAGGACGGTTTACTACCTGTGTAGGAGTTCCTCCCTGCGTGGTCGGAAGCTGCTCCTGAATACCACTGGTGCAGAGCCACGATGGGTAAATCTGCTCGAATGAGCCATTCAAAAGCGGATCAGGCGATACAATATCGCCATTAGTGTCCGGATAAGGAACGCCCGCATAGTGGACTTTCAACCCTTTGAAACGAATCAATCGACCAAGGAAACGCGGTGTATTGCTGCCCTGAATCTTATCGTATGTGTTTGCATCTACCACAAATATATCGGCCGTAGTGTCGGTTGCGCTCTCTGTAAGAGTGGTCTTCTCGCCCGCAAACACAAATTCACGAACACGATTTTGGCTTACAATATTCGAGTTTGCATAGTATTTATATGTACCCCACGAGTTGTAGCTCGATGTAGGAATATCGCCGAGCGACAGCATCATACGGAAGTTGCCAAGATACAAACCGCGGAGCTTTACATATACCCACATCGTCTCACCTGTTTCGAGGTTACAAGGATAGTCAAGGAATAGTCCATTGGTCAATTTTAGTTCGATGGCAGCTGTACCGTCATAGATGTAGAGCGACTTGTAGATATTACCCTGCTCATCATTCGAGATAACCTTACCCTTGATGTAGTAGTTGCCTGTGTTGTACCACTTATTCGTCTTCTCAAAGTCGGTACACTCCTTCTCGCTCGCAACAAAGCGAATATATTTTGTAGCCTTGAAGCTGCCCGTATCGCCTGTACTGCTGATATCGCCAAAGATGGCTTTCATATCGGCAATGCTGATATGTTGCAAATCGGGATTTAGAGCCTCGAAAGTCTCATCCGTGTAGACAAATGTAGGCTCTGGCATCTCAAACTTATTGTAGCAAGCTGTCGAAATCAAACCGAGCAGTGCTACCAAAATCATCTTATACTGTTTCATAATCTTTTCTCTCTTTTCGGTTTGACATTAGAAACGGAAATATACATTCACAAAACAGGTTGTACCAAGCATGTAGAAGTACTTCGAATCGAAGTGTGTGTAGTATGTTGTCGAAGGATTTAGCTGTCCCGGCATCATTCCACGCACCTTGCGCATACGCATCTGCTCGTAACCACCTGTACGGAACCCCTGATTATTCAGGATATTCTTAACCTCCGCCGAAAATCCGAGCGTATACTTGCGCTTGATGTACCAATTCTTACCAACACTTGCGGCCAAAGTATATGCATTACCAAGTTCCTCCTCTTTACGCATCTTGGCAATCTCCTGAGCCGCCCACATCTTTTGGTTATTATTGCTATCTTGGCTATACAGCACCTTTATATAAGGCATAACCGCATTGTCGGTACGGTAAGCAGGGTTCATTGATAGGTACAACTTATCGTAGTAGTTGAAGTTAATCGAAGCAAACCAATTCTTAGGACCACGGAAGTCGAGTCCCACATTGACTGCAAACTGCGGAGTACTCTCTACATAGAAATTCTTCCAGTTAACTTTATCTACGAGCTTGATTTTGTTACTGTTATCCACAGTCTGAACGAAGTTTGGATTTGAAGTATAGCGGTAATCGCCATAGTTTAAAGCTCCCTGCAATGCCAAACCACCCCAAATAGGTACACGCAAAGCAACCTCGACACCCATATAACGCTTATCGATATTACTCATGGCGAAGTTGGTAAACGAAGCCTGCGTATCATCGTAGAACGAAATCACCTTCGAACCATTTGTCATCTCGGTAAAGTAACCGGCTACGCGAGCCTGCAAATATGGCAAATTGAGGTTATATACCAACTCCCCACTATAAATCTGCTCAGGAGTTAAGCCCGGAGTTACCGTGTTACGAGTACGAGGCGAAACGAATGCTGAGTTGAAAGTCGGAGCATCCTGCACGGCACCTACATTCAATGCCAAGTGGTGAGCCTGAGAGAAACGGTACGAGAATGTTGCCTTCGCCTTGTAGGTAAAGAAGTTCAAATGCTCTGAATCACCCTTCGAGTTGTTAGCGAACAGACCCTTGCGCCACAAGCCTTGGCGCCACAGGCCTGCATAACCAACCTCTGCGCCGAGATTCATCTCGAAGCCACCTACACGATAGCGATAGAGAGCCCAAAGCTGAGCCTGACGAGTGTGGGCATAGTAGTCGTACGAGAACTTATCTCCCTCGCGCACGATGCGTGCGTGACCGTGCTCATTATAGTAATCGAGGTCGTTCTGGTATGCTGTCGGATCGCTACCCATATCGCGCTCGGCAAACTTATCGACATCTACCCAGAAGTCGCCGCCAAGCAAATCCTTAATCTTGTCGTAATACTCGGTACGATTTACGCGAGCCTTGACTCCTCCGAGAAGGTGGTGATTAGTATTGAAATCGTGCGAGATATTTGCAGCGAAGTTGTAATCGATCTGATCGGTATGGCGCTCCTCAATCATATAGTTCGAGCGATGTCCTTGTGCGTATGGCGAGGTTGTACCATTTCTATTCGAGTTAATCATACCATCGAAATCTATACGACCTGTCCATGCTGCACGCGCATCGGCAGCACCCTGCAAATACTTAAATATCTGGTCGTTGGTGGCAGCCGAGAAGATACCCGGAACAACGGTATGGGCATTTCCGCTTTTCAATGCCTGCAAGGCCTCATACGCCAATCCCTCCTGCACCAAGCCATTCATATTATTCGCCAAGAAGTTACCGAAGCCATTCTCGTCTGCAATAATCTGCGAAGTGTAGTTAGATGGAAGGAAACGGTAGTAGTCAGGACGAGGGTCCGAGCCATCCTTCCAAGTAAGTGCCGAGTAACCATTAAATCCGAATCGCACCGATGTAGCGGCTGTAAAGCGAGTCTTTTCGCTGATGTCGTAGTAGTAGTTCAACATCACGATAGGCTCGTGCGAACGGCGAACACGGGTATTACGCATCTTACCATCCTGGAAACCTACATTCGGGTTGTAGTAGTTGCTTCCGAAGAGGTCGTAGGCCTCTTGTGTTGATGCTTGCTGCGCACCACGCTGCTGAGGTGTACCGAGAATCATTAACGAGAGGCGATGCTGTGGATTAAACTGCTTCTCAACCGCTGCGAAGTAGCCGTACGAGTTGTAATATACACCATCTACATAGCCGTTACCACCCTGACGAGTCGAAACCGAGAAGGCGTACGACCAACCATTATCCATCATACCAGAAGCATACGATACGATAGCGCGGAAGTTGTACATCTGGTTACCACCCGATACGCTTGCACGGAAGCCCTTACGCATCTGCGAAGCGCGAGCATTGATATTGGTTGTACCGCCAAAGCCTCCTACGCCATAATCCGTAGCGGTCAAACCGGCTGTACTCTCTTGGTTACGCGTTGCATCGTTCATACCACTCCACAACGACCAAGGGCCATAACCCGTATTTGCATCGTTGAATCGGATACCGTTGAGATATACATCGGTATACTTCGAGTCGAAACCTCGCACATTAAATCGCATCTCGCTAAATCGGTACGATGCAATGTTGTTGTATAGATCCTTCGAGGCTGAAAGCATCGATGGTAATGCCGGCGAATCGGAAGATGCCGAGCCAGTATCGAACTCTGCAAATATAGCATCGTCAAGCACATCGCCCTGCATCGCCTTTGGTGCAATAATTACGGTGTTGATATCCTTTACTGCATTCTCTACCTTGACTGCAATGTCGAGGTTTTCGTATTCGGGGGCCACAAACGAGAGCTTGTAGTTACCGGCCGGCACACCCTTTAACTCGAAGTTGCCGTTACTATCTGTCGTAACCTTGAATGCAGTGCCAACAACTGTTACTTCCGCGTTTGCAACAGCCTGCCTATCGGCTCTTGATAGCACTCTACCCTTCAAGCCACTTCCAAAATCGGTATTTGCCTCTGCATTTACCTCTTTTTTGTCAGTAGCCAACTTGAATACAAGATACGAACCGTCAATCGCGAGTTCTTGGCTTGCATATCCATTTTTTCTCGCCGTCAAGGTTTTTTCATTTGACAATACAGATATACTAAAAGTACCATCTGCATTATTCATCGCACCTCCCGAAGCGGTCGAGAGTGAGACATCAGCAACGGGCAAACCATCCGTATCCAACACCTTACCTCGAATCGTTTTGAAACTCTGTGCAGACACTGATAGTGTCATTACGGAACAAAACAAAATTAGTAGAATCTTTTTCATATATATTTGATGTTAGTTGCTTTTTTTACAGCGTTATTTGGCAATGTAGATATATACAGGGAAGTGATCGCTATATCCGTTCTGGAAGTTCGAGCCTACGAACGAACGCAACGGATAGTTCTTGTATTGTCCCTCCTTTTGTATCATATAAGGTGCAATAAATATATTGCCGTAGAACTTCGCGCCATCAGCCTTCTGCACCTTCAACGCACCGGTTGAACCGGTTGCCAAGTTCTCCGACACCACAATATTGTCGAACAGGTTCCACGCATCACGATAAGCCAAAGTGCCATAACCGGCCTTCAACATTGCGTAGAATGGGTTGTACATATCGTTTTTCTCCAACTTCTCGGTACTACCCTTTGCACCAAGCACATCGGTAACACTCTTGTCGGTAGCGTCATCGTTGAAGTCACCCATAATCACAACTTTGGTGTTTGGGTTTGCCGAGCGTACCGAGTCGCAGATGTGCTTACACTTTGCAGCTACAAAGTCGCGCGAGTATTGCGAGCGCTCCTTGCCTCCCAAGCGCGATGGCCAGTGCGACACGATAAAGTAGAATGGCTCATTCTCAATCTTACCCCACATAGCTACGAGGTCACGGGTGAGGAAGTTTGGCTGTCCCGGGAACGAAATGCGATGCGCCTCCGAGCCCTCCAACTGGAACTTATCGGGGCGGTAGAAGAATGCACAATCGACACCACGGCGGTCTGGCGAATCGTGATGAACGATGCGATAGTTCGCCTTTGCCAACTTCGGCGTGGCGAGCAGATCCTCCAATACAAGGCGATTTTCAATCTCCGACACACCAATTACAGCAGGAAAATTTTTATCCTTAGCAGCAATATCGAACAATACACGCGACATATTGTTCAATTTCTGATTGTAGCGGTAGGTTGTCCACTTACGCTCCCCATCAGGGAGATACTCCTCGTCATTCTTGTTTGGATCGTTGATGGTGTCAAACAAGTTTTCAAGGTTGTAGAATACAATCTTGTAGGGTTTCTGTGCAAATGCAATCAGCATTGCCGACACACACAAAATAGATAAAAGTGCTCTTTTCATTTCTCTTTGCTTTTAGCTTTTAGCCATTAGTTTTTTAATTGATAATTGACAATTGACGAATTGACAATTAAAGGTATTTTTTTATTTAGGCCTGCGGCGCTATATTTTTAGTTTCCGTTTTAATCCCACTGCGTGGGCTTTTGTTCCTTCGCACCTCGGCATAGCGTGCAAGCCCGCCCTGCTCTCGGTTTGGCGTCACTTCCGTTTTTACAGTCCCCAATCACTAAGATTCTTTTGAGCTTTCACCTCATCTGCAATCTTAGAATCAATATTGCGGAAGAACTTAAAGCCCGATCGCTCCTCAATCTCTGCCACCGAAACCGCAGCATCTCGAATTGAAGTGCCGGCACCAGTTGCGTTGTTTTTGAATAAGAAAGCTATACATTTCAAATCATCGGCGGATGTTATATCTGCAATGGCCTTTCCGCTATTTCCACTCTTTGTACGCAGAACAAGTTTGAATGCATGCGATGGAGAGGTAATTTTGCGACCTCGTGCAGTAAACTGATATGAGCCCGACTCAAAGAGTGTACCCGTAACTACATAGAGCGTATCTGCACATCGCCAACCTCGCACATCGTCTTCGAGCGTTGCCCATACACCTTGGTTAAATTGGCTATATTGCGGCATCATATTCGTAGCGTAGAAGGTCTGAGCATTAGTGTTATAATCGGCAGTTCGACTTGCCGATGGGAGCATATGTCCTCTATCGCCATTACCCTGATAACCTCCCGCCTCGATATTCTGCTGCAAAGATTGAGGAATTACGGGGTCGGTATAGATGTATCTCTTATCGTAGTAACCTGACGAGCTAAGAGTATAGTAGGCATCATCAAACGACCATTCGTTCGTCCTGCCCGAATTGCCTATGTAGCAGTTGTGTAGAGGATAGGCCACCCAATGCGGTACAAGTTTGTCGGTGTCGTAGCATATTGAGTAGTTGCGCACTCGACGATTGTTAGAGAGGGTTGTATAGTAGGTCTTATAGACCAACGATGCTCCTACTTTTTGGGCGGGCTGCTCGGCCCATGGGCGATCGTAATCGGGATTTTCTGTCTTGGCAAGTTGGCGAACTGTCAGCACCTTGGCCATACCATCGCTAAACGAAATCTTCGCCTTGGCTATACGCTCCTCCTCGCCGTAATTTGTGGTCAGCAGCAACGAGAAGGTCTGCCCCGCAAAGCCTGCACGAACCTTTGGCGTACAGAACTCCGCGCCCTCAATCACCGACAATGTCCATGTTACGGTTGGCACACCTGCCGTAGTACCCGTTACCTCCGAGGCGAGATAGGTATATATCGAGCCGTTAAGCTCCGCTTTCGATGGAAAAGGAGGAGTCCACTCATCCTCAAATTCGCACCCCGTAAAAGAGAGTGCAAGAACCAACATAGTTAATACGCTACGGTTGATGCTTTTCAATATAAATTCAATTTTGTTTCGTATATCTCTCATCTATCGTAAAATCGTCTAAAAAATAGTACCCAAGGCAGGTAATCAGCCTGCCTTGGATTATGAAATGGTAGTTAGTTCTTCTTGAACAAATGAACACCATTATACGAACTATTAAAAGATGATGTCTTGTACTGACGCAACAAGTCGTTAGCGGCTGTTCCCGTACAGAGTGTAACAGAATTTGTACCATCGGTAGCTTGGAATACAACACCATCGGTATGCTCTACGGCTGTCCATTCAAGGGCTGTTTCGCTCATCACCAACTTGTGGTTGGCTGTATAGCCCGAGACGGAAAGATAACTGTTATTAAACTTGATATAGTATACATTGGTCTTGCCCTCAACAGCAACCAACTCTGCCTCGACAGCAACCTCTGTTTCAGGAGCGGCACTTGTGTGGTTTGGATCTCTCGAAAGAACTCCATCAGCAAAAGCGTAGTTTGCAGTATCAGCCTTTCCGCTTGTAACTGTTCCGGTCCACAAGTGATATGGGAATTTGGTAAACACCTCTTCGCTACTGTTCTTTGTGCTATATGCAGCAAAGTAATATTTACCAGCTGTAACGCCATCAAGGTTCTCGATATGAGAAAGACCTGTGATTGTTTCAGTAATCTCTGGCTCAACAGCTGTACTCTTCTCAGCAACCTTAAAGTTCTTAACCTCCCAAGTTCCTGCTGCCGATGATGTTGCAACATATTTGAACGCAATCTTTACATTCTTGCCTACATACGATGTCAAATCAATAGCGTTAGCAGCAAAAGTATAGTCGTTGTTTGATGTGTAAACAGGAATTGTGAGCTGAGTCCAATTTTCACCCTTATCCTCGCTAATCCACAAAGTAAGCTCCTCCGAAGGAGTGCCTGCAAACTTATGAGCGTGCTCGAACGAAACTTCAGGAGCAGTTGCACCTACGAGACTAATCTCAGGAGAAATCAACCAGCTCTCGCTTGCCTTTGCGCCATCCTTGTATGCCGAAGCCTTCATATAGTAGCCATACTGGCCATTCTCGTGCTTCCAAACATATGTCAAGCCCTCACCGAGAACTACATCGTTGATAGTAAAGTAGCCCTGATTCTGCTCGAATGTCTCCGAGTATGGAATTGCCAATGGATCTGTTGGCTGCTCTGGCAATTCAGGCTCTACTGGAGCCTCTGGGACTTCCGGAGCCAACTCTACACCGGTGCCACCCGCTACAAGCTTAAAGTCGTCGAAACGGCCACCACCATTCGATGCAGGAGCCTCATATGTGAAACGAGCATAGAGCTTAGTAGCATCAGCCTTTACCTTAAACTCTACAGATGCTGCATACCAACCATTGCCACCATTTGGAGTAAAAGTACAATCAACAGCATCCCAAGTCTCGCCATCGTAACCGAGTTCGAGGTGAACGAGAGTATTGTCAACCTCTGCAAAAGTAGGAGTGCCGCTATAACCATTCTGGCACGACACATTGTAAGTGAAGATATAGTTCGATCCACCTGTTACAGCAATATTCTCAATTACAAAGTAAGCCTCAGCAGGAACTTTATTCAAGAATGCATAAGGCTGACCAGTAACACCAACAGCATCCTCAGTAGGCTGATAGTTTGTACCCGAAGCGCGCACCGAAGCATTCTTACCCGAGTATACTACATTTGCAGCAGCATCACCCTCTTTGCTCCAACCTGTAAACTGGTCTACATATGGCCAATAGTTGCCATCCTTCTCCACATCGTCACCGCACTTCTCGTAGAAAAGGAAGTCGTTCATATTGGTACCGCCTGCATTCTGCGATACGGTAACCTCAGCCGAAGCAGTAGTAGTGGTAACCATATCGGTACCTGTTACGAGAGTCTGCTTGTTTGCAAGGAATGTAACGACAAACTCACGAGCCGTAGCAGCAGGAACTGTTACTACAACTGTTGCATCGCCCTTACCTGTTGCAGGAGTGATAACAACATCGCTTTCGAGACATGTTGCAACCCACGAACCATTCGAGGTAACAGAGATAGTCTGCTCGCCACCCTCCAAGTCGATTGCAAACGAAGTTGGAGTAACCGCGATTTCAGCCAAGGCGCTATCTGCACCTCCATTGCCATCGTCAGGTGTACAACCCCCCCCCGCAAATAGCATGCCTACTGCGGCCACAAACGCAAAAAATTTTCTTGCTTTCATAATGTTTTAATTTTTAGGTTATTAAAAAAGTTAAAAAATGTAAGTATAAATAGTGCTTTGTATTTTAATCCGTAAGTTATTGCAATTACAATGCGAATATAATACAAATTTTAAAAATTAAAGCATTTTAAGACCTATTTTTTACAAAAAAATAACAATTAGGCACGAATAATCACAAAAAAAGAGTTGAGATAACTTACATCCCAACTCTCATCTTTGCTTACCTAACCAAGTAGGACTTTCTCTATCTGTTCGACTTGCTGACGGAACATCTTCTCGGTATCCATCAAGTTCGATATAGTTTTACACGAGTGTAGCACCGTGGCGTGATTGCGACCTCCAATCGCGGCACCTATATTGGTAAGAGGCTGCTTGGTATGTTTCTTGGCAAGGAACATCGCCAACTGTCGTGCAATGGCAACCTCGCGAGTACGCTCCGAGGAGCTCATGCGCTCCTTGTCGATATTCATCTCCGCACTGACTACATCTATAATATGCTCGATTGTAATCTCCTTCTGATAGAGCGACACATAGACCTTTAACACCTCTTTGGCAAGGGCTATGGTAACGCGCTTATTCATAAATGTAGCATTTGCAATAAGCGAAGAAATTGCACCCTCTATCTCTCTGATATTTGCAGATATATGCTCCGCCAAGTAACAAACTACATCATCCGGAATATCAGCATTCAACTGATTAGCCTTAGCTCGTATAATCTTAACCTTTGTTTCGTAGTCAGGAATGCGAATCTCGGCCGACAAACCCCACTTGAAACGGGTAAGAAGTCGCTCCTCTACATCCTTCAACTCCACAGGAGGTTTATCCGAAATAAGCACCAACTGCTTACCTGACATCTGCAAATGGTTGAAGATGTTGAAGAAGGCATTCTGCGTACCGGGCTTACCCGACAACTCCTGAATATCGTCCAAAATCAAGACATCCACAGTTTGATAGTAGTGGATAAAGGCAGGCACATTGTGATTTATATTCGCCGTTTGATATTGGGCCTGAAATTTGCTCATGGCTACATAGAGGACATGAAGCTCAGGGAAACGCTGACGAATCTCATTGCCGATAGCGTGTGCAACATGCGTCTTGCCCAAACCCGAATCTCCATATATATAGAGAGGGTTGAATGGGGTGTGATTACCCGGATTTACCGAGATTGACATCGCCGCCGAGCGCACCAAACGATTGCACTCTCCCTCAATAAAGTTGTCGAAAGTGTAATTTTTATTGAGTGGCGGCTCATTTTTCATTCGCGGAATGCCCGGAATTGTCAAAGGATTTTGTATATTTGCAGTGTTAGTCTGTGTCGAGAACGAATACTCGACAGGAGTAGCATCGCTCTCACTCGGCACAGCTATCTGACGATTGCTCTTTGGAATAGCGTAGAACAAGCGGGTATCACTACCAAACTGCTCGGCAATAACAGGTTTCAGTACCTGACTGTAGTTATCCTCAATGATGCGTGCAAAGTCGCGACTCGGCACCTTTATTTGAAGGTGCTTACCATCGAACTCCAACGGCTCAATAGGAAGAAACCACTTGACAAACTCCTCCGCCGAGGTTTTTGTCTTAATGGAGCTCAGGCAGTTTTGCCAGATATCATTATATGTCGCAGCATTTGCAAGCATAAATAATTGGTTATAAAGTGTTTGGGTTTATTATCCGTGTCAAGTTGCGTGTCTTACACGGTTTGACTTTGCAAAGGTGGAAATAAAATTGTGGAAAAAAAAATGGTGTAACTATTGTTTTTTAAATATTATTTTTTATGGGATAAAAACTTTATTTCAACACAAAAATTTAACTCGCTGATTTACTACTATTCAAAATATTTTTTGTATATTTGCATAAAGAACAATTCAAATAGTATTTTAAAAAACCATAAACAAAACTTATAAAATCTAAGACTATGGACAATTTACAACAATTGGTGATGTCGAAGGCCGAAAAGTGGCTCGGCGCAGAGTTTGACGAAGCAACTCGCAAAGAGGTTCAAAATCTAATAGATAACAACCCAAAAGAGCTTATTGAGAGTTTCTATAAGGATTTGGAATTCGGCACAGGCGGCTTGCGTGGTATTATGGGCGCAGGCACCAACCGAATGAACAACTATACTGTCGGTTTCGCCACACAGGGATTGGCTAACTACTTGAAGATAAACTTCCCTAATGAAGATATTCGTGTAGCAATTGCGCATGACTCGCGCAACAATTCGCGCTCATTCGCCGAGCGCGTGGCCGACATCTTTGCCTCGAATGGTTTTAAAGTATTTCTCTTCGATGAGCTACGCCCTACCCCGGAGCTATCATTTGCAATCCGCGAATTGAACTGTCAGTCGGGTGTTATGATCACCGCATCTCACAACCCTAAGGAGTATAACGGCTACAAGGCCTATTGGAGCGATGGCTCGCAGGTAACCTCGCCACACGACACCAATATTATAAAGGAGGTAGAGAAGATTACCGAGGTGTCGCAGGTGCTCACAGGCAAGAATGCCGAGAATATCACAATTCTTGACGAGAAGTTTGACGAGAAGTATCTCGCAGCGATTAAGAAGTTGCAGCTCTCAGCCGACAGCGTAGCTCGCTTCCACGATATGAAGATTATCTATACTCCACTCCACGGTGCAGGCGTTCGTCTTACGCCGGCATCGCTTCGCAACTTCGGCTTCACAAATGTAATATCCGTACCTGAGCAGTGTGTTTTGGACGGCAACTTCCCTACCGTAGCATCGCCAAATCCTGAAAATCGCCCAACAATGAAAATGGCTATCGATTTGGCCGAGAAGGAGCAGGCAGATCTTGCAATGGCAACAGACCCCGACTCGGACCGTATCGGCTTGGCGTTGCGCAATTCGAAGGGCGAGTATGTGTTGCTCAACGGAAACCAAACTTTGGTACTTTTGATGTGCTACCAACTCACTCGCTGGGCAGAGCTTGGCTTAATCAAGGACGGTGACTATGTTGTAAAGACCATCGTAACATCAATGATGCCTGATGCTGTAGCCGCTTCGTATGGCGTTAAGTGCTATAACTGCCTCACGGGCTTCAAGTATATAGCAAAGATTATCCGCGAGAACGAGGGCATCGCAAAGTATATCGGTGGAGGCGAGGAGTCGTTCGGCTACCTCGCAGGCGACTATGTACGCGATAAAGATGGCGTATCGGCTTGTTCGTTGGCTGCCGAGGCTGCAGCATGGTGTCGTGATACCAAGGGCGTAACACTTTACGAGTGGTTGCAGGATCTCTATGTTAAGTTCGGTTTCTATCGCGAGGCCCTTGTAAATGTTGTTCGCGAGGGCAAAGATGGCGCAGAGTTGATCCAGAATATGATGGTTGAGTATCGCGCAAATCCTCCTCAGGAGATTCTCGGCTCGAAGGTCGTTGAGATTTATGACTACAAGACTTTGGAGTTGAAGAACACTGTAACCGGTGAGGTTTGTCCTATCCCGGGAATTGAGGATAAGAGCAATGTTTTGCAGTGGGTAACCGAGGATGGAACAAAGGTGTCGGTACGCCCTTCGGGAACAGAGCCTAAGATTAAGTTCTACTTCGGAGTGAAGGCTGAGCTACCTTCAGTAGCGGAGTTTGACAAGGTCGAGGCCGAACTGGATACCAAGATTGAGGCTATTAAGGCAGAGTTGAACCTTATATAATAGTAGGTCATTAAACAATAAAGGCTGTTATCCCTCGCGGAATAGCAGCCTTTACATTTCGGAATTATTATAGTTTTGCGAGTATTCGTTTTATTACCGGAATTTTCAGCACAGGCAAGAGAGCGTGAGCAGGTAATATACTACATACTCCGACTACAATTTTCGTGAATAAGCCCGGTGTGGCAGTTCTGCAACCTCGTTCCAAGGCTCTAATTCCCGCCTTCGCCAACTTTTCTGCCGACATCATAACACCAAAGGCACGAAGCCACTTGCGATGCTTCTCGTTAAGCGTGTAGAGAGGTGTATCCACCGCACCCGGATAGACCGTAGTTACCGTTACGCCATAAGGGCGGAACTCGTACCACAGTGACTGCGCAAAACTTTTAAGATATGCCTTTGTGGCGGCATAGTACGACACGGTAATATATGGAGTCCACGCCGTCATCGATGACATTATCAGTATGCGTCCCTCTCCCCTACTGCACATATCTTCGCCGAAGAGTCGGCACAATTTCGAGGGTGTTATGCAGTGGAGATTTGTGATAAACTCCGCCATTGAAGGCTTGGTGTGCAGAAACATTCCGAACTGCAAAATTCCTGCATTGCTAACGAGGGTTGCGACCTCTATTTCGCGCTCCTTGCACCACTCGTAAATCTGCTCTGCAGAGTCAGCCTTCGAGAGGTCGGCATACAGCGCAACCGCCTCTACACCAAAGCGTTGTTTAAGGTCGGCTGCAACCTCCTCGTTGCGCTCTCGCTGGTTGCTTGCAACGATAATATTTTCGCCTTTTGCGGCAAATTGCTCGGCATAGCAGAGCCCAATTCCCGATGATGCTCCTGTGATTAAAGTGAATTTCATGATGCGAAGGTATCTATTTTTTGCCAATTTTGGTCGCAATTCGGCAAATTTTTAATACTTTCGCACCCGAAATAGAGCTAAATAAGAAAATATGATTACACGAGGACTCTCCGCAGTAGGACTTTTGATATGCTCAAACCTATTTATGACACTGGCTTGGTACGGCCAAGTGATGTTCAAGAGCAAATTCGAGCGCATCGGCTTGGTGGCCGTGATTTTTATCAGTTGGTTAGTGGCATTTTTCGAGTACTGCTTTATGGTGCCCGCAAACCGCTTGGGCAGTATGGAGTATGGCGGCCCATTCTCGATTTGGGAGTTAAAAGTTATTCAGGAGGTTGTATCGCTCACCGTATTTGCCGTTATCGTACAGCTCATAATGAAAAACGAGGCGCTCCGCTGGAACCACCTTGCAGGTTTTGTCTGCCTTGTCTTGGCAGTATTTTTCATATTCAAAAAGTAGCTCTCTACTCTTCGTAGCGAAAACCGACTCCTTTGCATGTCGAAATACGGCTGTCACCGATCTTGCTGCGCAGATGGCGAATATGAACATCAAGCGTTCGTGAGCCGACCACTACATCCTGCCCCCATACGGCACTAAATATCTCTTCACGCGTGAATATTCGAGGCTCAGAGAGCAGCAATTTCAATATTTCAAACTCCTTGACTGCCAATCGTACCTCCCCGCTATCGGATATGTAGGTATGTCGCTCCTCTACCAATCGCGAAGTATTAGTTGCAATGGCTGCCTCCTGATCGTTGTTCTCGATACGCTTGGTAATTGCCGCTACACGCGAACAGAGCACCCTCATACTCACAGGCTTAGTGATATAGTCATCAGCACCAGCCTCGTAGCACTCCACCAAACTATCCTCTTCGCATACGGCCGACAAAAACACAATCATTGTCTTGTTGGTCGCCGGATTTGAGCGCAAGGCACGACACGCCTCACGGCCGTCCATCTCCGGCATCATCATATCCAAGAGAATAAGGTGCGGACGGAACTTGGCGGCCTTCATCAAGGCATCGCGTCCATTGATGGCACACTCCACCTCATACCCCTCCTTCACGAGATTGTACTGCACAAACTCACGAATATCGAGTTCATCATCGACTACAAGAATTCGCATAGCGTTTAGGACTAAAAATTTACAACCAAAGAATAAGGCGCAATGGTAGCCCATTGCGCCTTTTCGGGCTTCATCTTGAAACTATTAGTCGTGGAGAGCGCTCAACTTCTCGAACAACTTACCATAGCCCTCGATCATCTCGTTACGGAATGCTGCATAGTACTTGCGCACGAGAGACGAATTCTTTGGCTCGGTCGGATTGTTAGCCTTGTGATAAAGCTCATTGCGAAGCTCTACACCCTCCTGCATAATTGCAAAAATCTCTTGCTCCTTATCGGGGCGGAAATAGATTGTCATATCGCAATCAAACACCAACTCTTCAAGACGATAGTCAATTTCCTTCTTCAAAAATCTTAAATTTGCCATAACCTTATCTTAGTTTTACAGCACAAAGATAAGAAAAAATGGATAGTGTGCAAAGATTTTCAAACTTTTTTATCGTTTTAATGTGATTTTCTACCAATAAATCACCTCATATCCACCTTTACGATGTTTTTTGTCGGCTTTTCTACCCTTTCTATCCTTGCGTGCTGCTCCATCATCCCCGCTGTTATGTCCGGGTGTGGCGATGATAATACCCATCTCCTCATCAACGACAACCTGCTGCGGCTGTTGTGGTTGTGCAGTCTGCACAGGTTTTGCCGGTTCAGTCTTAGGTACAATGGTGGTGCGTGTAACAAACTCATCTATGCCATAATCGAACTCTATATCGGCATATCGCATCTGTGGCAGGATATGCGTAGCTAAATATCGCCACGACTCAGGCATCTTACGCAGAGCTTGCTCCTTCTGCTGTTCGGTATGCGAGGTTGATTTAAGCACCATCAGCACCTGTTCCTTATTCGGAATATCACTCTTTTCTACAGCATCAACACAGTCGCTCCACTTAAATGTCTTATGATTGGTATCGATCTTTTGTTCAGGATGATAGGTATTTACAGCATAGTGATACAACGACTGCGCACGCTGCGAGGCAAGAGTGTCGTTCTGCTTGCTATTGCCATCAGGCGAAGCGTAGCCCACAATATGGATGGCCGAGATATGCATCGTTGTATCCTTGGTCTGCGCCATAAACTTTTTCAACTCGGCTATCTGTTCCGAATTATCTGAGTAGGCAGGAATAATCTTGGCACGATTTACGGCATAATGCACATCAAATTCGGCATGCCGATCGTTGTTGTGGGGAATTTTATAGCGAGTGGTTACCACATCACCATTGCGGGTTTGAGATACAAGCACCGCATTTGCTGGTGCCGGATTGCTTTGGGCCGCCGCTATCACGGTTACACCCAATGTCAAAATAGTAAATAGAGTCTTTTTCATAGCTTTTATTGTTTTGGTTCACACACAAACCAAACAACAACCGAGCCAAGAAAAAATTAAAAATTAAGAATTGAGAATTAAGAATTATTTTTTACTACTCACCCTTATTTCCTCACTACTCACTACTCACTACTCACTACTCACTACTCACTACTCACTACTCTCTTAATCTTATAGCCTATTATCGCAAACAGGAGCGACATCAGAGGACTTATCAAATTGAACAAGCAGTATGGCAGATAGGTTAAAGTTGCCACACCAAGCACCGTAGACTGCGTCATTCCGCAGGAGTTCCAAGGCACAAGTACCGAGGTTACTGTTGCCGTATCTTCTATCGAGCGACTCAATAAACGAGCCTCCAAGCCACGCTTCTCGTACAACTCGCGAAAGGTTTCGCCTGTAATAATAATAGAGATGTATTGATCGGCCGTAAGCAGATTTGCAATCAGTCCGGTCGAGAGTGTCGATGCCACGATAGTAGCCGTGCGATGGACGAACTTCGCAAAAAGCTGTGTCAATACCGACAACATACCGCTACCCGCCATAACTCCGCCAAAGCACATTGCACACAAAATAAGCCAAATAGTATCTAACATACCTCTCATTCCTGATGTTGCAACCAATTCATTTATAGTCGCATTACCAGTATCAATTGAAGTAGAGGTTGAGCAAGTCGTCATCAATGCTCGAAAGGCCGAAAAATCGCCCTCACCGCCAACTGCTCGCACTATATCGGGCTGCGCTACAACCATCGCTATGCACGCCATAACAACCGACAGAAAAAGGGTTACAAGCGCAGGTAATCGCTTCGCTATCAACACCATTGTCAAGGCTGGAACAAGCAGCAGCCAAGCCGAGATATTAAACGAGCGTTGCAGTGTATCGGCCAATGCTTCCATCTGCACCATCTTGTCGGTTGCATGAGTAAGGCTCACAACAAGAAATATGACGAGCGCTAACACAAACGAAGGTATCGTAGTGATAGACATATACTTAATGTGTTCGAAAAGAGGAACTCGCACGGTCGATGATGCCAATACCGTAGTATCCGACAAGGCCGACACCTTATCTCCAAAGTATGCGCCCGATATTATCGCACCGGCAATCCATCCCTCGGAATAACCTTGCGCCTCGCCCACACCCATAAGCGCAACACCAATGGTGGCAATTGTAGTCCACGAGCTACCCGTAACAATGGCAACTACCGCACATATCAGACAAGCAACAGCAAGAAATATGCTCGGATGGATTATTTGTAAGCCGTAGTACATGAGCGTAGGCACCACGCCACTCAACATCCATGTACCCGAAATAGCACCTATGAGCAATAGAATAATGATTGCCGAGGCCGAAGTGCGAATATTCCCGACAATAGCATTTTCGAGAGTACTCCACTTGCAGCGATACACTGCAACTGCAATAATCGCTCCTACCGAAGCCGAAACAAGCAGTGCCACCTGACTACCTCCGCCGATAGCATCTGCTCCAAACACTTTAATAACAAGTGCAAGCATCACAACAAGCACCGCAATAGGTAGTGCTGCGAGCCAAATAGAGATGCTCTTATTCTCCTTAGACAATAGATTTTGATGTTTCATCCTGCAAAGATACGAAAAAGATAAAAGACAAAAGCGGAGATACAGTAGTTTTTTAGCAGAATTATCAATCACCAATTGCCAATTATCAATTATTTTTCGTATCTTTGTCGGGTTATACCTTATATAGGTATAGAGTGTAAATCTAAACTAAGCATATTATGGCTACTAAAACGACTATCGAAGTTCCCGTAGAGGAGCAGACTATTCACAGTGAGATTGAACCGCAAGTGAGCGAGGAGCAGACTGTTAGCTCAGTCGGAGAGGACTCGGCAGAGGCTAATACTGCCGTAAGCGACATCGCGCGACTAAACAAAGAAGAGGTGCTTGCGCGCCTTGCCAAAAAGGTTTCGGAGGAGCCTTCCGCCGACTTGCGCAATGAGGTCGAAGCGTTGAAGGTAGCATTCTATAAACTGCATCGTGCAGATATGGAGGCTCGCCGCAAGGCTTTCTTCGAGGAAAATGGAGCAGATGCGGAATATAAGCCACAAACCGATGAGGCGGAGGTACGATTCAAGGAGCTGTACAACATCTACCGCACCAAGCGCGATGAGGCTACTGCCCTATCCGACAAGGAGAAGGAGGATAACTACCAAGCAAAACTCGCCATCATCGAGGAGTTGAAGGCGTTGGTAGATTCGGAGGAGGCACTCAACTCAACCTTTGCAAAGTTCCATGAGTTGCAGGCTCGTTGGCGTAGCATTGGACAAGTGCCGCAGGCGAAAGTGAGCGACTTATACGAGACTTATAATCTCCATACCGAGAATTTCTACGACTATGTGAAGATAAATAAGGAGTTGCGCGATCTCGATTGGAAGCGCAACCTCGAAGTCAAAAACGCACTTTGCGAGCAGGCTGAGGCTCTCACCTCGACCGAGGCGGTTGTCGATGCATTTCACAAGTTGCAGAAGTTGCACGAGGAGTGGCGCGAAACAGGTCCTGTCGCTATGGAGTATAAGGAGTCTGTGTGGGAACGATTTAAGGCTGCTTCCACCATCATCAACCGCCGCCATCAAGAGCATTTCGAGAATATCAAGGCTGAGCAGTTGCAAAACTTCGAGCGTAAAACAGCCCTCTGCGAAGAGGTAGAGGCATTCTCGACCAACGCTCCTACATCACACAAGGCTTGGAATAAGGCGAGCGAGCGTTTGCAGGCTATTCAGGCCGAGTGGCGAACCATAGGCTTTGCTCCAAAAAAGGAGAACAACAAGGTCTATGACCGTTTCCGTGCAGCATGCGACAAATTCTTCGAGGCTAAACATGCCTTCTATGCCGAAGCTAAGGACGATATGGCCAAGAACTTGGAGGTAAAGAACTCTCTTTGCGAGCGAGCGGAGGCTATTGCCGAGCGTGAAGATTGGGCAAAGGCGACCGAGGAGTTGTTGGCATTGCAGGCCGAGTGGAAACAATCGGGAACCGTAGCACGCAAATATGCAGATGCAGTATGGAAGCGTTTCCGTGCTGCGTGCGATAAGTTCTTCGAGCGCAAGTCGCAGCACTTCTCCTCTATCGATAACGAGTATTCCGCAAACCTTGCCGCCAAGCAGTCGCTTTTGGAGGAGATGGCCGAAGCGGTAGTAAAGTCGTTTGACGAAATCAAGGAGTTCCAGCGCCGTTGGAGCGATATCGGTTTTGTACCTATTCATCACAAGGAGAAGTTACAGAAGCAATATAAAGCCGTTCTGGATAAGCTCTTTGCATCGGTACGCAGCACCGATCGCGAGCAAAATCTCAATAAGTTCAAGGACAAGGTATCCTCGATGCGCGAGGCGGGCGACAAGCGTCTTCGCAACGAGCGCGAAAAGCTCTACAACCGCGTAAAACAACTCGAACAGGAGATTCAGACCTTGGAGAATAATATCGGTTTCTTCGCAAAATCGAAGGGTGCCGAGGCCCTGATTGCCTCCGTTGAAAAGAAGATTACACGAGCAAAGCGCGATATGATGGATGCCATCGAGCGCGTAAAGTTGATTGATACACAAGAGTAATTATAAAAAAGATGAAAGAGAACAAGAGTACAATTATCGGCTTTGTCATGATGACTTTGGTTTTCGTAGGATATATGTTATACGCAAACTATCAGGCAAAGCAACAGCAGGAGGCACAGATGGCTGCCCAGGTTGAACAACTCGCCGAGCAGGCTTCACAGGCTCTTGATACCCCTACCGAGCAGAAAGCGGAGGCTGAAATCACAAAAACCGAGAGCAAAAAGAGCGATGCACCGAAGTTGGTGAGCGATGCCGAGGAGGTTGAAGAGGTTGTGGTAGAGAATGATGTGATGCAGATTCGTTTCTCGACATTCGGAGCGCAAATTATGGATGTAACCTTAAAGGAGTACACAAAGTATGCACCAAAGGAGGAGCGCAACGAATTAGTTCATCTCTTCGCGCCTGAGTCTGCATATTTCAATATGTCCTACTACTTGAAGGAGAATATGCGCAACATTGAGGTTGCCACCGCATACCGCAATTTCGAGCTGCTGCCCGTAGAATCTTTGGGCGACAGAAAGGTTGTAACAATGCGTCTACCTGTGGGCAACGGCTCTATCGAGCATATCTATACCATCTACAACGAGCAGAAGCCTGAGCGCGACTACTTGGTAGATTTTGAGGTACGCTTGAATGATCTCTCCCTTCTCATGGCCAACCAGAAGAGTATCGCTGTCGAGTGGCGCAACCGCACCTACCAGAACGAGCGCAGCTTCAAGAATGAGAATATGTACACTACTCTTGTCTACCACTACCCCGGTGAGGGCGATGTAGAGGACTTAGGTGTTTCCGAATCGACCAAGGAGGATGATATTGCCGCTTCGGTGGACTGGGTATCGTTCAAGCAACAGTTCTTCTCATCTGCACTCATTAGTCGCTCGAATGTTTTGCGTCAGCCACAAGTATCATTTGTTACGGCAGAGCCAAAGTCGGGTTATATGAAGGATTTTGCGATGTCGTCATCGGTGGACTACACTCCGCAAACTACAAAGTACGACTTCTCGTTCTACCTCGGTCCTAACAAGTTCTCGGTATTGAAGAAACTGACCGACAATAATGGAGAGTCAATCGAAATGGAGCGTATCATCCCTCTCGGCTGGATCTTCTCGACCTATATTAGCCGTTGGGTGGTAATTCCTGTATTCGACTTCTTGCAGCGATATATCGCATCGTTTGGTCTTATCATCTTGATTTTGACGCTGTTGGTTAAGTTGGTAATCTTCCCATTGACCTATAAGAGTTACCTTTCGACCGCCAAGATGCGCGTTATTAAGCCTGAGATTGATGCTTTGAACGCTAAATACCCTCGTCAGGAGGATGCTATGAAGAAGCAGCAAGAGATGATGGCACTCTACAACAAGGCAGGTATCAGCCCTATGGGAGGCTGCTTGCCGATGCTTATTCAGATGCCTATTCTGATTGCTATGTTCCGCTTCTTCCCTGCAAGTATCGAATTGCGTGGCAAGTCATTCTTGTGGAGCGATGACCTCTCGTCATACGATAGTATTCTCGATTTGCCATTCAACATTCCGTTCTATGGCGACCATGTTTCGCTGTTCTGTTTGTTGATGACAATCGTGATGTTTATCTACTCGTACATAAACTTCCAGCAACAAGGTTCTTCACAACCGCAGATGGCGGGAATGAAGTTTATGACAGTATATATGATGCCGGCGATGATGTTGTTCTGGTTCAACGACTATGCAAGTGGTCTTTGCTACTACTACCTCTTGTCGAACCTTATCACAATCATCCAGACTACCATCATTCGTTTCACCTTGAACGATGATAAGATACGCATTAAGATGGTAGCCAACGCCAAAAACACCAAGGGCAAGAAGTCGCGTTTCCAGCAGCGTTACGAGCAGTTGATGCAGCAGCAGGAGGCTTTGGCACGCGAGGAGCAGAAGAGAGCAAAACGCAAATAACAAAGAGTAGACGGTGGCTTTTGCAGCAAACATATCGAATGATGAAGTAGCGTCATTGGAAGCTGTACACTTTGACGGGCGCATCGAGGTCGTAGAGACCGCCGATGCGCTCGCCAAGGCGTGTAAAGATCTCTCGCAGCAGACGCTTATAGGCTTCGATACCGAGACTCGCCCATCCTTCACAGCGGGCGTAACAAACAAGGTCGCCCTACTCCAACTCTCAACCGAGGAGTGTTGCTATCTTATTCGGCTGAATAAGCTATCACTCTCGCGCGAAATATTGGCAATACTTTCGAACGAAAAGATTGCAAAAGTCGGTGCCGATGTCAAGAATGATATCACTGCTCTCAACCGCCTGCGTCACTTCACGGCACGAGGCTTTATCGATCTGCAAAACGAGGTACCAAAGTATGGTATCGAGGATAAGAGCCTTCGCAAGATTTCGGGCATTGTTCTCGGCAAGAGGGTATCGAAAGCACAGCGACTGAGCAATTGGGCTGCCAAACAACTTACCCCACAACAACAAATGTATGCTGCCACCGATGCGTGGGTATGTATTGAAATATATCACCGACTTACGAAGTAATCATCTCAAATTGAGCTACTAATGAAGAAAATTATAACCCTTTTGGCAGTGATATTCTCCTTTACGGCAATAGCACAGCCTACGCCCGACTATTCGAAACTTCCTGCCCACCCTCGTCTTATCTTGAAGGGTGGCGATATCGAGCAGATACGCAAGAAGGTTATTACAGATGGTGCCATTCGAAATATGCACTATACAATCGAGAAGAAGGCAAAGCAAGTTCTTGACGAGCAGCCAAGCGAGCGTATCAAACAGGGGAGGCGATTGCTTGGCGTATCGCGCAAGGTACTCGAAAGAGTGAGCTACTGCTCCTATATGTATTTATATAGTGGCAACGAAGCCTTTGCCAAGCGTGCCGAAACGGAGATGTTGGCCGCAGCAAACTTCACCGACTGGAACCCATCGCACTTCCTTGATGTTGGTGAGATGACCGTAGCCCTTGCGATAGGCTACGACTGGCTCTACGATTGGTTGTCGGAGGATAGTCGCGTGAAGATTGAGGAGGCAATTCTCAATAAGGGTTTGAATGCTGCAACTACAAAAATGTGGTGGTACAGAAGGGCTAGCAACTGGAATCAGGTCTGCAATGGAGGTATGATTATGGGCGCGCTTGCCATCTTCGAAAAACATCCCGATGTGGCAAAGATGCATATCGAACGCTCTGTAAAGAGTAATCCAATAGCTCAAAAATGTTATGGTCCCGATGGTGTCTACCCCGAGGGTTATGGCTATTGGGAGTACGGAACATCCTTCGAGTTGATACTTATCGAGTCGTTGCGTACAGCTCTCGGCAGTAGTTTCGATTTGGAGAAGTATCCTGGATTTTTGGAGTCGGCAAAGTTTATGAACTATATGATGGGCCCTACTGGTCGTCCTTTCAACTTCTCGGATATGGGTTGTCCAAGAAATGCGGTAATGGCTTGGCTCTATTGGTTTGCCCTCGAAACGGGAGATATGTCGCTCGTATATCGCAACCATCAAATTTTAGCAAAGGGAGGAAGGCTACGCGGCATAGACAGAATTGCCCCTATCGCCCTACTCTTTGCAGCGCGTTGCGATGCATCTAAAATCAAGCCTATCGAGAATGGTTTCTGGGCAGGCAACGGCGAGCAACCTGTCTTTGGTTATCGCAGCGATTTCCAAGATCCAAATAGCACCTACTTGGCAGCAAAGGGTGGTTCGGCTTCACTTCCTCACGCACATATGGATAGTGGCACCTTTATCTACGAGTGGGGAGGAGTTCGTTGGGCTATAGATCTTGGAGCACAGAACTACCACTCGTTGGAGAAGATCGGAATGAAGATTTGGGGCAGCGGACAAGAGTCCGAGCGCTGGAGCGTCTATCGCTACAACAACTATCCTCACAACACCCTTACCGTAAACGAGCAGATGCATTTAGTCGATGGCAGTGCAACAATGGTCGAGACCTACGATAAGGCGAACAAGCACGGAGCGAAGTTCGATATGAGCTCGGTATTGGGCGGACTCTCCTCTGCCTACCGCACCATCTATGCAGACAAAAATAACAATGTTATCTGTATTGACGAGATGTGTACAGATGGTCAGCTGTGCAATATTCGTTGGAATATGTCTACCGATGCCAAGGCGACAATTATCAACGACAAGACCATAAGCCTCACCAAGAGTGGCAAGGAGGTCATTATTCGCGTCCTCTCGCCAAAGAATGCCAAGGCATATATCAAGAGTAACGAGTCGGGAACAAGCTATGATGCAAGCAATAAGAAGACCTGCCGCGTAGGCTTCTCCACCACAATCGAACCGAACAAGAAGGCTGTGTTTAAGGTGAAGATCACACCGCAAATGTAGAAAGACGATGAACAAAGAGATATTTCGCATAGCCATACCAAACATTATATCCAACATTACCGTTCCATTGATGGGATTGGTATCAACGGGTATTGTCGGTACTTGGAGTGGCTCGGCGGAGATTATCGGAGCGTTGGCACTCGGAGTATCAATCTTTAACTTCATCTATTGGAACTGTTCCTTTATCCGTATGGGCACAAGCGGTCTGACCGCACAAGCCTACGGAGCAGGTGACTTCCACGAAACGACTGCTATGTTGGTACGCGCAGTGGTTATTTCGTTAGCATTAAGCGCAATAGTATTGATTTTCCAACGCCCACTCGGAGAACTATCGCTGTGGCTTATGGGAGGCGATGAGATAGTGTCCGAATACTTCTTTGCTCGCATCTGGGCGGTGCCAGCTGGCATCTTGTTATTCGGTTTGTACGGTTGGTTTGTGGGTATGCAGAACGGTGTTATCCCGATGGCGGTATCAATAACCGTAAATGGTCTGCACATCTTGTTCGGCTGGTGGTTTGTCTATTCGTTCGACCTCGGCATTGTCGGCATAGCCTACGCTTCGGTCGTATCGCAGTGGATAGGTTTGGTACTTGCAAGTGCGCTTATCTACATCTTCTTCCGCAAGACAATGCGATCAATAGTCCTGCGCGAGGTGTTGAACTTCGCATCGATGAAGCGATTCTTTAAGGTCAATGGCGATATTATTGTCCGAACATTCTGTAATGTCGGAGTCTACACCTTCTTCACTGCTGCTTCGGCACGAATGGGAGATGCTGCAATTTTGGCCGTAAATAGTGTACTGATGCAGCTGTTGATGCTCTTCTCGTATATGAACGATGGTTTTGCCTACGCGGCAGAGGCTATGACAGGCCGCTTTATCGGGGCAAAAGATTTGCCTTCATTGAAGAGGTGCTTACGCTACTGCGTAGTATGGACCTTTGCAACGGCCGCTATTGCCATAACACTATACCTCGCAGGTTGGAAGGAGTTATTCACCGCCTTTCTCGGTAGTGGTACAGAGGAGGAGTTGGCAAATGTACTTGCTGTTGCAAAACGATATATCGGTTGGATTATTGTTATTCCGCTATTTGCCGCTATGCCGTTTATGTTAGACGGCGTTTATGCAGGAGCAACTCTCACGCGAGCAATGCGCAATTCGATGGTTTGGGCAACTATCATATTTTTTGCCATTTACTATGCCCTACTGCCACTTATCGGCAACGATGCGCTGTGGTTAGCCTTCCTGATGTATATAATATCTCGTCTTGTTCTGCAATACTTCATGGCGGATAGGTTGAAAGATATTTATCGTCAAATAGAAAAATAGCATAGTGATATACCCATATTTAGAATAGAATCGTTATCTTTGCAATAATAAAAAACTCGAACACGATGAAACAGAGAGTTACACTTTTCGACAAAACCTTCGAGGTTATGATTCCTGCCGAGGAGATAGACAAGGCGGTGGCAAAGGTTGCTGAGCGTCTGAATATTGACTACGCAAACACCGACAAAGCTCCTATATTTGTAGGTGTACTGAGTGGCTCATATATGTTTCTTGCCGACCTTGTGCGCAAGACAACATTCAACAACGAGATTACATTCGTGAAGATATCTTCATACGAGGGGACACAATCGACAGGCGAGGTTAAGCAGAAGCTCGGTATCGACTTCGATATCGAAGGTCGCGATATCATCATTGTCGAGGATATTGTGGAGACAGGTCATAGCATCAACCATATGCTGAACTATATTCATTCCCTTAATCCGCGTTCAGTAGAGGTATGCACCCTCTTCTTTAAGCCTGAAAAGTATCTCTACGATATGCCTATCAAGTATTGTGCGTTGGAGATTGGCAACGAGTTTATCGTTGGCTATGGTCTTGATTACGACCAGATTGGTCGCAACCTCAAAGATATATATGTCCTTGCAAATGAGTAACGAGGCGGTATTGGAGGGTGGCAAGAAACTGCCACTTGTAGAGGATTTCTACACAATTCAGGGCGAGGGTTTTCACACTGGAAAGCCGGCCTATTTTATTCGTCTTGGGGGTTGCGATGTAGGTTGTGCGTGGTGTGATGCCAAGTATACTTGGAATCCGCGAATGTATCCTCCGACAGCTATCGAAGAGATTGTTGAGCGTGCCGTAGCGTGTGCTGCACAATCTATCGTTATTACGGGAGGAGAGCCTCTGCTCTACCCTCTTGATTATTTGACACAAGCACTTCATGAGCGAGGATTGGCAATATTTCTCGAAACTTCGGGCTCTCACCCATTCTCTGGCGAGTTCGATTGGGTATGTCTTTCACCAAAGCGCAAGTCGGCACCTCTCGAAGAGGCGTATGGTCGCGCTGATGAGTTGAAGGTCATTATCCAGAGCGAGGAGGACTTGAAGTGGGCAGAGGAGTGCGCTGCAAAGGTTAGCGGTAAGTGTCTGCTATTCTTACAGCCTGAATGGAGCGTTTCGGAGCAGATTATGCCTGAACTTGTAGAGTATGCCAAGCGCAATCCGAAGTGGAGCATCTCCATACAGAGCCACAAATATATGCGAATACCATAATCATTAAACTCCATGAAGTTCGGTAAGCGAGTAAGTAAGCAGGTAGAAAAGGGTATCAGCAAAGGCAAGGAGTATGCGTGGCGTATAACTCTTGCTGCTGCAGTATTGCTCGGTGTAATACTTATTGGTCGCCCACTTGTATCACTCATACGAACCTCTCTCGAAATTCGCGCACTGAATAAAGAGAAGGCTATCTATGAAGCGAGTATTCTTCGTGACAGCCTACTTATCGAGAATCTGAAAAATGATGAATTCTTGGAGCAATATGCCCGTGAGAAGTACTTTATGCAGGGCAAAGGCGAACAGGTTTTTATCGTAGAGGACTAATCTTCAAAACCGAAGTGGTTATATCCGCCTACCCAATCGTGGATATAGGTAACATCTCCATTTTCGCTTTCCCAGCCAATATAATAGCAGTCGTAGTTAGGTTTAACTACCCTACCTATATTATATAGAGTTTTTCCGAAATGCTCTTCAAAGCGTTGCACCAACTCCTCAGCTTCGCGTTTATCAACCGTAAAAAGTAATTGATAATCTTCGCCGCCGCAAATAGCATCTTGGAACGATGCGCCTCGTGCAATAGGAATATTTTGTTCCAATATTACTGCACCCCTCTTTGACCTATCGATAATATGTTGGAGGTCCGAGGCTATACCATCTGAAATATCAGCCATGGCGTGAACAGATGCTTGCTGTCCGAGCCACTCACCCTCTCGCACTTGTGCTTCGGGCATCAAATGGAGTTTGGCATTGCGAGTTGATAGTTTTCCTGCCAACACATCTCGCAAACCTGCTGCCGATGCACCCAACTTGCCCGTAACCATTACAACATCGCCAACTTTGGCGACTGAACGGCGTTTTATGTTTGCCATTGGCGCACGACCAATAGCCGTTACGCTTATGCAGACACCCGATTTCGAGCCTACGGTATCGCCACCAACGAGTTTTACTCCATATTTTTTCGATGCCTTTTTGTAGCCACGCATAAACTCCGCAGACCACTCGCCAAACTTATCATTCGGCAATGCTAACGACAACAATGTTGCTACGGGTTTTGCCCCCATAGCCGCCACATCGCTAATATTTACCATCAACGACTTGTAGCCAATCTGAAACGGAGTACTTTTGTCGGTCAGAAAGTGAATGCCCTCGTTGAGCATATCCGAAGTAAAGACCAACGCCTCGTCATCGCCAATCGGCAGTACTGCGCAATCATCGCCAATGCCCTCAAAACCATTTTTCGGCATCGTGCGGAACATCTCACTTATTGACTCTATAAAGTCGAATTCTCCGTAGATTCTCATCGTTTCAACACACCTTTAATAGTTGATACAAACTCCTTTAACGCCTCCAAACGGCATATCCACGCACCAAGCGCATATACTATAACACCTGTTGCAATCTGCAAGAGTAGTTGCCAAATAGGAGCAAAATCGGCACTATAATACCCTACCGCCTTCACCGCCGCATACATCACTGCCGTAAGGAGCAACGAAGGAAGCAGTGTGCATATCATCTGCCACCACGGAAGGGTTGTATATCGCCTTGTTGCTGCGAAATTTACAACGAACTCCACCGCTGTCATAGTCACCAAGCCGTAGGCAATAGCCATTGTCGAGTGCGGAATGGTAAGAGCCAAAACTACCGTCATTATCGCCTTTTTCAGTAACTCCAAGCGGAAAATAATCGAGCCGTTACTATGCACTTTCAGTACATTGTACGCCACCATCGACAATGGATAGAATACTCCTGCAAGGGCAATAACCTCAAAATATGGCACCGTAGGCAACCACTTCTCACCCAGCAAAACCTTAAACAAAGGCTCGGCAACAGCCGACATACCGACAGCAACCGGAGCCATTACAAAGATATTTATCAGCAAAACTTTGCGGAAACTCTCGGCAAATTTCGCCGTATCATCTTTGATTTTCGCCAATGCAGGATATGTTACCGACTGCACCGACAAAACCGCAGACTGCACGGGTAAATCCTTGATTTTCTGCGCCTGATTGAAATAGCCGAGTGTATTTGGGGAATATATCTTGCCGATAAATAGTTGTGCCACATTGTTGTAGATGGCCGACACCACATCCGTAGACATAAGTCTAAATGAAAATGGAGCCATTTCGCACCACGCCCGACCACTAAACGAGCCTTCGCCACGCCATTCTCCAAGCCACCACAAAAGCACACTTCGCGTAGCCATCTGTGCAAGTCGTTGAGCTACCAACGCCCAAACGCCACCTCCACACATAGCTACAACAATGGCTGCCACTCCTGCAATAAGCGATGCCACGAAGTTTATTCGAGATAATAGTCCAAATCGAAATTCTCGCGATAGTTTTGTATTTTGAATTATACCTAACGCATTGATAGGCAGCAACAAAAATAGTACAGGGGCAATACCCGAAATAACCGCCAGATTGTAGTATCGTGCCAAGAGTGGCGACAACGCCACAAAGAGCAGATAGAGCGTAAACGATACTGCAACATTAAAGATAAAGACCGACTTATAATCATCGTTTGTTGGTTCCTTCTTGCGCAACAGCGTTTGCGAGAAGCCGCTATCAACCACTACCAACGCAACCGCTGTAAAGAAGGTCAATATCGCCATAACGCCGAAATCCTCCGGCGCAAGCAGGCGGGCAACAACGATACTTACGACCATCTGTAATAACATAGAGCATAGCTTTTCGGCTACGCTCCATGCAACTCCTGTTGCCACCTTATTTATGAGTTTGTCACCCATTCAGCAGACAATTGATGGTCTATTTTTTGAGAAATGCCTCGATACCCAAACGGTACGAGTTCAAGCCGAAACCCGCAATAGAACCGATGCAGGTAGCACCAATAAGCGATGTGTGGCGGAACTCCTCGCGCGCTGCGACATTCGAAATATGAATCTCAATCACCGGTACCGACACTGCATCTATCGCATCGCGCAGTGCCACCGAGGTATGGGTATAGCCACCCGCATTGAACAACACACCATCGTAGTCGCCATCCGCCTTGTGGAGTGTATCTATCAATTCGCCCTCGATATTGGATTGGGCATAACCAATCGTAACATCGGGATATTCAGTGCGGAGTCGAGGAATAAACTCCTCGAAGCTCTCCGCACCATATACCGACTTATCGCGCCTACCCTGCAAATTGAGGTTAGGACCGTTCAAGATTAAAAGTTTCACTTTTAATAATTGATAATTGATAATTGATAGTTGATAATTGTATTTTAATTACGCTATCAATAACCTACTTAATAATCTTAAATAAATTGTAAAGCACCATAATTGTCAATTGTCCATTTTCAATTGTCAATTACAGTCTTTGGCTATTTTGCCGACAAGCAAGCCAAAGCAATCGAATACTTCTTCGACAATGCCGAGTCGCCTCGTGAGGTCAAGACGCAAGGCTTAGTTGCACCGACAACCATAGCAGCTAACTCACCACCGCCAATGTGCGACACGCTCTTGAAGAATACATTGCCCGACTCCAAGTTAGGGAACAACAAGCAGTCTGCATCTCCCGCAACCGCCGAGCCCTTGAACTTCTTATGCTCAACAACCTCAGGATAGAGAGCAAGGTCAATCGACAATGGACCATCGACAATCACCTTGCCGAGCTGACCACGGTCGCCCATCTTCGAGAGGATTGCAGCCTCTGCCATAGCCGGCATATTAGGATTTACCAACTCCATCGCCGCAATGCAAGCAACCTTTGGAGTGTCGATTTCGAGGGTATTAGCCACCTGTGCAAGATACTTGATAAGAGTCTGCTTGGTCTTCAAATCCGGCAATGGCAACACTGCGATATCCGAAGCGAGGAGCAACTTGTGATAACCTGCCCACTCGAACACCGATACATGGCTCAAAGTACCCTTTGGTGGGAGAAGTCCCTCTTTGATGATACCGCGCATATATACATCGGTCGATACCAAGCCTTTCATCAAGACATCAGCCTCATCGGCTGCGGTAGCCTTAACTGCGGCAGACACCGCCTTTGCAGGGTTTTTCTCATCTACGATTGTGAAAATCGAAGAGTCAATACCCAACTCGGCACAAGTCTTCTCGATAATCTCTTTGTCGCCGAAAAGAGTTGCCTCTACCAAACCATCCTTATATGCATCGTAAACAGCCTCGATAGTGTGTGAGTCCTGTCCGTATGCCACTGCGAGGCGCTTGCGACCACGCGCACGAGCAGCCTCTACTATTTCTGATAAATGTTTCATCTTAAATTGATAATTGACGAATTGACAATTGACAATTAAAGGTATTTTCTTTATTATCAACCCTCAATTCTTAATTTTTAATTAACTAATCGTTGATTAGTCTGTAAGTGTCTTGTGCGATAACCAACTCTTCATTAGTTGCGATTACGGCAACCTTAACCTTAGAAGCCTCTGTCGAGATGAGTGTATCAACACCACGGATGCCCTTGTTCAACTCCTCGTTCAACTCGACACCCATAAATGCCATATTCTGGCATACCCACTCGCGCAACTCAGGCGAATTCTCGCCTACGCCACCGGTGAATACAACCAAATCGACACCGCCCATCATCGCTGCGTACTTGCCTACATACTGCTTAACGCGGTCGAAGTACATATCGCGAGCAAGGATTGCGCGCTCATTACCTGCATCGTATGCTGCATCAATATCGCGCATATCGCTCGATACGCCCGACACTGCCTCTACGCCCGACTTCTTGTTAATCATGGTGTTGATTGTTGCAAAGTCCATACCCTCCTTCTCGGCGATATAGAGCACTGCGCTTGGATCGACATCACCGCAACGAGTACCCATCATCAAGCCATCAACAGGCGAGAAGCCCATCGAGGTACAGTACGACTTACCATTCAACACAGCTGTTACCGAGCCTCCATTGCCGACATGGCAAGTGATAATCTTCGAATTGGCGAGATCCAAACCGCAGAACTCGGCACCGCGCTTTGCAACAAACTTGTGGCTTGTTCCGTGGAAGCCGTAACGGCGCACACGATACTTCTCGTAATACTCCATTGGAAGAGCATAGATGTAGTTCATTGCAGGAATGGTCTGATGGAACGAAGTGTCGAATACAGCCACCTGCGGAACAGCCGGTAACACCTTCTCAATCGAGAGAATACCCTCCAAGTTTGCAGGGTTGTGGAGAGGGGCAATAGCGAAAAGCTCCTTGATTTTAGCCTTTGCATCCTCTGTTACCACGCAGCTATCTGCGAAGTACTCGCCACCATGAGCTACACGATGGCCGACAGCCTTCACCTCATCGAGCGATGAAATAACGCCATGCTCTGCATTTGTCAACGCATCAAGTACAAGGCGAATACCCGTTGTGTGGTCAGGAATCGGCTGACGAAGTGTAAACTTATCTTTTCCGACAGGTTTGTGCACGAGGTCGCCCTCAGGCAAACCAATACGCTCAACAATACCCTTTGCGAGCAACTTGTTTGCAGCAGCCTCGATATCAAGCACCTGATATTTAATTGACGAGCTACCGCAATTCAATACTAAAATTACCATGGTTTATACTTTTTATGACATGTTTGCGTTAATGATACAAAGATAGTAAAAATCTTCGATTTTAAAACAATAAATACCATTTTTTTGTATATTTGCGGTGTTATGAGAAGATTATTTTCACTTTTAGCGCTAATCGCTGCTACTTATGTGGTTGCAATAGCCAAGCCATACACTATCAGCGAAGTGCCGAATGTGCAACTTGTTGACCGCAATCGCTACACTTCAAATCCCGATGGCATCCTATCGGAAGAGGCTGTACGAGCCATCGACCTCGCCTGCGATTCACTCCGCACAAATGGCGTTGCGCAGGTAGCCGTTGTAGCGGTAAACGACATCGCATCTGACGATGTTTTCTCGTTTGCACATGAACTATTTTCGAGCTGGGGTGTTGGTTCAGGTAAATCGGATAACGGCTTGGGTATCATCTTGGTACTCAACAAGCGAGAAATCCGTTTCGTAACGGGTTACGGCTTGGAAGGCGTGCTACCCGATGCTATCTGTAAGCGTATTCAACAACACTATATGGTCGAGCCGCTTGGCGCAGGCGACTACAACAAAGGTATGGTCGATGGCGTAGCGGCTGTTGCCACCCTACTCTCATCGGGCGAACTGCCCACAACAACCGAGGAAGAGATGACAATGGGCGATTTCATGGCCATATTCGGCTCGATGTTCGTGATATTTGTACTGCTTGTCGCATTACTATACTTTATTGCCCGCGAGGCGCGCAAATGTCCAAAATGCGGAAAGCATCATATCGTGCAGATAAACAGCCAAATCGTAAAGAATACTCGCTCATACCAGCTTATAGACAAAACATTTACCTGCCCCGACTGCGGACACTCATTCATCAAGCATGTGCGACACGAGAAAGCTCCCGTAGTTATTATTGGCGGTGGTGGTAGCCGTGGCGGATTCGGCGGCGGAGGCTTTGGTGGTGGCTTCGGCGGAGGTAGTTTCGGTGGCGGAGGCGCAGGAAGTAGGTTTTAGAAAACCTAATTGACAATTGACAATTGACAATTGATAATTGATAATTAAAGGTATATTTATTTTAATTAACAGCTAATGGCTAAAAGCAAAAAAATAACAGAACTATGAAAAAGACAATTTGGATTGTTGTAGCTGCATTGGTGGTTATCGCGTGCGGCTATTGTTGGACAACTTACAACACATTGGTAAAGTTCGGACAGGGTGTAGAGGCCGCATGGGCGGATGTTGAGACACAGTATCAGCGTCGTGCTGATCTTATTCCTAACCTTGTATCTACGGTTAAGGGTTACGCAAAGCACGAGCAGGAGACCCTCGACCAGGTGGTAGAGGCTCGCGCAAAGGCGTTGGCAGGCGGCACAAATGTAGAGGAGTATGCAGCTGCACAACAGCAAGTTACCTCGGCACTCGGCCGTTTGATTGCTATCTCGGAGAACTATCCCGATTTGAAAGCAAATCAGAATTTCTTGGAGTTGCAAGCACAATTGGAGGGCACTGAGAATCGCATTGCCGTTGCTCGCAACAAGTACAACGAGATTGTAAAGGTCTATAACACCAAGACCGCAACCTTCCCATCGAACTTGATTGCCAAGATGTTCGACTTTGAGAAAAAACAACTCTTTACCGCCACAACCGAAGGCGCAGAGAAAGCTCCGATAGTAGCCTTCTAAATTATTGGTCATTAGCCAATTAACAAGGAGCCTGTCTAACAAGTTTTTTTTGTTAGGCAGGCTCAATGCTTATCTGTTACTCTATATACTCCTCCCCTAATTTAGGAGAGGAGCCCAATATGTCGGTTGGGGGGGGGTAAAATTATCTGATTTTCTACGATGCCGAAACAGATAATTTTAATTTTTAATTCTCAATTTTTAATTGAAAGTCTGATACTTTTGTTATCTTTGCACGATTGTAATACTTATATTTGTGCAAATTTAATACCGATACAGTTATGAGAATTAAGACTATATTATGCGCGTTGCTTCTGTTGTGCATGGTGTCACCATTAAGTGCAAAGCCTAAAAAGAAGAATAAGTCTATGCCTAAAACTATTCGCGTGATGGATTTCAATATCGCGGATGGAATGTGGAAAGACCAATTCAATAATTACGATGAGTTTGTTCAATGGATGAAGGGACAAAAGGTCGATGTGTTTGCCGTTTGCGAGGCTGCGAGCCACTGGAACGAGAAGAAAAAGAATCTTCCGAAGAACGAGGAGGCTCGCTACCTCCCTTATCGTTGGGATGAATTGGCGGCTCGTTGGGGGCACAAATACACCGCACTCGGAGCGTATCAGGACAACTACCCTGTGGCTATAACTTCGCGTTTCCCGATTGAGGTGGTGCAGCGCATTGGAGGTAAGCAGTTGTCGCACGGAGCTCTGCACGTGAAGATTTTGGGCGTAAATTATGTTGTTTTACACCTTTGGCCGCAATCCTATCGCAAGGGCGATAAGACCAAGACGAAGGGTAAAGGCGGGCACGAATTTAGACTCTCGGAGATAAACTACATTATGGACCAGACCATTCGCAATCCTAAGTTTGCCGGCGAGGAGCATTGGGTTATGATGGGTGATTTCAATGCCCGTTCGCCAAAGGATATAGCATTCTACGATGAGATACTCAGCAAGCCTAAGAGATACAACAACGATGTTCACAACGCGGTGTTGAAGGTCTATCCTTACGATGTGATTTTCGATAAGAATCCTCACGCATTTCAGCCTTCGACACGCGGAGGAAAGGCGCGTATTGACTATATCTACTGCACCGAGAAGTTCTACAAAGCAATCAAGAGAGCTTATGCGTATACCGATGATTTTGTTCATAGAACATCAGATCATCGCCCACTTATAATGGTTGTTAAGCAGCCCATTACAAAGTAAATTTATACAAACACCATATTAAACGAAGAGACTTTGGCACGAGGAAAGAAAACAGGCGAAGAGAAGGAGAAAAAGTCGGGCAAGACCGATTTGATGAAGCAGTACGATGGCGTGAAGGCACAACACCCCGATGCGATTGTGTTGTTCCGAATGGGAGATTTCTACGAGACATTCGGTGCAGACGCTATCGAGACGAGTGCCATACTCGGCATTACACTCACTCGCCGTGCCAATGGCGGTGCTGCAACGGTGGAGCTTGCAGGATTTCCGCATCACGCCATAGACTCCTATCTTCCTCGTTTGGTCCGTGCCGGCAAGCGCGTGGCTATCTGCGAACAGCTCGAAGACCCGAAGAATGTAAAACGAGGCATTGTTCAACGAGGTGTTATCGAGGTTGTTACACCGGGCGTGGTGCTCGAAAATAATGTTGTCGAGCAGCGCGAAAACCACTACCTCGCATCGGTCTATTTCGGTCAGTCGGCTACGGGCGTGGCGTTCCTCGACCTCACTACGGGCGAGTTTTCGGTTGCCGAGGGCGATGACCGCTATATCGAAAAGTTGCTCTCCTCGTTTGCGCCAAAGGAGATTGTCTATCAGCGTGGTTTGAAGGAGCGTTTTGTGGCGGCTTTCGGCTCGCGATACTATATCTACTGCCTCGAAGATTGGGTGTTCTCCTACGAGGTCAATTACGGCAAGTTGAAAACGCACTTCTCGGTCCCTTCGCTCAAAGGCTTTGGCGTGGAGGGTATGCGCAGTGCCATTTCGGCTGCGGGAGCGATACTCTACTACCTCGAATTTACACAACACAACAATGTGGCGCATATCTCCTCGTTATCTCGCCTTGACCGTGAGGAGTATGTGTGGATTGATAAGTTCACCTCGCGAAACCTCGAACTCTTCGCTTCGACAGGTGGCGATGCGAATTTCTCGCTTGCAAAGACGCTCGACAAAACGCGTACCGCCATGGGCGCACGACTCTTGCGCAAGTGGATTGCGATGCCGATTCTCGACCTGAAACGCATAGAGGACAGACAGAATATGGTCGAGGTTTTTGTGAAAGATGCGGCTACTCGCTCGGCAGTGAACGAACATCTCTCGATGACGGGCGATATTGAGCGAATTGCCTCACGCATAGCGAGTTTGCGAGTATTACCTCGCGAGATGATTCAGCTGAAAAACTCGTTGGAGGCGATAGAACTGTTGAAGGCGGCGTTGGAGTCGTCAGATAGCGATATTCTGCACCTCGCGGCCTCGAAGATAAACCCTCTTAGCGAGGTGTCGGGGCGTATTGCGCAGACCATCTATCCGGACCCTGCAACCAATCAGATTCAGAAGGGCGGCATTATTGCCGATGGCGTTTCGGCGGAACTCGATGACTTGCGCCGAGTGGCTCTGCACGGCAAAGAGGTCTTGCAAAAGATTCAGGAGCAGGAGAGCGAGCTGACTGGTATTCCTTCGCTCAAAATAGGTTATAATAATGTCTTTGGCTACTATATCGAGGTGCGCAACACTCACAAGGATAAGGTGCCGGAGCGTTGGATTCGCAAGCAGACCTTGGCGGCTGCCGAGCGATATATCACCGAGGAGTTGAAGGAGTACGAGCAGAAGATTCTCGGTGCAGAGGAGCGAATATTGCAACTCGAACAGCAGATTTATAACGACCTAATCGCCTATGTTACAGGCTCGTTGCGAGATATTCAGCGCAATGCACAGATTGTTGCCCGCATCGACTGCCTCTACTCGTTGGCGGTTGTGGCGGTGGAGCGCAAGTATGTGCGCCCGGAGTTGAACAACTCGACTACAATAAAACTCAAATCGGCACGCCACCCCGTAATTGAGACCTTGATGAAGGTTGGCGAGCGATATATCCCGAACGACTTGATGCTCGACACCGAGTCGCAGCAGATTATGATGATTACCGGTCCGAATATGTCGGGTAAGTCGGCACTGTTGCGTCAGACGGCTCTTATCGTACTGATGGCGCAGATGGGCTCGTTTGTGCCTGCTGCGAAGGCGGAGATTGGCTTGGTGGATAAGATTTTCACTCGCGTGGGTGCATCGGACAATATCTCGCAGGGCGAATCTACCTTTATGGTCGAGATGTTGGAGTCGGCAAGTATCTTGAATAACATCTCGGAGCGCAGTTTGGTGTTGCTCGATGAGATTGGACGAGGCACAAGCACCTACGATGGTATCTCGATAGCGTGGGCTATGGTGGAGTATCTGCACAACCACCCTACGGCGCACCCTCGCACGCTCTTTGCTACGCACTACCACGAGTTGAACGATATGGAGCAGGCCTGCAACCGAGTAAAGAATTTCCATGTTTCGGTCAAGGAGATTGACGGCACGGTGGTATTCTTGCGCAAGTTGGAGCGTGGCGGTACGGAACACTCGTTCGGTATCCATGTGGCACGATTGGCGGGTATGCCTGCAACCATTGTGGAGCGTGCAACGGCAATTCTCGGAGCGTTGGAGAAGGCGTATGGCAATAGCGATATGGTGCCAAAGGGCGAGCTGCGCAAGCGTGGCAAGAAGATGTCGGCACAAGAGGTTGCCGATGTTGCCGAGTCGGTACGCACGCCCGATGTGCAGCTGTCGATGTTCCAACTCGAAGACCCTGTATTGATCCAAATTCGTGACCAAATCAAGGGTTTGGATATCAACTCGCTCACTCCGTTGGAGGCGTTGAACAAGTTAAACGAAATCAAGAAGATAGCAGGCATTTAGACGAGATAAAAGCCTCCTAAAAAGAGCCTGTCTAACAAGTTTTTTGTTAGGCGGGCTTGTTTGTTGCTACGCTACGCTCCACTGCCCTTTGCACGATATTTGCCCGTAAGTCGTAATGAAATAAAATTTACGGCTTATGAAACGCAAAATCCTAATTACTGCATCAGTGCTATTTGCTGTGGGCGTATGTATTATCGGCTACACGCAGGCAACAACCAAAACCTCCTCCGAGAGGGCTCAACAACGAGAACAACGACACATCGAGCGTGAGAAACGCCGTGCCGAGCGACAAGCCGAGTACGAGAAATATATCGACTCGATTGTTCTCGCCCGCAACTTCCAATTCAATCCGCAATCGATGCAGCAGCAGCCCGCAGGACAGATGCGACTTCTGAATAATCCCAACTTCGGGATAGAGGTTTGGGGCAGAGAAGTCGATATTTTTCTGCCATATATCAAGGGTGTAACACCGCCTTATTATACCGTAATGCTCAACTACACAATGCCTTCCGTACAGAAGTATGTTACTGAGCAGACGCAAGAGGGATGGCTCGTAACATTCACCTCCTCGCTGTTTAGTGGCTCGGACTACGACTTTTCGCTCGAAATCTACACCTCGTCAGGTAGTGCGACACTCACCATCGCCTCGCCGTGGTATCCCGATGTTCAATATGTAGGTGGCATTTCAGGTCTTAACTAACAATGGTGCGCATAATACTCCTTGTTGCGATGCTCTTGGTGAGTGTCGCAACACGCGCTGCTGTCAGCGAAACGGACAGTCTGTCGAACTATGCGAACTCTTCGGACTCATCGAGCGCAAAGGCTCGGCGTGAGGCTCGCAAGGAGGCGTATGCTGCCGAGATTGACGATATAGTCAAGTCGCGCAACTATATCTTCCGCCCCGTCACGATGCAGAATGTTGTTACGGGTAATACTCGTTCGATATACGCCTACTACCTCTTTATGGGCGTGTCGGGCGATAAGGTGGTGCTGCACCTGCCTGTCGAGTTCACTTCGTATGTTATTGATACGGTAAATCTCGACTCCTTTGTCGAGGGCTACACCGCTGCACTCGATGGTTCGAATTGGCGTATTACCTTCTCTTTTATGAATGGCTCGGAGCGATGGTTGGCGGAGATTTTCTTATCTAATATCACAGGGCAGACACGCTTGGCGCTTGTTACACCAAAGGGCGTAATGCGTTACCTCGGAACGCTCGAAAGCGGCGCAACAATCAAAAAGAAACGGCGTAAGGATATCTCTTAACAAATAGAAAAAATAGCGGTCATCTTTTCTGAGATGACCGCTTCGTGACTCCGCCAGGATTCAAACCTGGAACCGCTTGATCCGTAGTCAAGTACTCTATTCAGTTGAGCTACGGAGCCATTATTCTGCGGTGCGTAGGGGACTCGAACCCCTGACCCCGTGCGTGACAGGCACGTATTCTAACCAGCTGAACTAACGCACCATTGCTGATTGCGAGTGCAAATATAGAGCAAATTATTTGTTTTGCAAAATTTTTAACAACTTTTTTTGTGAAAAATTTTCACTTTTTGAAGAACGAAAATCGAACACTTCCGTAACTCCTTAGTTGCCAAAAATTTGGATGTTCCGAAAAATCGTACTTATCGGAGTGCTCGAAGATGAAAATTCCGTTATCTTTGAGTATTTCGCCCTCCAAAACAAGCGGTACGATCTCCTCCAACCCCTCCAAATCATACGGAGCATCGGAGAACACAACATCAAATTGTTTCGGACAGCTACGCAGATAGAGAAAGGCATTTGCCTTCACGACAAACATATTGTCTGCTCCGAGTTCCTTAGCGGTGCGGCGGATAAAGGCGTGATGCACGGCATTTATCTCTACCGAAGTTACGCTACGCGCCCCTCGCGAAGCAAACTCGTAGCTCACCGAACCCGTACCGGCAAAGAGGTCAAGAACATCGCACTCCTCGAAATCGACAAGATTATTCAGTACATTGAACAGATTCTCCTTTGCAAAGTCGGTTGTCGGTCTTGCGCGAAGATTACGCGGAGGGTTTATCGCTCTGCCCTTGTATTTGCCACTTATTATTCGCATATAACTTGTTTGTAATATTTGCGGAGAAGTTTTGCGCACTCCTTGCCTCCTTTAATATATATAGGTGTTTCTTTTTCGTTGCTGAGCCACTCGTTTACAAGGTATAAAACATCTTCGGCATTTGTTGCATTGTGCGCTTCGGCACGCTGCAAGCCACTGCGGAATAGGCGCAAGTAGCATACTCTGTCGGAGATATCTATGGTCAGGCAGTTCTCCTCGCAATGGCGCATATCCAAAAGTGGAGAAGTGAATGATGCTCGACTACCCCAACGCTCGACTATGGCATTTAGGGCTTGGCTGTCAATTGCCATAACGGCTACGATGTCGGACTGCAACTCACTGCAAACACCCTGCTCGTTAGTGCGACAAGGCTTGCCGACAATGCGCAAAAGTTCTCCTGCGCAGTCGAGCGAAACCTCCTCGCGAGGTGCAAGGAGTACGCGAGGGGTGTCTATTACGAACTCCACCTGCTCCGCGCTATCTGATACGGCAACACTCTCCGCAGAAAAAGAGCGTCCACCCAATTTTACTTGAATGGACACCTTTTTGTCGACTGAATTTGGATTATTCCCAGTTTCCTGCCTCATTATTACCACGCTCCATTGAGCCGAACAAGATGCCCGGATAGCGGTTAAAGTTATTCTTCATATTGTCGATGAGGTTGATAACCTGCTGACGATATGCCACTGTGTCGAGGAACGCGATATATGGTGCACGACACTCCACAACAGGGATAACGACCTTCGACTCGGTTGCCAACATACCTGCTTCGAGGATATACTCGGTCTTGTTGTTGGTGTAAGGCACATAACGCAACTCTGCTACCTGCTCAGGTGTGAGGTGCTTGAACAAAGAGTCCTTAACCGAGAAGGTAAACTTCTCTACATTCTTGAACTTGCGGCCATACTTCTTCTTTGCCTGCGCCATTGCTACCGAGTCATCCTCGTCAATCTTCTTACGCTCGCCCTCCATCTGCTCGGTGAGAACGAAGTTGATAAGGGTGTCGAAGTCGGCGGTAAAACGCTGATACTTACTCTTGAAGGTACGCTCAGCAGTACGGATATCCTTGATTCGCTCGATAACAGCAGCCTCGCGTGCTTTCTGCTCGGCTTCGAATTTGATAGGCGTAGAGATGAGCATGTAAACCCAATAAGCAAGTCCCAACACCACTACTGCAAGAGCGAGTTGGAGAACAATTTGAACACTTTTCTTTTCCATTTTGATATTTTATTGTTAAGTTTGTACAAAATTAAGCAACATAAGATGAATATCTCTGATATTGCGAGCCAAATTTACGCAAAATTATTGTATCAACCAACGAATAATCAAAAAAAAATCGTTGAAGCCTTCGCAGAGTACCTTGCGGAGGGCGATTCTTCTTCGATTTTTGTACTGAACGGATACGCCGGAACGGGCAAAACTACGCTCGTTGCAGCGATTGTTGCAGCCCTGAAAAATGTAGGTATTCGCTCTATTTTGTTGGCTCCTACGGGGCGTGCTGCAAAGGTGCTGTCGCACTACTCCGGCGAGAAGGCTCTGACCATTCACAAACATATCTATCGCGAGCGAACAAACGCCTCGTACGAATCTAAATTTTCACTTAATATAAACCGCGATAAAGATGTGATTTACATCGTTGACGAGGCTTCGATGTTGTCGGCTCATACCGGCTCTGACGGGGTGCAGTTCGGCAGTGGCTCACTGCTCGAAGATTTGGTGCAATATGTCCGTTCGGGGCGAAATTGTCGATTGGTTTTAGTGGGCGATAATGCCCAGTTGCCACCCGTAGGTGCCGACTACTCGCCTGCCCTCGATATCGCCGAAATGAGCAACTTCGGAGAGGTGGTCTATGGCTCGATGGACGAGGTCGTGCGTCAGGAGCAGGATTCGGGAATACTTTTCAATGCTACGCTGGTGCGATGTATGCTCGAAAACAGCATCTACGAGATACCGAAATTCGATATGGACTACAAAGATGTCGCATCGGTGGGCGGTACGGAGTTGTTGGAGGCGTTGCAGGATTGTTACGACCGCTACGGGCGTGACGAGACTATTGTTATCACGCGCTCGAACAAGCGAGCAAATCGCTATAACGAGGGTATCCGCCGTATAAATCTGATGGCGGAGGAGGAGTTGGAAAGCGGTGATATTCTGATGGTTGCCAAGAATAACTACCACTACACCGAGCGTATCGAGAACTGCCCGATAAGCTTTATTGCCAATGGCGATATTGCCCGCTTGCGGAGGTTGCGCCGTGTGGAGGAGTTTTATGGTTTTCGCTTTGCTACTGCTACCTTGTCGTTTGGCGACTATGACGATACCGAGATTGAGTGTAAGGTGCTGTTGGATACTCTGCACTCCGAGTCGCCATCGCTTACCCGCGAGGAGAACGAGCGACTTTTCCGTGAGGTCGAGAAGGATTATTTAGATGTCAAGAGCAAGATAAAACGCCTGCAAGAGATTCGTGAGAACGACTATTTCAACGCCTTGCAGATAAAGTTTGCTTATGCCGTAACCTGCCATAAGGCGCAGGGCGGACAATGGAAGGCGGTATTTGTGGATAGGTGCTTGTTTGGCGATGAGCCTATGACCAAAGATATGCTGCGCTGGCTCTATACCGCAATGACTCGTGCCACGGAACGATTGTATTTTGTCAATTTCGATGAGAGATTTTTTGAGGGATAGAATTATAACGGCTATTAACGGCAAGTAACGGCCATTAAGGGCTAGTAAAGAGTTTTTTGTCGTGCTATTGTACGCCACCCTACTTGCCCTTACTAGCCACTACTAGCCCTTACAAGCCTTTTCAATGCCCCTCAAAAAAAACAACCCTCCGCAGAGCTTTTTCTGCGGAGGGTGCTGTCTGTTGTGCAGACTCCGAACATTGTCACGACGCAACAGATTAAGGGTAGTTAATGACTAGTAACGGCTAGTAAAGAGGAGCGCATACCCTTATTAGCCTTTAATGGCCCTTACTTGCCGTTATAAATTGCACCTCTTTTCATTCAGAAGTCGCAGGGCATTATATCCAGAAAATAAAAAAAGAGCGAGAAAAATTCTCGCCCTCAATCACTACTCTCTACTCGTCACTCACAGACTTTCCCTTTTCCGTACGCCTCGATTACAGATGGCGAGATTGCCATATTCGAGAAGCCGCCATCGTGGTAGAGATTCTGCATCGTAACCTTGCGAGTCAAGTCCGAGAAGAGTGTTACTACATAGTCGGCACAATCATCTGCCGTGGCGTTGCCAAGTGGCGAAATCTCATCTGCCATCTCAAACCACTGTCCAAGTCCTGCAATACCCTGACCTGCCGTAGTCATTGTCGGCGACTGAGAAACGGTATTTACACGCACCTTGCACTTCTTGCCGTAAATCGCTCCGAACGAGCGAGTTATACTCTCCAACAGAGCCTTCGCATCCGCCATATCGTTGTATCCGATAACGGTGCGCTGCGCGGCGATATAGGACAACGACACCACCGAGCCATACTCCGCCATTGCATCTTTCTGATAGAGCGTCTGCAACAGCTTGTGGAACGACAGAGCCGAGATATCGATTGTCTTCAACATATTTTGGTAGTTGGTGTCCTCGTAGGGAATATTCTTGCGCACATTTGGCGACATTCCGACTGCATGAAGCACGAAATCTATCTTTCCGCCGAAATGCTCCAATGCTGTATCGACCAAATTTTGTAAATCTTCAACCGAGGTTGCATCGGCAGGAACGACCAATGCACCGGTCTGCTCTGCCAACTGATTTATTGTACCCAAACGGATTGATACGGGGGTATTTGTGAGGAGGATCTCTGCGCCCTCCTCCACTGCACGCTCGGCAACTTTCCACGCAATCGACAACTCGTTGAGTGCGCCGAAGATAATGCCTCGCTTGCCTTTCAAAAGATTGTAAGCCATAACCAAAAATTTAAGTTATACGCTACAAATATAGCAAAACTAACCGAAAAAAAAGCGGAGAAACTTAAAAATCTCTCCACTCTTAACTCTACTCGTAGCGACCTGCTTTGAGGCGTGCCACCTCATCGGAGGTGAGGAATCGCCAAGCGCCACGCTTTAAGTTCTTCTTGGTCAAGCCGGCATAATAGACACGATCGAGTTTTGTAACCTTATAGCCAAGATGCTCGAACATACGGCGCACAATGCGGTTGCGGCCCGAGTGAATCTCAACGCCCACCGACTTTTTATCATCTTTGATATAAGAAATCTCATCAAAGTAGATATCGCCATCTTCGAGAGTTATACCCTCGGCAAGTTGCTCAAAATCAGCGCGTGTAAGGGCTTTATCTAATGTAACTTCATATATCTTCTTCTTGCGCAACGATGGGTGAGTCAATTGGCGAGTAATATCGCCATCGTTCGTAAAGAGCAACAATCCCAACGAGTTCTTATCGAGGCGACCAACGGGATAGATACGCTCCTTACAAGCATTCTGCACCAACTCCATAACGGTCTTCTCGGCGTGGTCATCTTCGAGGGTTGTGACATAGCCCTTCGGCTTATTCAACACGAGATATACATTCTTCTCGCCCTGCAAACGCTCATCGTTGAACTTCACAACATCGGTAGGCTTAACCTTTGTGCCGAGTTCGGTAACGATAACGCCATTTACGCTAACCAAACCTGCTGCGATAAAATCATCAGCCTCACGGCGCGAGCAGAGTCCCGATTGTGCAACAAAGCGATTCAAACGAATTTCGCCTGTAACCTTGTTAGGGTTATATTTCGGATAACTGCGCTCGGCAGTTGGCTTACCCTTACCCTTGTAGCCTGCGCTCTTGCCCTTATTGTCGAACTTGCGTGCGCCCTCCGACTTACGACCGGTGTTAAAACCTTTGCCCTTCGGATTGAAACCATCTTTCGTCTCTCGTCTTTCGTCTCTCGTCTTGAAAGAGGGCTCTTGCCTAAACGGTTTTTCGCTTTCCGTTCTCCGTTTTCCGTTCTCTACTCCTCGCTTTGGACGATTGTCATCGGTGAAATTGGGATTAAACGATGCTCGCTTCGGGCGCTCATTTCCTCGAAAATCCCTCGCCTCTCGTCTTTCATCTTTCGTCTTCGGGGTGCGCTCAGTGCGGAGTCGCTTATCCTTAGCAAAGCGCGAAAGTGCAGACGAAGAGTCACTATTAAAATTTCTCATACTTATATATTATTTCGTTGCTTCTGGCTGCAAAGGTAAACTAAATTTCGCAATTCCACGAACTCTGCATCAAAACAATTGCAAAAAAGCCCAAATAATATAGTAGATCACTATTTTTGATACTCGTGAAGCATCTTGAACTTTTAGCCATTGGCTCACTACTCTTTAAGACTATTAGCCTTTAACTTTTTTTGATTATCGGGTATCGTTTTCGATACCTGCGAGGGCGATGGAGATTTACTCTGCAAGCAGTAGCCCCCCTTTGGTGCGCCGGGTATCGTTTTCGATACCTGCGAGGGCGATGGAGATTTACTCTGCAAGCAGTAGCCCCCCCCTTGGTGCGCTGGGTATTGTTTTCGATACCTATGGCTATGGAAAGGGCATTTCTTTGGAGGGTGGGTATTATTTTCGATACCCATGATTATGGGGGGGGGAGGTGG
>JAZSOV010000084.1:0-20916 GCA_045537095.1 Alistipes sp.
GTTGAAGATACCGTTGTCGTCCCAACCGTGCTCGTCGTCGCCGATAAGCTGACGCTTTGGATCGGTCGAAAGGGTTGTCTTACCTGTACCCGAAAGACCGAAGAAGATAGCGGTCTCGCCCTTCTCGTTGGTGTTAGCCGAGCAGTGCATCGAAGCGATACCCTGCAATGGGAGGTAGTAGTTCATCATCGAGAACATACCCTTCTTCATCTCACCACCATACCAAGTGTTGATGATAACCTGCTCGCGCGAAGTGATGTTGAAGACAACAGCAGTCTCCGAGTTAAGACCGAGCTCCTTGTAGTTCTCAACCTTAGCCTTCGATGCGTTGTAAACAACGAAGTTAGGCTCGAACTCCTTCAACTCCTCCTCTGTTGGGCGGATAAACATATTCTTAACGAAGTGAGCCTGCCAAGCAACCTCCATAATGAAGCGCACCGACATACGAGTATCCTTGTTAGCACCGCAGAAACCATCTACAACATAGAGTTTCTTGCCCGAAAGCTCCTTCTGTGCGATGCCCTTCAATACTGCCCAAGACTCCTCCGAGCAAGGCTTGTTGTCGTTCTTGTACTCCTCCGAAGTCCACCATACAGTATCCTTCGAGTTCTCGTCCATTACAATGAACTTGTCTTTTGGCGAACGACCTGTGTAAACACCTGTCATTACATTAACAGCACCGAGCTCAGTCTCCTGTCCCTTGTCGAAACCTGTAAGGTTCTCCTTGGTCTCCTCCTCAAAAAGGAGCTCATACGATGGGTTGTAGATCACCTCGGTAGTGTCGGTAATGCCATACTTCAATAAATCTTCTCTCTTAAAAGCCATAGTTTTTAATTATTAATTGTTTAACATCATCTCTCTGTTTCAAAATCCCCGCCATTTCGGGAGATAGTGAGAGGCTAATTCAGACTCATTTCGCAAAAGCCCCTTTTTCACCACTGCAAAGATAATACATTTATTTTGAATTGTGAAAAAATTAACACTAAATTTTTTAAATTTTTTATTTATTGCATCATAAGTAACACTTATGATCTCTTTTCGGAGATACAGAAAGGGGGATGCGAAAATAAGAGAGGGAAAAGCACAACAGGGCAAGCAAACGAAGTAGGTACTATCAGTAAAACACCGAAGGTATACTCCTTGTAAACCAGAATATACCTTCGCTGCCTACTTTTTCTTGAAGAAGTATTGTTTTTGTTTGCGTTTATCATCTTGCGAACGAGCAACATAGACCTTTTCGCCCGTATATGGATTTTCGCCCGTGTAGAACATCACCGAGGAGAGTGTCATTGGTGTTGGTGTCAAGTCCTGCACCTGCTCCAATGTGAAGTGCAACTTGCCGAGTACCTTCTGCGACAAGGCTCGCATATCCGCCTCACGACACCCCGGGTGCGAGGAGATAAAGTAGGGAATCAACTGATAGCGCAACCCATTTTCACGACAAATTTTATTAAATTTTTGGTTCAACTCCTCGAACAACGAGAATGATGGTTTGCGCATAAGTTTAAGAACTCCATCTTCGGTGTGTTCGGGTGCAACCTTCAAACGCCCCGATGTGTGATGCACCACCACCTCGCGCAGATAGTCCGAATTATCGAACAAGTCGTAGCGGATACCGCTGCCGATATAGGCGTGTTTCACCCCTTTGAAGGTGCGGATTTTGCGGTACAAATCGAGCAGTGGGCGGTGGTCATTATTGAGATTCGGGCAAACCTTCGGGTGGAGGCACGATGGGCGCACACACTTGGCGCACAACGCCCTATTCTTTCCGCCCAAGCCATACATATTTGCCGATGGACCGCCAATATCGGTAATCGTGCCGTGAAAGTCGGGCATCTCGGTAACAGCCCTAACCTCGCGCATAATCGAAGCCTCGCTACGAGAAGAGATAAACTTACCCTGATGTGCCGAGATGGTACAGAACGAGCAACCACCGAAGCAACCTCGGTGGATATTTACCGAGTGCTTAATCATCTCCCATGCAGGGATATCGCCACGCCCTTTGTAGCGTGGGTGCGGTGCGCGCATATATGGCAGGTCGAATGCCGAATCCAACTCCTCACTCGAAAGTGCCGCATGCATCGGGTTTATTACAACATAGTCGTTGCCCACGCGCTCCACCAAGACATTTTCGCTTTCGAGGCGGTTACTCTCGACCTCCTCCTTTGTAAAATTCTCGCCAAAGGCTCGCTTATCTTTTCGGCACTGCTCAAAGGAGTTCAACATTATCGTTTTCTCGCTCGGCAGAGCCTCAACATACTTTTTATCCGCCACAAAGCCCACTTGTCGCAGGGTATGCAAAAGTTTTGCATTGTAGCCATTACGCATTGCACGAGCCACTTCGCGGATAACCTTCTCGCCCATTCCGTAGAGGAGAAAGTCGGCTCCACTCTCGACCAAAATTGAGGGCTTCAAGGTCTCCTGCCAATAGTCGTAGTGGGTAAGTCGGCGCAATGATGCCTCGATACCTCCAATCAAAACAGGGGTATTCGGGAATAGTTTTTTCAGAATTTTCGTATATGTCGTAACGGCATAGTCGGGGCGGAAGCCTGCTGCGCCACCTGCGGTGTAAGCATCGTTTGAACGAAGTCGCTTGTTTGCGGTGTAGTGGTTTACCATCGAATCCATAACGCCTGCCGTAACGCAGAAGCAGAGTCGTGGAGTGCCGAACTTCTTGAAGTCGCGCAAATCATCTCGCCAATTAGGTTGCGGCACAACCGCCACACGCAACCCCTCATCCTCGAAGAGTCGCGACACCACCGCCGTACCGAACGATGGGTGGTCAATATAGGCATCGCCAGAGAAGAGGACTATATCGACATAGTCCCACCCAAGCTGACGCATCTCCTTGACTGTTGTTGGCAGAAATGACATTGATAAAATTTTTGCTACTGCAAAATTAAGAATTAAATATTAAATATTAAAAATTTTAGGGAGATATAAGGAGAGAGTATAGTTCTTTGCAAACATCTATATCTCTAAGATCTCTAATCTAACTAAGAAAATGGCGATGAACAAACAAAGAGCCTGCCTAACTTTTTCTCCGTTAGACAGGCTATCCCGTGTTATGTAAGAGTCTATATTAACACTCCTGACTACTTAATCTTTTGCTGACTCCAATCATCAGGTGTCTCGCTAAATGTTCCCTTACCCTCGATCTTCTTGGCCTTGAATTTGAGATCGATAAACTCTATATTGCCAGCTTTCGAGACCTTCAACAAGAGCGACTCGTTAGGTTTGAACTCCAAACGAACCGATTTTGCACCCTTCGCTGTGTTGATAACAACATCGCGAACAGAGCCTTGATCCTCGAATGCCTGACCATATCGGAGAGGATAGTGCATCTGACAAGCCGCAGGATTTGCGATGAAGATGTACTTATCGCCACTCTCCTCACGACACCAAAACTCAGGGAGATCCTTGCCCTCCATGATGCGAGGTACCGATTTAAGAACATCTGCTGGCTTATCCGTAACATTCGACAAAGCCATAAGTTCCTGAACTATCTCATCGTACTCGTCAGATTTTCGATAGCCCGGCTGCGATGGATTGCGAACAACAACCACAGGCAAGCCCGCCTTGGCGTGTTTCAACACATAGCGCAACGATGCAATATCGAGATATTTAACATCGATAACCAATGCCGAGAATGTCGTATTGTTGTAGACCAAACGACCTTTCTGCACCTGCGCCTTGCTCAACACCTCGCGGTTAATCCACAATGGCTGGTAGCCTTCGAGATACTTTGGAGCCCAGATATAGCGCAACTGATGACGCCCCTGCGTTCCCGGAACACGCTGCCACTGTGGGCGTTTCTTCGGATAGCCCAAAACCTGATGATTATCCTCAATAGGCAGATAAAGCGCAACATCCGAGTAGGTGCGACCTCGACGCATATAGCTCGACACGAGTGTCATATACTCGTTGAAATCCTTCAACTGGTCGATAAAGTAGGCTGTCGGTGCAAGGTGAACGCTCGCGTAGAAGTGCTGGAAGGTCGAACCCACCTCATTGTAAGGCATACCGTGCCATACAATCTGATTTGTACCATTTGCCAACAGAGCATCGGCTATCAGTCGCATATCGGCAACTTGTTCGAGTCCCATATACGGACCACGCCCCTCCAAGCGAGGACGGAAACCATATAGACAAGTAAAAGTCTCTGCCGAGACAACATTCTTGTTGCTGAGTGCAGCTGCCGAAGCGGCAATGCGACCGAACTTTGGCTCGTAGAGCAACGCCTCAGTCTCTGGAACATCCACAACCATATAAGCCGACAAGAGGTCGGTAGGTGCTCCGTTGCACTGCGAACGAGTGATGGCATTCACCTTGTGCGCATGGTCGGTAAATGGCTTGTAGAATTGCGATATAACCAACTCGCTGAGCAACTCAGTGTAGTCGTAGAAGATACCCTCGTTACCACGCTTGTAGAGCTCCTTCATAAATGGCTCAACGCGATAACCATACTTTTTGTAGAATTTATCACCAAAGCCCTTTGTCCACAAGTTGCGAGGATAAATCTCCCACGAATCGACAAAGAGAGCCGAAGTCGAGCCTTCGTAAGCGGGCTTCAACCCCTTATCCATATGCTTGGCATACCACTTAAAGGCCTTCTTGTTCAAGTGGTCGAGAACTCGCGCACGGCGCTTGCTCCAACCACCGCCCTTATTTGCAGGCGAGCCCTCCTGTCCAAACTTCTGAACACCGAACTTTTCAGGAAGGTCGGGGTCCTTAAATGGCCATCCTGAGCCATAGGTATAGTCGCAACCGAGCCCCAACGAGTCGGCGCAGTGCTTGGCGTATGCCACAACCTCTGTCCACTCTGGCGAGAGCCAATCGGGATAGTTTGAAGTAGCTGCGCGTGCAGCCTTACTTCGTGGGTTCATCCACGCAATCTCCACGCCTCCGAGCCCCATCTCCTTCGCCCAAATCAACTGGTCGCGGATATCCTTCTTCTTGATATCATCGCGAAACCACCACCAACGAGTGTATGGCTTGCACGAAGCATAAGGCTCGACTTTCTGCTCGGCCTTTGCCCTACCCTTACCAGCATACGACACACCGGTAAGGGTTAGAAGCATAAGTATTGCGAATATTATCTTTCTCATTATTGCGCAGAGTAACGATTGAGAACCTTACGGACCTTTTTCTCGTGTTTGTTGTACATCTTGTCAAGACGAGCATTGAACTTCTTTATATCCTCAGGCATAGCCTTTGGCATCTCGACAACCGGCTGCTTAACCTTCAATACTGCGCTCGCAACCTCCTTGTTCAACTGGTACTTCTTCTTGCCAAGCTTTTTGTAAGCTACACCTTGGAAGTCGTTGCAGAGAACGCGCATCTTCTCGCCATTCAAGCACTTAGGAATCTCCTTACCGGCATTAACATATACAGGCAATGCAAGACCCGGTACAGGGTGACCATTTACAACGAGCATACGAGGATTCTTACCATCGCAAACCATTGCTATTGCCGACACCGAAGTAGCGCGCGCTACCGAGTGGTTGCTACATACATAGGTCTTCTCCGAAGTGAGGATATTGCCATACTTCACACTGTTGTACGAACGCGAGTAGGCCATAAAATCCTGTGGTGAGAAGTTGCCGTTGTGAGCCTTCATCTGTCTCTTCACAACATTGTAACGGCGTACGCTTGCGCCCTTCTTGCCGGTAGCTGCGTGCGAGAAGTTTGCGCGGATATCGTAACCCTCGCTCATCTCATTAACATTGTAACGCTTGTAGCCCAAGTCCCAAACCTCGAAGTAGGCAACTGCTCCCGTAGCATCGCCAACGCCATAGTTAGTATTGAAACCATTCTTACGCTTGGTATTTTTGAGCAGCTCCTCGAACTCATCTACCGTAGCACACTTTTTGAGCGCCTGCGACATCAACGAAGCGAAGCCTCCTGTCTTTTTAAGTTGTACAGCATCATACTCCTCCTGAGTTGCCTTTGGCAAATCGTGTGTTGCTGTATTGAAGATTCCGAAAGCCTTCTCGTTGATACCGGCAAGAACACTTTTGTTCCAAGCCTTGGTATTTGGAACGATTGCAGTATAGGCATATCCGCTACTTGTAACATACTCTACGCGAGTATTACACTTTGCGCCAGAATCGCGATGTTTCCACAAGATAGGCGCGCCTTCACTCGAACGCTGCGCTGTAACAATTGCCGATGTGCAGGCCAGCGCTTGACCATAGAGAGCAAGACCAGCCAAGATTACAAGAAATAATTTTTTCATAATTTTTAAGCTTTTAGTAAAATTTTAAATTAAAGTAATCGTCTATTTGTTTTTCGCTTTATACTTCTTGATAGGGAGCTTTACTGGCTTCTTATCCAGTATTTTAAGAATATCCTCAGGGATATACTTGCGCTCGATAACGACAGTAAACACATGCTTATCAAACCACTCGTCGGTCATAATAAGATGCCCCTTGTGACCATTGGTTGCACCCCAGCTATTCTCGACCATCCACTTGCGAGGCTTACCATCCTTGTCGAGGTCTACCGCCATAAGAGTCATCGCGTGGTTGGAACGGATTTCGCGAGTAACAATACCATCGTACTTATCCATCGTCAGCTTGGTGCGGAAGAGCGACTCGTAGTCGAAGTTGTTCAAATCGAGTGAATAGCCCTTCTTCGAGTAGCCTACACCACACGAGAGGTACATTCCTGTATTGCCCTTGATTGAGGCGATAGCCATCTCCTTGATGCGCTCCATAGGCAGATTGATAAACTGCCAGCTGTCGCCATCGTAGACATGCGTACCAACCTTACCCTTGTAGTACTTGCCATACTCGTAGGTTGGGTTGTTCGTAAATACCACATAGTTATCTTTGAGGTCCTCAGCGATGTACTTCTCATAGAAAGATTTAGGGGTATACTTCTCGGTCGAGACAACTTTTCCCTTTCTGTTGCGCCTGGTCCACTCAAACTCGGTTGGAGGGACACCCATACACTCAACCAAGATGCGATAGACCTCGGCGAGTTGCTTCTCCTTCAACGCCATAGCCTCCTTACGACTCTTAGCTGCACGCAATTCGAGACCGAAGATGCGCAACTTCGTAGTCAATATCGAGCGATACTTCTTGGTGTGCTCACTCTGGTAGGTCTCAGGCATAGCCTCCTTAGGCACAATACCATACTTCATTATGATATTTGCCGCGCCCTTGAAGTTGCCGCCATCGCCAATAGGCGAGCCAAAGATGCCTCGCACCTTCGAGTCGTAGATAGGAAGGTTGCGCGTGTCGATAATCTTCTGCAAAAACACATTAGACTTTTCGAGCTGGTCGTGGAACGAGCAGTAGTTCTGCGAAAACTCCATTTCAGGCAGTTTGTACTTGTTTATCATCTTGGCACGCAGGATGTTCAAGCTGGTGAAGAGCCAGCAGCGCCCCGAAGATTTTTGGTTGGTAATACCCTTGGTCTTCACACGATGGGTGAAGTGGGTATCCATATTTGCCAAATTTTCGCTATTGTAACCCAGTTGAGTGAGAGGTGTTGAGGACAAGGCATTCTTGATAGCGCGCTGCTCAGGAGAGTTTGTGTAACTCTTGCGCATCTGCTCCAACATCCTCTCGCTAATACCGCCATCTTTCGACTGCGCAGTAGCACCGAGTGCCACCACAGCAGCAATAGCGATTAGTAATATCTTCTTATTCATAATAATCGTTATTCTATTCGAGTTGATTCATCAAACTAATTCTCAGGAGCAAACATAGGGTCCCAAGGTGGAAGTACGATAGGCTTCTGTTTGAGCATTTCGAGAACATCGCCCGGAACATACTTACGCTCCACAACAAGACGGAACATATACTCGTTGAACCACTCATCGGTCATAATAACCTTGCCCTTGAAGCCGGACTTCTGTCCCCAGCTATTCTCGACCATCCACTTGCGAGGTGCACCATTGGCATCGAGGTCTACGGCTATAAGTGTCATAGCGTGAGTCGAGCCACTTGCGTGGGTGAGGATACGCTCGCGCTTATCCATTGGCAACGAGGTGCGGAAGAGCGACTCGTAGTCATAGAGTTTGAGGTCGAGAATACCCTTTTCGCGATTGAAGTACTTGCCTACATCGCACGAGAAATACATAGCCGTATTATCCTTAATCGAGGCGATAGCCATCTCCTTGATGCGCTCGATAGGGAGGTTTACATAGAGCCAATTTTCGCCATTGTAGACATGGCGGTCATACTCAATTTCGTAGACCTTGCCATACTCGCGCGAAGGGTCGTTCATAACCATAATGTAGTTATTTTCGAGGTCCTCACCGATATACTTCTCGTAGAATGATTTTGGAGTATACTTCTCGGTCGAAACAGCCTCGCCCTTGCGGTTGTACATGGTCCACTCGAACTCGGTTGGAGGTACGCCCATACACTCTGCCAAGATGCGATAAATCTCTGTCAATTGCTTAACCTTCAATGCCGAAGCCTCGCTGTCGCTCTTTGCATTGCGAAGTGCGAGAGCATACTCGCGCAACTTCAACGAGAGGAATCTGCGCATCTCGCGAGTGTTGCTACTCTGATAGGTCTCAGGCATAGCCTCCTTAGGCACTACGCCATACTTCATAATAAGGTTGGAGACACCTGTGAACTGGCCACCATCGCCAATTGGGTGAAGAAGCAACCAATCTACCTTTCTATCATCGAGAGGAAGAGCGCGCGTGTCGATAATCGCCTGCAAGAAGAGGTTGGACTTTTCGAGCAGGTCGTAGAAAGAGCAGTAGCTCTGCGAAAACTCGAAACGAGGAAGTTTATACTCCTCTATCATCTTGGCACGCAATACATTCAAACCGGTGAAGAGCCAGCAACGGCCCGACGACTTCTGGTCGGTAATACCCTTAGTCTTCACCTTGTCCGAGAAGTGAGTGTCAATCATAGCAAGATTTTCGCCATTTACAGCGAGTGTTGCGATGGAGTTCATTGCAAGAGCATTTCTTACCGCCTTCTGCTCAGGCGAGCCCGTATAGCCCTTACGGATTTGCTCCAACATCTTAGCATCAATGCCGCCATCTGTTTTTTGCGCAACAGCAATAGATGCCGAAGCTACAAGGATTGCAATTAATAGTAGTTTTTTCATTTCGCTTTAAATTTTAAAGTTGTTATCAATCCATTTTACCTTGTAAAGGTAGTAATTTTTGCCCAATTTTCAAAAAAACACACTAATAAAGATCGATTTTTATCTCAAAAGTTAAAATCATTCTCGAAAAATAGATAACTTTGCCACTGTTAAGCATAAATAATTATGAAGCAAAGCAGATTTTTACTACTTGTTACAGCGGTCATATTGGCCATTGCAACATCCTGTTCGGAAAAAGAAAATGTAGTTCTTCCTTGTTACGCAGGTAGCTGGCAATTGGTGTCATATTGCGGAGAGTCGGCCGAGATAGACCTCCACATCCAATTCAAAACCAATGGTAATTTTATAATTTTGCAGCGCAATGGATCTGTTGGTTTCTCCGAATACAAGGGGCGATATACAGCTGATAAGGAGTCGTGCACCATTTCGGGCACATACAATGATGGAGAGAAGTGGGCTTGTGATTATGTGTACGAATTGAATCTCGATAACGAACTTGTCTTGACAAGCACTACCGATAGTGCCGAGGTGTCGGTATACAAATCGGCAAAGATGCCAACCGCAGGTATCACCAATGTTGTTTGCAACACCGAAGTTACCAATACCGAAGTCGCAGATGTAAAAAAGCCTTTATAAAAGATTATGATGATGCGAAAGATTATATATTCAGCCTTTGCCGCAATGGCATTGGTGGCATGTACAGCCGACTTTAATGGGGTTGACAAGGTCATAAACACCAATTCCGATAACAAAATAGTGAACACCCCGACCGACTGTGTCAAGGGTTCTATATTGGTGCACTTCACCCCTTCGGCCGAGAGTCGTTTGTCAAAGACAGCAACCCGCAGTGGCGCAACACGCACCGGTATTGAGGGGGTAGATATTCTGCTTGATAAGGTTAATGGCTATGCCGTAGAGCCTATATTTGTTGTTACGGAGAAGAACCGCGACAAGGTATACGCCAGCGGTCTGCATCTCTGGTACTCGCTCCACTTTGATGAGGGAGTCGATGTCGAGAGCTTGGCATCCGAGTTGTCGGATATTGCCGAGGTACAGCATGTACAGTACAACCACAAAGTTTGCCGTGTAAATGCACCTACGGTCATGGGCGAAAACCTACCAACCATCTTGGCATCAACATCTTCCGACAGCAAGATACCTTTCAATGACAAATATCGAGACTATCTCTGGTCGCTGAACAACCTCGGAGGAGCCTCGAAAGTCGGAAACGCAGGATATGTCAATAAATTGCCATCAACGACAATGGCTGCCGATATCAATGTCCTCCCTGCATGGAAATTATGTATGGGCGATCCTTCGATTGTGGTGGCAGTATTGGACGAGGGAGTGATGTATACCCACGAGGATTTGTCGAGTAACATATGGATCAACCAGGCCGAGAAGGGGGGCATACATGGTGTCGATGACGATATGAACGGATTTATTGATGATATCTACGGATTCAACTTTATATTCCTCAACAACAGCATCACTTGGGAGCATGATAACGATTCGGGACACGGTACACATGTCGCAGGTATCATCTCGGCCATGAACAACAATGGCAAGGGAATATGTGGTATTGCAGGTGGTAGTGGCAAGAACGATGGCGTGAAAATTATGTCGTTGCAAGTGTTCTATGGCAATGGTGGAGCCAGAACCGATAATATGGCCAAGGCGATGCAATATGCTGCCGACAATGGAGCGCACATCATGCAGTGCAGTTGGGGATATGAGTTTTCCCGCCCGAGCGACCGCATCACCAGTGATAATGCATACAGAGCCGGATATCGCTTGGAGGCACAAGCAATCGACTACTTCACCAAATATGCAGGTACGGATGATGGTCCGATAGATGGAGGTGTGGTTATCTTTGCAGCAGGTAACTCCGGAGAATCATACCCTTGCTACCCTGCTGCATACGAACGATGTGTAGCTGTGGCAGCATTCACGCCGGCATTAAAACCCGCCTACTACACCAATTATGGCATAGGCACCGATATAGCAGCTCCGGGTGGAGAGGCATTTTACAGCTACGGACAGATACTTTCGACCGTGCCAAATAGGTTTAGTAACAGTGGCCTCGAAAACTATGCAATGATGCAGGGTACATCGCAGGCTTGCCCTCATGTATCGGGTGTGGCAGCCCTCGGACTCTCATATGCAAAGAAGCTTGGCAAACATTTCTCGTCAGAAGAGTTCCGTTCGATGCTTATCTCATCGACAAACGATATCGATCCATATCTGAAAGGATCGTTTTCTGCCCCATTATCCACAGGCGAGATTAACCTCAACTACCCAAGTTTCAGCGGTAAACTCGGTGCAGGCTACATTGATGCCTACAAACTCTTGTTGCAGGTGGATGGTACACCTTACAATGTGGTTAAGTGCGGCGTAGATAGCGAAATTGACCTCTCAACATACTTTGGCGATGGTCTTCTTCATTCAGAATTATTGAAAATCGATATTTCCGATGAAGATAAGGCCAATATCGGATTGGGCGACTGCTTCTACAATGCAGGCAAGCTGACTATGAACTGCTCGAAAGTGGGCGTAGCTACTGTTACCGTTGTAATGCTTGTAGGTGGAGGCTCCACCTCTGTCAACACCGCGCCACATCCTACCGAAGTGAGCAAGCAATTTGTAGTTATCGCCAAGGATAGTGTTCCAGTGAACAATGGCTGGTTATAGTCGCGAATCCAATTAAAGTGGGATTCCGAAGATACAATCCATTGTCGCACTAATATTCACACTAAGTCTGCCTAACAAACTTTTTTATTAGGCAGACTTATTATTTTCATGGAGTGCGCACACACCCTTTTAATTTAGGGTATTTTGAGAATATTTTTATTGCAATTTTGCCGAAATCAGCGACATAAACTCCTCTCGTGTGCGCGGATCGGAGAGGAATATACCGGTAAATGCCGAGGTTGTGGTCTTCGAGCCCTGTTTCTCCACTCCTCGCATCTGCATACACATATGCGAAGCCTCGATAACTACCGCTACACCCACAGGGTTGAGTGCCTCCTGAATGCAATCGCGGATCTGCACAGTGAGTCGCTCCTGCACCTGCAAGCGGCGCGCATAGCACTCTACCACACGGGCAATCTTGGAGAGACCTGTGATGGTGCCATTAGGGATATATGCAACATGAGCTTTGCCCACAAATGGGAGCATGTGATGCTCACATACCGAAAATAGTTCGATATCCTTCACCACAACCATCTGTTTATACTCCTCCTTGAACATCGCCGATTGGAGAATAGCAACGCCATCTTGCTCATATCCCTTTGTGAGGTACGACCACGCCTTAGCCACACGCTCAGGAGTTTTAATTAAGCCTTCGCGCTCAGGGTCCTCGCCGAGGAGGCGCAATACCTCACGGTAGTGATATTTCAGTTGTTCAATCTTTTCGAGGTCGTATTTGTCCTCTCTTTCGTAATTTGCCATACTTCTGATTGATAATTGACGAATTGACAATTGATAATTAAAGGTAAAACGATAATCGTTTTATTTTATTTAATTGGTTTTCTGTTTGTAGGAACTCTACAAGTTTTGCCATTGCGCGACCGCGGTGCGAGATGGCATTCTTCTCTTCGGCCGACATCTCGGCAAAGGTGCGCGTATCCCCCTCTGGTACAAACATCGGGTCATATCCAAAACCCTCCGTGCCCGACATATGGTCAATAATCGAACCCTCGACCTTGCCCTCAAAAAGAAACTCCTTGCCACCGAGAATAAGTGCAATAACGGTGCGAAAGCGAGCCGAGCGATTCTCCTCGCCTTCGAGGTTTTTCAGCAGCAGAGCATTGTTTGCATCGAAGTCGTGCTGATCGCCCGCATAGCGAGCCGAACGAACACCCGGAGCGCCACCCAAAGCATCAACCTCCAAGCCGGTATCATCGGCAAAGCAGTCGGCACCTGTGCGCTCATAGACATAGCGAGCCTTCTGCAAGGCGTTGCCTTCGAGCGTTTCGGCTGTTTCGGGAATATCCTCAGTAATGCCGCACTCGCGTAGTGTTTTTAGAGCAAAAGCCCCTTCGAGCAGAGCCTGCACCTCGCCCAACTTATGGGCATTATTTGTTGCAAAAATCAATTCTTTCATTCTATATAAATGTTACAAATCTGCGCTCAATATCGGCAGTTACACTGCGCTCGGTACCCGCCATATTATCCTTATAAAGGATATCTATCTTGCCCGACCAGAGCGTTTTGTCGGTGTAAACTAACGGCTCGGTCGCCTCGAACTCGATAATATACTCCATACTGTTCGAAGCGTTGTTGGTGTCGGTCGAAATGCCCTTGCACTCCATGAAGGTAAATTCGTACATCTCCTCCACATCGTTGAACAGGTACTCCACCTCCGATTGCAGAGCGTTGTAGTGTGGCGTTTGGTGGCTAACTGCGCACTCAATAGAGAACTTCGTATTCTCGCCAACCACACCCTTTACGATGCCCACCTTTGCAAACTCCATATATGAGTTGTACTTCACATAGACAATCCATTCGCCACCCTCGTTAAGTTTCTTGCCACCGGTGTTTATGCGGTAGGTCGTTGCGTAGTAGTCGCCAAGCAAAGTGTAACTCAAAGTATAGACACCCTCCTTCTCCGAAACTTCTATCGGCTTGTATGTTTCGCTCCACACCGTACCAATCATATAGTCGTTCAGCCACGCCACCATTTGAGCGTGTTCGTACTGACCGTTCAATGCCGTTTCAACCCTCCTCCACAACAACTGATTCGCCTTGTTGGGATTTGGCTCAGTGCCACTTTCAAGTTGGCACGAGGTTGCCATAAAGAGTGCCACGAGGGCAACCACCAAAATCGAAAAATATCTTCTCATAACTCTGCCCTCCTACTTTTTGCCTGCATCAAATCGATAACCCAAGCCTATGCGCGCCGAGCCTGCCATACCGCCACCCAACTCGACAAAACCGAAGACATTGCGACCAAACGAACAGCCAACAAGAGCCATATCGCCCCAGACATACGCCTCGTCAAAGTCGGTAACCAAGCCGAGCGAAATCGAGGAGTAGAGTTGCACCTTCTCACGATAGAACCAAACAAACCGTACCGAAGGCATTACCGCCAAAGCGTAGCGGGAAAGATTTTCAATCTTCTGCCCCGTAACGGCATCTTTGCGCCAGCGAGTCGAAGCGCCAAACGACACCGTACCACCATACTGCAACCAACGGCGGTCGTGGTAGGTATAACTCAGCGAGTAGTTACCAACAAAATGGCGTGGTGTGAGATATGTATCCGCCACCGCCATATCCTGACGAAAATCGTAATAGTAATCATCTATATTCCACCCGCCATCGAGAGCAAAAAGCGTTGTAAGACTCAGTGAGCCAACCCCAATGCGAAAGTCGTGCTTGGGCGCAAAGTTGGACACAACACGCACAGTGGTAATAACCGTCGTAGAGTCGGTATATATAACCGACTTTGTCCTCTTTTGCGCCATTGCTCCCTGCACCACAAAGAGCGCAACAAGCAAAGCAACGATACATCTGTGAGGTTTCATAATTTTTTGGCTTTTTAATTGATGGTTTGGAATTTCTCTAACGACCCTAACGCCTCTAACGACCCTAAATGCTAACTCTCCGCTTCGAGCAGAGCCAATTTGTGGTCGGCAACGCACTTGTCGATAATCGCCTTAACCACTGTATCCATCTCTGTTCCTTCGCTATAATCGGCAGGGCAGACATGATTTACTCGGTTATCACGAATAAGTGTATTCATATCGCCACGCTTCGCCTCGTCCTTCGGGTTGTAGACCGCAATGGAGTGGCCGCCAAAGTTCTTCACAAGGCGCATACATGGAATATCGGTCGTTCCATCGCCCACATAAATCATTCGCGAGAATGGCACAGGGCGTTGTTTCTCCTCCATAAACTTATTCACCTGCTTGGTGTCGTAGACCGACTCCACTCCTTTATTTATCTTGAAGATAAACTGTGTCTTATTGGTATAGTTCACCGCCACCCCGGGCCAATAGGCTATGCCATCAACATTGTAGAGGAACGAGCAGGCGTAAATCTTGCGGAACTTGTCGGCGATAGGCGTACCCTCGATAATCTCCTTCAAACCCGAAGAGTTGATATAGTGCAGTACGCGCACACCGCGCTCCTCGCCGTAGGCGTTGATGCGGTCAAACCACTCCATAACACCGGGGTAAAGCTCAACCCTCTTGCCCGACTCTTGAAATGCCTCGCGGCGCAACGACAACCCTTTGGCGTGCGCCTCATGAATCATCAACGCCATATAGGTCAGCACCTGATCGGCATCCTGCTCCTCGGCAAGACGATTTGAGGCATCCCAAAACTCGAAGTTACTCTTACCCACAGCCGGAATAAAGTCGTACTCCTGCATATTTCCCGCAGCGAGAGTTCCGTCAAAGTCGTATATCAGTGCGATTGTAAAGGTGTGATTATTTGCTCCCATACCCCAAAAATAGAAAATAGATATTGATAAGCAGAGAGGCTGTTGCAACGAGATATGTTGAACAGCCTCTTCTGTTTTACAAATTAAAAGGCTTAGAAGTTATCGCCCTCGTAGTCAGGATAGTAGATGCCACGCATCATCTTGTGAATTTTAGCTCCGTAGACGCTATTTGTATACCATACAAGGTAGCTCTTGCGCTCAGGGAAGAGCATAAAGCGACAGCGGAAGTTAGGGTTTGAACCGCTATGGTGCCATACCTCGTCACGACCTGCACCCTTATTCGATACGCGAACACCCAATCCGAAGCTTGTCTCCTCTCTTGGAGCAGGCATCAACGACGAAGTCCACTCCTTGAATGTCTTTGGCTTCAAACCCTCGCCTACCATCATCTTCTCCAAGAAGCGTGAGAAGTCAAGTACATTTGTAGTCAAGGTATAAGCTGCATTTGGCGACTTAAATACGCCACGACCGCGCTTCTCGTGATTTTTGTTATAACCATACGCACCCTGCTTCTTGTAGCGTGGCAACCATACATAGCTCGAACTTACCATTCCGAATGGCTCGAATACCTCCTCGCGAGCGAGTTGTTCCAAACTCTTGTCTGTAATGTGCTCAATAGTGCGCTGCAAATACCAAATACCCTCACCCGAATAGGTATGCTTCTCGCCCGGCTCGCACTTGAAAACCAATGGGCGATCCTCTTTCTTTGTTCCAGGAGTCTTCTTTGCCCAGTTAGGCAGACCTGTGCGGTGGTTCAGCACAATACGAGCTGTAAGCAACTTTGCACGGCGAATGTTCAACTTATTTTCGGCGCGAGTCTCGAAAGCGTTGCAGAAGCGAGGGTCAACCTTACCCTTCTTGCCATAATACTTGTAGAGTGGCTTATCCAAGTCGAGCAATCCTCTATCAACCAATCGGAGTACGATGTACGAAAATACCACCTTACTGATAGAGCAAGCCTGAAAAGTGGTCTGTACATTAGGGTCTGCAACAACATCCTCGCGAGTAGAGTACTCGAACGCGAAGTAGCGCTCAGGCGAACGATATGCCACCTGAATAAGCGGAATCTGACGCTCCTTTGCAATGTTGGCGGTAGCCTCCATAAGCTCCGCATACGAAATCTCACCCGCCTTATCGACAGGCCAATTTGCAACATTCTCTGGTTTAGTCGAAGGTGTCTGCGCCACAGCCTGTTGCGTAGCGAAAAGTGCAAATGCACTTACCAACAAGATAAACAATTTTTTCATAGTAGTTAATATTAAGTCGTTAATATATAATTATATAGCCATTTTACTTGCACAGACAAACACCACCCCGACCAAAACATTCAAAATGGTATAAATCCCACAAAAAAACATTCCTATTGCAAATATAGCCATATTTTCACTATTTTTGCAATAACTAACAGAAATTTTAACTGATACAATATAAAATTATGGAATTTAAAGAACTCATACACAAGCGCCGCAGCGTGCGCCGTTTCTCTCCTACCACTCCTTCGCGTGAGGTACTGCTCGACATTGTTCGCGATACTCTCACCGCACCTTCGTCACGCAATACCCACTCCACACGATTTATGATTGTGGATGATCGCGCAACGCTCGACAAGATGGCCGAGATGCGCGACTACGGCTCAGGCTTTATGACCGATGCCACAGCTGCAATAGTCGTTATGGGCGACACCACCAAAACTGACCTGTGGCGCGAGAACTGCGCCATCTCGGCAACAATGCTACAACTTGCCATCGTAGACCACGGTTTGGCATCGTGCTGGGTACATGTGGGAGGTCGGCCACGCCTGAAAGAGCAGCCCGAAGGGGAGCAAGCAGAGGAGTATTTGCGCACATTTCTCGATATCCCTGCTGAGTGCGAAGTTGAGTGTGTCATCGCCCTTGGATACTCCGACTATGAGCCAAAACCGCTACCGGAGTGGGATGCCGAAGGCTCGATTGTGTGGCATACGCGCGAGTAGCAAACATATATACTAAATGAGTGCGGGGTTGGCCAACTGAATTAGTTGAGCAACCCCGTATTTTATGGTAATGAAACCCCAAAAAGCTTGTTCGAGAGCTTTACAAAGGTTTTACATAGCGTACAGTATCAGGTGTCAGCTGGCTGATAATAAAGTCATCGCACTCGACATACCTATTGAGCAAGTCATCGTTATAGTGGCGAATGGTCAGGAGTTCAACCTTACCGATAATCTCGGTATTGAATCCCTCCTCCTGCAAGGCGGTAGCAACCTCCTCCAAGTGCCAACTCTCCTCCACGCACAAGCCCAACTCTACGGCGGTGTTGTGGATAAGGTTTGTCTTGATGCGGAAACGCTCCAAAGTGGCAAATATAATAGGGAACTTCTCCTCCAACACGAACGACAAATCTCGTGAACGAAGGCGCAAGAAACTCTGATTGCGCTTCAAGATGATAATCGGCGTTGTGAATGTTGGTGCAGTGCCGTTTATCTCCGTTCCGGCAGCGAGTTTATTGCCGAAAGGTTTTACATACAACGGTATGTTTTTGTTCTGCAACGGCTTTATGGTCTTGGGGTGGATAATCTGCGCACCGCTATATGCCAACTCGATGGTATCCACATAGTTAAGTTGGTCAATTTTCACCGCATCGGGGAAGATTTTAGGGTCTGCATTGAGGATTCCGTCAACATCCTTCCATACGGTCATCGACTCTGCGTTGAGGATATTGGCAACGACTGCTGCCGAGTAGTCCGAGCCTTCACGACCGAGTGTTGTGGTTGTACCATCGGGTGCCGAGCCGATAAAGCCCTGACCTACGAAAATACGGCTCTCTGCACCTGCACACGCCAAGCGCAATGGTGTTGCCGACTGTTCGATAAGTACATTGGCATCCTTGTGGCGCGCCTGCGTATGGAAACACTTACGCATATCAATCCACTTGTTCGAGATGCCCTCTTTGTTGAGAAATGCCGAAATGATAGTTGTCGAAACCAACTCTCCGTAAGCTACAATATGGTCGTACCACTGCTCCGCTTTATTACGCTCAAACTTGTTGGTTGTCACCGCCTTACGCAACGCCTCAAAGAGTGCATCAACCTCCTCGATACGGTACTCCACAGAGCCAAAGAGGTCGGCGATAGTGGTGTAGTGATATGCCTTAATTTCAGCGATTTTAGCCTCACACGCTGCTGTATCGCCCTTGCGCATAGCATCGAATACCCCCTCCAAGGCGTTGGTGGTTTTGCCCATTGCCGAGACGATAACGAACAACTCCTCCTCGCCACTTACGATATTCAAAAGGTTGCGTACACCCTCGGCATGACGCACCGATGCTCCTCCAAATTTGTAGACTTTCATAGAATTTTCCTTTTGCTCGGTGCAAAGTTAAAAATTAAATGTGAAAAATTATCAGTATAATTCTATAAATTCCCAACTATTGCCTACCGCTTCGAGGTAGCGCAGAAACTCCTCGCGCGAGATTACCACCGTACCTCGGCTATCGTTGGGGTGGAAACTTAGGCTTTCGGCACTCTCCAAATTCTTGTCGAGGAAGAGATGCGTGTGATTCTCCTCATCGTTGATAAGTCCGAAGGGCGACACCGAGCCGGGCTCCAAGCCGAGGTAACGCTCCATACGCTGTGGCGAGGCGAAACTCAACTTACCCTGATGCAGGCGGTGTTCGAGGTCGTGAATCGCCATGTCCCTGTCGCAATCGAAGCAGACCAAGTAGTGGCGGTTGCCCTTATGGTTGCGGAAAAAGAGGTTTTTGCAGTGCACCGAGCCGTCCTTGCGCCAATACTGCTTGGCTATCTCAATCGTTGGCGATGCGGGGTGAAAATAGACCTCATATTTGATGTTGTGCGCATCGAGGAACTCAAAAACTCTCTTGCTGCGTAGTTCTAATGCCTCCATAAAAACTCTGACGACTCTCACGCCCCTAACGACCCTTATATTCTGTTTCGGTGTTCTCAAACACAAACGCAAAAGTATCCGCCACCTCCTCGATGCGCTTCGAGGTCGGTTTGCCTGCGCCGTGTCCTGCGTTGGTGTCGATGCGAATAAGGACAGGGTTTTTGCCCTTGTGGCAGTGCTGCAACTCGGCTGCAAACTTAAACGAGTGCGCCGGTACGACACGGTCGTCGTGGTCGCCCGTAGTAACGAGTGTTGCAGGGTACTCCACGCCTTCACGCAGATTGTGCAGTGGCGAATATTTCAGAAGATACTCGAATTGCTCTTTGTTATCTGAGGAGCCGTACTCCACAACCCAGCCGTGACCAATTGTAAAGCGGTGGTAGCGCAACATATCCAACACACCCACAGCAGGCAGTGCAACAGCGTAGAGGTCAGGGCGTTGTGTCATACACGCACCCACCAACAGACCTCCATTCGAGCCGCCTGCAATGGCGAGTTTTTTGCTCGATGTATAGCCCTTGTCGATAAGGTATTCGGCAGCCGAGATAAAGTCGTCAAAGACATTCTGTTTGTTCTCCAACATACCGCCCTTGTGCCACTCCTCGCCATACTCCGAGCCGCCACGCAGGTTCACTACGCACCATACGCCGCCCTGCTCCATAAACATCACCGCCGTAGTCGAAAACGAAGGGGTGAGGTTGATTTGGAAGCCACCATAACCGTAGAGGTAGCAAGGGTTTTTGCCATTCAGTTTTAACCCCTTTTTGTGCGATACGAACATCGGCACGCGCGTACCATCTTTACTCTCGAAGAATATCTGCTCAGTTTCGTACTTTTCGCTATCGAACTTAACCTCTGCACGGTGGTACAACTCCGACTTGCCACTCTCGATATCGTAGCGATAGATCGTACCCGGGGTGGTGTAGTTGGTTACGGCATAATAGACCTCCTTATCCTCGCGCTCGCCATCAAAACCGCCCACCGAGCCGATAATCGGCAGCTCAACTTCGCGCACAAGGTTACCCTTGCGGTCGTATTGGAAGATTTTGTTCTGCGCATCAATCAGATATTCGGCGAAGAGGTATTCGCCTGCCATACCCACCGCTTCGAGCAACGAATCGCCCTCAGGGATAATGTCGTACTGCTCGCCGGTAACGAGATTTACACCCACAAGGCGATAGTTTGCCGCGTGGTCGTTGGTCATAATCATAGCCTCATCGTTGTAGCAGTCGAGCAGATAGTAGTCGTACTCGAAACCCTTGAACATTGTGCGCCACTTGCGCTCCGAAGTGCGCTTGTAGAGCATCTGCGTACCCGAAGTACCTGCCGACGAGGTTATGAACTGCCACTTGCCATCCTCGCTCTCGCCGCCATGATGGTAGTGGAGCGGATTTTTCTTATCCTCAAATATCAAAATATCCTCCTCCTGCTTGGTGCCGAGGCGGTGGAAATAGACCTTCTGGTTGGTGTTTTGTGCCGAATATACGCCATCGCCCTCCTTCGGAG
>JAZSOV010000011.1:0-4407 GCA_045537095.1 Alistipes sp.
TACTCGGCAATCTCTGGAACGAGTGCGAGCAAATGGAAATAGAGGTCGTAAGCGCGATCGATCGATTGAACGAGGCAAGTCGGAGGCCAAGCGGTCTTAGGAAGACAAGCTTTATAGTCAACTCCTTGGCTCACAGAACGACATGGCTACGATCCGACTTTACTCGGCAATCTCTGGAACGAGTGCGAGCAAATGGAAATAGAGGTCGTAAGCGCGATCGATCGATTGAACGAGGCTCTTTTCGCTGGCAGCAGGTGTAACGCCCTCACTCTGCATATGCGCGTATACCGCCTTTACAACCTTTGTTCTGAGTATTCTTCTGCTCAACATAACTTCAAGGAGCTAATCTCTGTTTTATATTTGCGCACAAAGATAGTAAATAAAACGAAACTGACGATGCGGAGCGAGCGAAAAAGTAAATTTATTTACATTTTTCCGAGCCGCGAGGAAGAAAAGATCGCGAAGCGAGATTAAAACAGAAAACTTTTTTCACCTCTGACCTCTTTACCTACACAAAAAAAGTCAGCCGAAGCTAACTCTTTTTATACTCACCGGGAGTCATACCCGTAATTCGTTTGAAGTACTGCCCCATAAAGGATGGATTGGGAAAGTTGAGATGATAAGATATTTGCTGAATACTCATATTGGAGTATTTCAGTAAGTTTTTGATTTCGAGGGCGACAAACTCGTCTATCCACTGATGCACAGACTTGCCGGTAAAGTTGCGGATAACACGCGAAAGATGCTTGGAAGATATATGCATCTTCTCGGCATAGAACTCTACATTGCGCTGCTCCTTGTAGTGCTCCGACAACAGATTCATAAGTCGCTCGAAATACTCGGAACTGCGCTCCTTAACACCCACAGCAGGTATCTCTACATTCTCACCCAACACTGCATCGCAGATGCGATATATCATTGCACAGAAGAGGTGTCGCAACGATAACTCCATATACTCGGATTTATCTTTCAGCGAGTGTTCTGCAAGCAAAGTATCAAAAAATCGCGATACACCGCCCATATTCTTATCGTTGAGATTAGCGATATAGGCATTATTGCGCAACTGCGATACAATATGAACAATCGAACGCATATCGACATTCATATTCGACAAAAACTCCGAATTGAATGCCAATATATAGAACTCGCTATCGGCTAACGAATGGAACTGAAAAACCGATGCAGATGAGATAAAGAATTGGTTGGCTTTGAGTGTGCAATCATTCATGTGTGCAGAGAATGACACCTCGCCACGCACACATATAGCCATAATAACAGCATCTATACGGCACGGATATTTCAACTCCTGTGCCTGACTCTCCTCGACATTGTTGAAATATAACAAGCCTGCGCCTGTAACATCAAGAACCTCAACACCTTGAACGCGTCTTAATGTTTGAGCATAGTATGGAAACAGACTCTGTTTTGTCATATATTTATCGTTTAAAAAAAATTTTAGTGTAAACTCACAAAGTGTACAGAGCAAAGTTATCGGCTACATCATAGCTTAAACCCTCTCTAAAAAAAAGCAATGTCAAACAACTGTTGGAAATCTATTGCAGTCGTCTATTACACAGCAACTTAGCCAAGTTATAGGTCTTTTTGATACTCCACGAACCTGTAGCCGAATCATCTCGCTTAACCGCAATCACCATGTCAAGCCCCGGCACAACCATAATAAACTGACCGCCAGCACCACTTGCGGAATATGTTCCTTGCAGTGCCTCCGGCTCCTCCTCGTCATCGAGCACCCACCACATATATCCATATCCGAAGTATTCGTTACCGGTCTCTTCGCGTGTCGAAATTACGCTTGTAGACTTCTCCACCCACTTCTCGGAGATAATCTGTTCATCGCAAGCCCACTTGCCCTTGCGCAACATCAGATAGCCAAGACGCGCCATATCACGAGCAATTATCTTGAAGTGGTAACACTTGTATATCGATTTACTTGTATCTCCACCGTATGCGTGAATGGTTCTATCCCAAGCCTCGAACTGCAATGGCTGTGCAAGTTCACGCTCGAATGTATCGTAAATCGATTCGCCCATTATTCCATCAAATATTGCACCTGCGACATTAAAGTCCCAGTTACTGTAAAGATAGTATGAGCCCGGCTCCTTCGAGCCACGAGCAGGAACATTATCCGGATTGTCGAGCGTACTACCCGAATTTGAAGCCTGATGATAGACTCCCGAACGCGACATTATGCAGTGTTCGATAGTTGCCGTCTTTTCGATGTCGAGCAGACCTTTGATATCGCCCTCATCAATATCTTCCTTGATAATGCCTTGATCTATCAATTCGCCAATAGTAAGGTTCAAATCGATAATTCCTCGGTCTACACCGATACCATAGAGCATAGACAACAGGCTCTTTCGCGAGGAGGCAAGATAGTAGACACTTGTGGGAGAGCCATACTCATACATAATCTTTCCACCCACAACTATACATACGGCCGTAGCGTTGCCATATACGCTCTGTATCGTCTCGCTACAATCCTGAAAACCGCACTCTTCGAATGTGGTGTACTCCCAAGTTTTGCCCGGATAGACATGCTCGGTATCCGTAGACACAGAGGGCTGGGTAGTACCGCCGTTTGGAGTACCACTCTCCCCTATACCACCATTCAACGAGCCGTACTCTCCACACTTATCGCAAGCGACAAACAAAGCGGCTACGGCTAACATCATCAAAAGCTGTCTAACTCTCATGGTGCCTATATCTTCAACTATTAAACTTCACAAATATATGAAGAAATTTTGTAATTTTATCTTTTTTTTCAACATTTTTTTATCGAATATCGTCAAAAAGACACAATATTAGGAGCAAACTACAATGTTCCGCCGACCTCCCACCAGAATGCTCGAAGTCCAAGTTTCGGGTTGGCAGCATCGAGCGCACGCAACGCATCGAACAACTTCCAGCAATGCTCATCGTCAGTAATTGAGAGTATCGCCGAGTTCAAAACCGGCCATACTGCATCGCCGAGGTGAGGCTCGCCCGTCTCGGTACCGCAGCCCTGCACCTCCTCCCAAGAGGTGTAACCACGAACTCCGAGTTCTGCCATCTTCTGCTGTACCTCGTCATAAAGTGCTTGGTCACAAGCTATAAATAGTGCTTTCATAATTTCACAACATTATAATAACTAAAAATATTTAATTGTCAATTCGTCAATTGTCAATTATCAATTAGTTTTGCGCATTCAATATTATAAAACCTTTAATTGTCAATTCGTCAATTGTCAACTATCAATTAGTTTTACGCATTCAACATTGCAGTCTCCTTAGCCGCCTTCTTTGCTCTGCGCTTCTCGCCATTGATAGCGAACATCGCAAACAATACCGGAATAAGGAAGAGTGTTACAAGTGTCGAGAACGAAAGTCCCCACGCTACGGTCATACCGAGCGAGTTCCACATCTCGGCACCTACGCCTGTACCTACTGCCATTGGCACCATACCGAGTACGGTAGTGAGCGTAGTCATCAAGATTGGACGCATACGCGAACGACCTGCTGCAACTGCGGCATCGAGAATCGAGTATCCACGACCTACCAAGAGGCGAGTGTAATCGACAAGCACGATACCGTTATTCACCACGATACCCACCAACATCAAGATACCGAGCAAGCCCATAACACCCATTGCAGTATCCGAAATCCACAAGCCGAGGATCACTCCCACCAACGCAAATGGCAACGAGAACATAATTACAAATGGATAGGTCAATGACTCAAACTGCGAAGCCATAATCACAAAGACCAAAATCACCATCAACACCAACAACATAAACAAGTCCTTGAAGGTATCCTGCTGGTCCTCGTACGAACCGCCCAACTCCCAAGTGATGCCGGCAGGGAACTCCATCTTATTCAACTCGGCAACTGTACCCTCGATAATCTCGGACATAGCGTAGCCGTGACCAATAGCACCCGAAATCTTCACATAGCGAGAACGGTCCTTACGCTGGATTGTTGGAGGAGTCTGAGCCTCAACTACATGACCTACATCGCGCACCTTAACGGCCTGTCCCATCGAATTGTAGAGTGTGATATTCTCCAAATCCTCAACCGACTCACGGAATGGTTTGTCGTAGCGCACCAAGATATCATACTCCTCACCATCTTCGCGATAGTACGATGCCACAGCACCATTTACGCGGTTACGGAGGAATGTTGCAGCCGTAGCCACATTCAAGCCATTACGAGCCAACTTGTCACGGTCGAACACAACCTGATACTCAGGAGTATATTCGTCACGCGAGATGGTAACCTCGGTACAGCCCTCAACGCCGAGCATCTTCTCCTTAATCTCGGCTGCGACACGGTCGGTAGTTTCGAGGTCGTAGCCATAGAGTTCGATATCAACCGACTGCTGACCTCCGGCACCACCCTTCTGTCCCGACTC
>JAZSOV010000006.1:0-2282 GCA_045537095.1 Alistipes sp.
GCTCTGTGCTTCAAGTACTTCGGGAGATGCAATAACGCTCACATAGCCAATCTCGTCCATATTGCGAATGGCGATATCGGGGCGACACATAAAGTTGATAAAGTAGCGTGCAGCCTTGGTATTTACGGCATATTTCGGAATCACCCAGCCATCAAACCATACATTACTACCCTCCTTAGGCACAACATAATCCAATGGTACGCCCACCTCGGCAGCCTCCTCGATGGCCCACACAGCATCGCCACTCCAAGTGAGGTTTATGTACGCCTTCTCCTTGGTCATCATCTCTTTGCCGAAGTCTGCCTCCCAGCCGGCAACCAACTTTTTCGCCTTTTTGAGGAACTTTTCGACATCGGCAATAGACTCGTCAGTCGAGTCGTACATCAACTCGTCGAGTGTGGTCTTACCCTCTGCCAACTCCTTCTGACGCAGATAGATAAGAATTGTGCCATAGACATCACGGAAGGCATCTTTGATAAATATCTTCTTCTCGAACTTCTCGTTGTGCAGCGAGCCCCAAGTCGAAGCCTCCTCGCGCGTAACATAGCGCGTATTATAGAGGAGTCCCGTAGTACCCCACATATAGCCTACGGCGTAGTCGTTTGCATTCTTGCCCGAGCCGTCAATCTTGTTGAAGCGGTCAATGATATAAGGCGAGATATGTTGCAGATAGTTAGGCGTTTTGCCAAAGTCCTTATCTATCGGCAAAAGCATATCGTTGCGCAACATTCTTTCGATGATATACTCCGAAGGACAGACCACATCGAAATCCTCCTTACCGCGCTCAATCTTCGCCAACATAATCTCGTTGATATCGAAAAGCTGGTAGATAATCTCGACCTCCTCGCCCGTCTGCTCCTTGTACCACACCTTGAAGTCGTCCAAGACGCTCTCGTCAATATAGTCCGCCCAGTTGTAGATTTTAAGTGTGTGGGCACGGTCTGCCGCACCAACCGAGAAGGCGGTGCAGATAGCACAAAGTATTGTAATTAAGACTCTTTTCATCGTAGGTTACATTGCTTGCTTGCGCTTGGCAGCACGCTTTGCGCGAACATTTATGATTATCAAAAGCAGAAGCACCACCACAAAAATAATGGTCGAAAGTGGTCGCAGCTCAGGCGTAAGACCACCCTTTCGTGCATCAGCGTAGATGTATGTCGAGAGGGTTTCCAAACCCTCGTTACCCTTCGTAAAGAGAGTTACGGCGAAGTCGTCAATCGAGAGCGTAAAGGCGAGAATAAAGCCCGACACCATACCCGGACGAATCTCCGGAATAATGATTTTGCGCAGTGCCTGAAATGGTGTTGCGCCCAAGTCGAGTGCAGCCTCGTAGATATTCGGATTCATCTGCTGCAAGCGTGGCATAACATTCAGCACCACATACGGTGTGCAGAAGGCGATATGTGCCAAAACAACCGTTGTATATCCCTGCGAAATACCCAAACTCACGAACAAGAGGAACAACGAAATACCCGTGATAATATCGGGATTAAGCATCGGAATATCGTTCAAGAAGTTGATAACCTGCTTCTTGCGGCCGCGCATATTGAAGATTCCAATAGCCGCAATAGTTCCCAATATGGTCGATGCGACAGCTGCAATCAGTGCGATGCTCAAAGTGTTCTGAATTGCCGAAAGCAACGAGTGGTGCGCCCATCCGGTGAATAGCGAGGTGTAGAGTTTGGTCGAAAAACCTGTCCAGTTACCCAAAACCTTCGACTCGGTGAATGAGAATATGGCGATAATAATTATAGGTGCATAGAGCAACGCCAGCAAAATCCACAAATAGAGTTGTGCGAAAAATTTCTTCATCTTCTTACCCTCCCCCATTTTAGATCAGGCTTTCGCTGTCCGTCTGCTCATCGCCATCGGAGAAGAGCGATGTTATGCCGATGATTACCAGCATAATAAGCGACAACGCTGCGCCATAGTTCCACATTCCGTTATTGATGTTCTCCTGTATGGTTGTACCAAACAGTTTTACATTGTTCATCGTAAGCAACTCGGCAATCGCAAAGGTCGAGATTGTAGGCATAAAGACCATCATTATACCCGACATCACACCCGGCATCGAAAGCGGTATCGTAACCTTGCCGAATACCTCCATAGGTGTTGCACCCAAGTCCTCGGCAGCCTCAATAAGCGAGTGGTCCATCTTTTTGAGGGTGTTGTAGATTGGGTAAATCATAAACGGCAGGAAGTTATAGACCATACCGAATATCAAAGCCCCTTCTCCAAGCGGAAATTTCAAGAAGTCGAACAGAGCCACCGTAGCGAGTGTG
>JAZSOV010000070.1:0-4759 GCA_045537095.1 Alistipes sp.
TAACATCTTCGAATACGCTCTGCTCGGGCGTATGTAGTGGCTTGGGCGTTGCTCCGACACGTATCGGCAATGTATATGGTATCTTCAAGGCATACTGTACTCGTGTTGGTAGCGGTCCGTTCCCAACAGAGCTGTTCGACACTACGGGCGAGACTTTGCGCCAGATTGGTAACGAGTTCGGTGCTACAACAGGTCGTCCTCGCCGTTGCGGTTGGTTGGACTTGGTAGCGTTGAAATATACCGTTATGATGAACGGTGTTACCGAGTTGATTATGATGAAGAGCGATGTCTTGAATGAGTTTGCTACTATCAAGGTCGCTGTTGGTTACGAGTTGGACGGCAAGCAGTTGGACTACTTCCCTTACGAGTGCACAGACGATATCGTGCCTATCTACAAGGAGTTCAAGGGTTGGAACTGCGATATCTGCAATGTTCGCAACTACGAGGATTTCCCTGTGGAGTTCAAGGAGTATGTGGAATTTATTGAACGAGAGACCGGAGTGCCTATCAAGATTATCTCGGTAGGTCCGGATCGTGCAGAGACTATTATTCGCTAATATATTTTTTTGATAAGATATGAAAATCGGAACTCCACTTACAAAGGTGGCAAAAAAGGCTCTTCTTTGTGGTTCAGGCGAATTGGGCAAGGAGGTTGCTATTGAGTTGCAACGATTTGGCGTAGAGGTTATAGCACTTGACCGCTACGAAAATGCTCCTGCTATGCAGGTGGCACATCGCAGTTATGTACTCTCAATGCTTGACGGAGAGCGTCTGCGCGAGATTATCGAGACCGAGAAGCCCGATATTATCATTCCGGAAGTGGAGGCAATTGCAACTCCTGTGCTTGTAGAACTCGAAAAAGAGGGTTATCGCGTAGCGCCTACTGCAAATGCCGTATGGCTTACGATGAACCGTGAGGGTATTCGCCGTTTGGCTGCCGAGGAGTGTGGTTTAAAGACTACCGAATATCGTTTTGCAGATAACCGAGAGGAATTTGAGCAAGCGGTAGCAGAGATTGGTATCCCTTGCGTTGTGAAGCCGATTATGAGCTCATCGGGACACGGGCAATCGACAATCAAGTGCGAGGCTGATATCGACAAGGCTTGGCAGATTGCGCAGGAGGGTGGCCGTGCCGGTGCAGGTCGCGTTATTGTGGAGCGATTTGTCGATTTCGACTACGAAATTACACTCTTGACGGTGCGCCATATTGGCGGTACAACACTGTTGGAGCCTATCGGTCACCATCAGGTAGATGGCGACTATCGTGAGTCGTGGCAACCACAGCCAATGAGCGAAAAGGCGCGCGAGAAAGCACATGAGGTAGCGCGTACAATTACCGATGCGTTAGGCGGTTACGGAATCTTCGGTGTCGAGATGTTTATCAAGGGTGATGAGGTTATTTTTAGCGAAGTTTCGCCTCGTCCGCACGATACCGGAATGGTAACTATGGCATCGCAAGATTTGTCGGAGTTTGCACTTCACGCTCGCGCAGTGTTGGGTTTGCCAATTCCGACTGTTCGCTTTATCGCACCGAGTGCATCAAAGGCTATTGTGGTGGAGGGCGACACCGACAAAGTTGAGTTCGAGAATATCGAAAAGGTTCTCGAAGAGGAGGGCGTTCAGATGAGAATTTTCGGAAAACCTGAGGTGGTCGGACATCGTCGTTTCGGTGTGATTTTGGCTACGGGAGTTTCGATTGAAGATGCCTTGGCGAAAGCTGAAAGGGCCTACGCAAAACTCGGAGTCAAAATTTTACCGCGATAAAACATTTTTTGAGTATTTACTTTGTAAATTTCGCTAAAAATAGTTATTTTTGCACCCAAATATAAGTGATAGAGATGAAACAAATAGCTCTACTTGACATAAAGTATTGTCCGACAAAGGGCTACACGAGCGCACAAGTCGCCCCACAGCCTTCATTGTCGAATTTTTCTGCAATTTACTCTATTACTATTTTGACGAATTAACTGTTATCGGGCGGCCTGTTTGGTCGCCTGTTTTGTATTGTAAGTAATGGCTGAGCTACTTATCAAGGGAGGAACTCTCGTTGCAGAGGGGAAAAGTTGGAAGGGCGATATCCTTGTTGCCGATGGTAAAATCAAGGCGATAGGAGAATTGCTTGCAGTTGATGCACGCACCGAAGTATTTAATGCCGAGGGGTGTGTTGTTACTTACGGCTTGGCCGATGTACATGTTCACCTACGCGAGCCGGGCTACTCGGCAAAGGAGACAATAACTACGGGAACACGCGCTGCGTCACATGGTGGAGTTACCACCGTATGCTCGATGCCGAACCTGCAACCTGCACCCGATGCACCCGAAACCATTGCTGTCGAGCAGCAGATGATTGACGAGCAGGCGGTGATTGATGTACGCCCTTTTGCGACTATCTCGAAGGAGCGCGCAAGACACGAGTTAGCAGAGATTGAGGCTTTGCGACCATTGTCGGTGGGTTATTCCGATGACGGAAACGGAATACAGACCGAGAAGTTGATGCGCGAGGCGATGCAACGAATTGCAGCGGTAGATGGCATTATTGCAGCGCATTGCGAAGATGATTCATTATTGCACGCGGGATATATTCACGATGGCGAGTACGCTCGTCAGCACGGACACAAGGGTATCTGCTCGGAGAGCGAGTGGGGGCCTATCAAGCGTGATGTAAAACTCGCAGAGGAGGAGGGTTGTCGCTATCATGTATGCCATATCTCGACAAAAGAGAGTGTTGAGATTATCCGTGAGGCAAAGCAGCATTGCAACCACATATCTTGCGAAACGGCACCTCACTACCTCGTTTTGTGCGACCAAGACCTCAAAGAGGAGGGACGCTTCAAGATGAATCCGCCGTTGCGAGCTGCGGAGGATAGAGCCGCACTTATTGAGGGTATAAAAGATGGTACAATTGAGGTTATTGCCACCGACCACGCGCCGCATACTGCTGAGGAAAAATCACGAGGCTTGAAGGGTAGTGCAATGGGTATTGTTGGTATCGAAACCTCATTTGCGATATGCTACACACACCTTGTACGCAAGGGTGTTATTACGATTGAAAAACTTATTGCACTGATGTCCGAAAATCCTCGCCGCATTTTCCGCCTTGGTGGAGCATTAAAAGTTGGCGAGAGGGCTGATATTGCAATTTTTGACATTACAAAGCCTTATACAATTGACACTAACGAGTTTTTGTCGATGGGTAAGGCTACGCCATTTGAAGGCGAGGAGGTATACGGAAGATGCGTGCTGACACTCTTCAATGGCGAAAAGGTTTGGATAGAAAACAAATAACAACAAAATATAGAACAGATGAAACAACCCAACAAAAAATTAGTTTTGGAGAGTGGCCAGGAGTTCTATGGTTACGGTTTCGGTGCCGACACACAGGCGGTATGCGAGATTGTATTCAATACCTCTATGGCCGGCTATCAGGAGATTTTATCAAATCCTGCCTGTACTAATCAGATTGTTGTGATGACCTATCCGACAATCGGCAACTATGGTATTACAGACGAGGATTTCGAGGCGAGAAACCTCACAATCGGAGGCTTGGTAGTTCGCGAGGATTGCGAGACACCGAGCAACTTCCGCTACACAAAGACCATCTCGGAGATTATGGAGGAGTATTCCATTCCGGGCATTAGCGGTATAGATACAAGAATGCTTACCCGCATAATCCGCGATTCGAAGAGCTGCCGTGCAGCTATCGTTCCAGCTACGATGTCGAATGAGGAGGCTTTGAAACTTATCGCATCGACACCTGAGGATCACAATGCTGTGGAGCGCGTAAGTTGCAAGAAGCGTTGGTATTCGCGCACACCAAATCACCTCTACGATGTAGTGTTGGTAGATTGCGGTGCGAAGTTAAACTTGGTGCGTATGCTCAACAAGCGCGGTTGCAATGTGGTAATCGTGCCATTTAACACCTCGGCAGAGGAGATTTTGGCATTTAATCCACACGGCATTCTCGTATCGAATGGCCCAGGTGCTCCGGCAGATGTGCCTACCGTTGTGGAGTTAATCAAGACGCTACGTGGCAAGTTGCCAATCTTTGGCGTAGGACTTGGTCATCAGCTTATCACCTTGGCTTATGGCGCAGAGGTGTCGCCAATTGAGGGTGTTCATCGTGGCGGTGGTCATCCTGTACGCAACTTGGAGAGTGGAAAAATCGAGATTACGGCGCAGGGCTCGCTCTATTTCGTCAATGAGAAGTCGTTGGAGAATACTCCACTTGCAGTTACCCATCGCAGCGTAATCAACAATACGGTAGAGGGTGTCGAATGCAAGCAGGAGAGCGTATTCTCGGTACAATACAATCCGGAGTCGGCTCCGGGAGCGCAAGACAGCGCATATCTTTTCGATAAATTCATTAAACTGATGGAGGAGAATCACAATGCCTAAGAGAACAGATATAAAGAAGGTTATGGTTATCGGCTCCGGTCCAATTGTAATTGGTCAGGCTGCCGAGTTCGATTATGCAGGTACACAGGCTTGTCTTGCGTTGAAAGAGGAGGGTTATGAGGTTATCCTCGTAAACTCGAACCCCGCAACCATTATGACCGACACATTTATCGCGGATAAGGTCTATATGGAGCCTTTGAAGTTGGAGTATGTCGCAAAGATTATTCGCTATGAGCGTCCAGACGCTATCGTTCCGGGCTTGGGAGGTCAGACAGGTCTTAACCTCGCAGTACAGCTCGCAAAGAAGGGCGTATTGGAGGAGTGTGGCGTCGAGATTCTCGGAACATCATTCGAGAGTATCGAG
>JAZSOV010000110.1:0-6832 GCA_045537095.1 Alistipes sp.
CAAGAATGCAGTTGTTGTTAATGACGTCGTCATCGATCCGAATGCTATAGTATTCCAGGGCAACAACTCAAATATTACTGCGCCTAACTACAAGGGAACCGTATATGGTAACGGCTTTGCTATCAAGAACTTCCCAGGACCGTTGTTTAATATTACAGCTGCATCGTTCAAGGGCTTGCATATGAATACCTCAATCGAGGAGACCGAAAATCCTCTCTTCGGAGTTCTTGCACGCAAAGTTATTGCAACAACCAATGCACCGGTTGTTGAGAACTGTACAGTTAGCGGTACAATCACCATCGACTGCAAGGAGTATGTTCCTGCTACTTCAAATAGTTTCTCGAATGCATCTTCAGGCGCATTTATCGGATATGCATATGGCGTAGCATTCAAGGATTGTACAAACTATGCAAACTTCGATATCAAGAAGTTTGTATCGGAGAGTGATACCGGGAGCCGATATGGTGCTGCAGCAGGTTTTGTTGCTTATGCAAATACTGCAAATGGTCTATTTGTTTCGTTTGACAACTGCCATAACAAGGGTAATATAACCTATGCCGAGGGAATTCAAAGCGTCGTTAGAGTGAATTTTGGAGGTTTGGTCGGCGCATACTATGGTGCAGGTGCTGTAGCTACATTCAACAATTGCAGCAATAGCGGTAATATTACAATCAATGCCAATACAAGAGGTGGCTATATTGGTGGTATAATGGGATATATAAAAGGTGACGAATCATCTCCAAAGACTCTTACTTTTACAAATAATACCACTAACACTGGAATCATTAAGGTTGAAGGTACTTGCGACGGCGATACAATGGTTGGAGGTATTGTTGGAAATTCCAATCCATACAATAACTTCATTTTTGAAGGCCCTGTAAAGAACGATGCGCCAATTACTATCAATGGAAATGTAACTGGATATACTTTTGTTGGAGGTTTGTTTGGCGAGTGTATATCAGAGTGCAAAGTAACCTTCAAGAATAGTGTTGAAAATACAGCCAAAGGTGTAATTTCAGTTAATGGTAACTCAACCAACAGAACAGCAGTTGGAGGTATAATCGGATATGCAAACACTAATACTAAGAATACTAGCAATGGTGTATTCATTGAAGGTGCAACTGTTACCAACAATGCTGCCGTTAGCATTAATGGCTCTTCGTATGGCGAGCAGGTATTCCTTGCAGGTGTCGTTGGTTCTTCCGAGAATACTGCATATAAATTTAGCAAAGGTGGCAAACTTGTAAATAATGGTAAATTGACTATGAGTGATACTGTTGATGCTGCTAAGGTAGTTCGAATCGGAGGAGTTGCTGGATACAATCATAATGATGGACCAAGCCTTGTTGATGAAAATACGGACACTGGATATATAGTTAATACTGGCGATATCGAGTTTAAGGGTTTGGCAAATGCTCATCTTGACATTGGTGGTATATGGGGACGACTGAGTACCTCTTTGGCCTTGACTTCTGTTATTAATACTGGTAATATTAAGGCGTATGGTGCATTTACCGAGAAATATTCTACTGGTTCATCTAAAAATAATGTCAGAGTTGGGGGCATTGTAGCTTATGGCTATGATAAAGCAATGAAGAATATCCAGTGCTATTGCAATATAGAGGCTTATACTATTACCAAGAGTGGCGATAGCTATACATTTACTTCGTTCCCATTGGTAGGAATGTTTTCTGGTAACCCTGCAACATTTACTGCGGTTGAAAATGTTCAGATTGGTGGTAAGATTGCTACAACTGCAACTGTTGTTGATGGTGTTGTTACCCCTACTTGGAGTGAGCTGACATCGACAAATTGTTATGATTATGTCTATGGTCTGCGTACAGGTCTTACCGAGTTTACAGGCATAAGCCACTTGGCGGAAAAACCAAAAGTAAAGTAAAATCCTACAAACAATTAAGGTTTTTATGACTATAAAAAAGATATATACATAGGCATAACAAAAACCGAAGGGCTTGCAGCAAATGCAAGCCCTTCGGTTTTAATCGAGAATTATTTTAACTACCCACCACTCTCTCCTCACTACTCACTAATTAAAAAAGCAACCCGAAGGTTGCCTTTTTATTACTCTTTAACGCATCGCACTTGCATTCCGTTTGCTCTAAATCGAGGTTTATTGACCACAAAGCGATTGACACGGGTGGTTGTCAAATCAAAGTAGAGCGATATTGCCATTCCATCTGCCACTGCGGTAGAACTCCAATAGTGTCCCTCCCAAGGTTGTGGTTGTGTAGGGTAGGAGCTGTCGTTATAGTTCATATTCTCGACCTTTCCGTCAGTATAGCGGCGGCGACCACAAGCCGAATAGAAGTATGTTGCCTTGCCGTCCGACAAATTCCAGCCATATCTCTTTTTGGCCGTTTCGAGAGGGGTATTATCCTCAATATCCGACAAATACAATACCGACAAATCATCTGCCGTAGGAACGCGCCAACCGGCAGGGCATGGATCGTAGAGACTCTTCTTGTCATCGCTCCACAAATTATCATCAGCCGAAACCATCCAATCACCTACTCCTGCACCTCTATCTCCTTTATATTCGCTATGTTCTGCATTGTAGATATACTGCATAGGGTTCTCGATCGAATATTTCAGAGTTCCATTATTAGATGTGCGAGCCACAAATTTCTCAGTATAGTAGGTATCGTTTTCGTCAAATAAGCCCTCGCTCTCTGCTCCCGAAGCATCAAAGAAGTATGGGCGTGGGAATGGATCCTTACGGCCCCATTGGTAGAACATACCATACGAATCCAATATCTTCTGCTCATCGGCCGAACCATTGGCATTGATGAATGCTCCAAGATTCTTGCGCATAAAGACCTTGTTGTTGTAGTAGACATCGACCTCAGCAAAAGGATCTTCGTTCACAGCCCAAATGTGCCAGCTCCAAATAATATTGCCCGAACCATCGTAGGCTGCAATCACGCCATTAGTATCGACCAGTCTGGTGGTGTCATCTGCGGCAGAAGGTACATAGAAGGTCGCTCTACCATTCACTAAACTTACATTTTTAACCACACCAGCATTGCTCTGCCACAACAACTTAACACTCTTTGTTGCAAGCTCCGAACCATCGGGACGATGCATGGCATCGAATGTATAGTTTGTTGTAGGTGCAGTTACCACATAGCAGTTGGCTGCTCCATCGCTATCGAGCGACTTAGTGTCGCAGATGTAGAGATAGACATTATAGCTGGTAGCCTTATTCTCCTTGTTCAGCGCATTCACAACCATATATCCCTCTTTCGAGAGGTCATCATTGGATGTTCCATCCTCGGTTGTGCCTATCGGAGTAACTATAATCTTACGCGAAACAGGATCGAGCGTTGCATCCCAACCCACGGTAATAGAACCGACCGCAACATACTCGGCATCGTACTCCGCATAAGAGATAATCTGCGGAGAGTCCTCCCACGATGAAAAATAGAGCGAGGTACGACTCAACTCAAGTCTTGCGCTTACATCCTTATTGCACGAGGCGAGCGTCATAAACGACAGCAACGCCAAAACTATAAATTTCACACTTCTCATATTCAGAACTCTTTACAATCGGCAAATATACAAAAAAGTTAGTAATTACCAACCATCTTATTTCGTTTAGGAACAATTATTGCCCGATAAAGAAACGAAAATCAACATCACTTATTACTATGGTAAAGCAAAAAATAGAGAGAGGAAGCACTCCGGCTGCTCCCGAATACAAGATTGTCGTAAGCAGCAAAGGGCCATATTTGGTATACGGACAGCCACCATTAGCCACACAACACATCGTACCCAACGAGTTAGGTGAGAGCTGGACATTCGAAGAGGGTAGGCACTTTTCTACCGAGAAGGAGCCGACCTCGCTATGCCGCTGTGGAGCTTCAAAAAACAAACCATACTGCGATGGCTCACACCACTCGCACAAGTGGAAGCCGAAGCTGACCGCACATCCCGAAGCTCTTTTAGACGATATCGAGATAACTTCCGGCGAGGAGGTTACGCTCACCGACAATCCTAAATATTGCGTCTTTGCACGATTTTGCGATGCAGGTGGGGGAGTATGGGCCGCTGCCGAGACCTCCTTTGACGACACCGCACGCCGCCAAGCCATACGCCAAGCCTCGATGTGTCCGAGTGGCCGATTGATGATTTGGGGAAATGGTTCCGACCTCCCCTTCGAGCGTCACTACGAGCCGAGTCTCGGCCTTATCGAGGATGATGCCTTGCATGTAAGCGGAGGATTGTGGGTGCGTGGTGGCATACGCATAGCTCGCGAAGATGGAACCTCCTACGAGATACGCAACCGCACTGTCCTGTGTCGCTGCGGAGAGTCGGCAAATAAGCCCTACTGCGATGGCTCGCACGCCTCGCTACGCTGGCATGATAATCTCGAAAAAGAGGTTGAATGCGAGGAGGAGATGGTGTAGTGGCACAAGGTTTGCACCCTTGAAGTGCGTAACTTAAAACAAAAATGGTATGAAAAAAATTTTACTCATTATCGGAGCTATGGCGATCGCAATCTCTGCCACAGCACAACATCATCGCGTAGAGCGATACCATCATGGCGGAGCCGAGCCTACCGTCTACATCATCTCGGTTAGCGAGCGAGATACTATAACCTGCCTACCGCAAGGGTGCAACCAGCAGGATATGATGATAAAAAATGCAGCTGTAAAGGCGGCTATCGAGGACCACAAAAACGCCACTCGCGAGGGTACGCAGCAGGTACAGATGCCTTCTGCAATCTTTGCCGACAAGCGCAACACCTTCTCCTTTGCCATTGGTGGCGATGTGGCTCTGCGTGCCGCATACACCTTCGATCGCACCGTGAATAATATGGATATGGTACCATACAATATCCCTATGTTGAGCACACCTGCCGACAAACAGGAGTTGCGTATGGATGCTACCACATCGCGCATTTTCATTCGCGGCATTGCCAACACAAAGAAACTCGGACAGGTACATGTATTTATGGATGTGGACTTCCGAGGTGGAACTACGGGCAGCTACACCCCTCGTATTCGTTCAGGCTATGTGCAGATGCTTGGTTTGACCGTTGGTCGCGATGTTTCAACCTTCTGCGACCTCACAGCCGCACCTACAACCATCGACTTCCAAGGCCCTAACGCCTACAACTTCCGCTTCGCTACGATGATTCGCTACGAGTACTCCTTCCTCAAAGACCACTTGACAGTAGGTGCCGCAGCCGAGATGCCGAGCGTATCGGGAACATACGGCGAAACCTTATCGGCTATTCCGCAGCGTGTACCCGACTTTCCGGTTTACTTCCAATACTCGTGGGGCAAAAACCGCGACAGCCACATCCGTGCATCGGCAGTATTCCGCGATATGTACCTCTACAACAACGCTCGCAATGGCGAAGACGACCTCTTCGGATGGGGCGTACAATTTAGCGGTAACATCCATATAACCAAGTATTTGGAGTTGTTTATGAATGGCATCTATGGCGAGGGTATCTCGCGCTATATCAACGATCTGATGGGTTCAGGACTCGACTTTACGCCACGACCTGACGACCCGACTCGTGTACAGACAACACCAATGTTCGGATGGCAGGCAGCTGCACAGATAAACATCCTTCCGAATCTCTTTGTATCGGGAGGTTACTCGGCCGTTACGGTGCGCAAGAAGAATGGAGTATACAGCGATAATATGTACAAGCAAGGACAATATATCTTCGGAAATATATTCTACAACTTGACACCGCGCTTTGTCTTGGCTGCCGAGTATCTCTACGGACATCGCAAGAATATGGATGGGACAAAGGCGCACTCCAACCGTATAAATGTATTGGCAAAATACAGCTTCTAAACACAAAATAAGAGAGGGTGTAACCCTCTCTTATTGTTTTTATTACACTAAATTACCTAAACAAGAAGTTTAGCTTGTCTATTGCGATTTTTGTAAAATCCTCGGCGCATACCAAAGCACCCGCCTTTGTCAGCTCCTCAGCCGTGGCTGTAGTTGTAATACCATAGCATTTACAGCCTGCAGCAATGCCCGAAATGATACCGTTTATCGCATCCTCAAATACGATACACTCATCAGGGTTTAGCCCCAATCTCTCAACCGCTTTTGAGAAGATTTCGGGGTGAGGCTTTCCGTGTGTAACATCGCTACCGCTAATCGAGGCATCTATACAATCCTCGATACCCAACGCTTCGACTATAAACTCCACATTCTCGCGACATCCTGCCGAGCCGATAGCGCACCTCAAACCGGCCTGCTTAGCTTGTCGGATAAACTCCACAACACCTGCCACAGGCTTCAAGTTCGGGCGATATATCTCGCGATAGACCGCCTCCTTCTCTTGATTCAATCGCTCGGCACCATACTCGGCAACAATTGCTTCGCCTACCAATATTTTGAATATCTCATTGCTGTGCATTCCATTGTGTTTCAACGACAAAGGCTCCGACAGCGTAAAGCCCATTCGCTTGGCATACTCCTCAAATGCCAAAAAGTGGTACGCCAGATTATCCACCAGCGTACCGTCCATATCAAATAGAAGTCCTTTCAACATAATCCGTTAGAATAATTCTCCCTCTCTTTCGGGTTGCGTCAAGCCCAAGTGTTTGTATGCCAACTCGGTAACCTCTCGACCTCGCGGTGTGCGCTTCAAGAAGCCCTCCTTGATGAGGAATGGCTCATAGACCTCCTCGATAGTGCCGGCATCTTCGCTCACAGCCGTAGCAATAGTATTCAAGCCTACCGGGCCACCGTAGAACTACGCAATAATGGACGAGAGAATCTTGTTGACCATCATATCCAAACCGCGCGAGTCGATATTGAGTGCCTCCAACGCCAT